>JAJTCJ010000055.1 GCA_021323165.1 Bacteroidota bacterium | reverse complement strand
GCAGTTAGCATGGCCGGAAGAAAAATTCGCTATCATTAACTGGATCCTTGGTGATAAATGGGGGAAAGACGGAATTCTTGAACCTGGTATGTATATGGCCCTTGTTACCATTCACGGTACAGTGATGGTGTTCATGGTTTTAACAGGCGGACTGAGCGGTACGTTCAGTAACCTTTTAATTCCTTACCAGATCGGTGCACGCGATATGGCATCAGGATTCCTGAACATGCTTTCATACTGGTTCTTCTTCCTTTCAAGTGTTATTATGATGGCTTCTTTCTTTATTGAAACAGGCCCTGCATCAGGCGGATGGACGGTTTACCCTCCATTAAGTGCATTACCTCAGGCAATGGACGGATCGAAGCTTGGTATGACCTTCTGGTTATTATCTATGACTGCTTTCATCGTTTCTTCATTACTTGGTGGTCTTAACTACATCATTACCATTCTTAACCTTCGTACAAAAGGTATGACTATGACACGTTTGCCACTTACTATATGGGCATTCTTTGTTACAGCAATCCTTGGTGTTCTTTCTTTCCCTGTTCTATTATCAGCAGCATTGCTTCTGATCTTCGACAGAAGTTTCGGAACATCATTTTACCTTTCTGATATCTATATCGGAGGACAGGCATTAGAGCAAACAGGTGGTTCACCAATTCTTTACCAGCACTTGTTCTGGTTCCTTGGTCACCCGGAGGTTTATATCATCATTCTTCCTGCATTGGGTTTAACTTCGGAGATCATTTCAGTTAATGCACGTAAGCCTATCTTCGGTTACCGTGCGATGATTGGTTCTATCATGGCGATCGGATTCCTTTCCTTCATCGTTTGGGGTCACCACATGTTCATTACAGGTATGAATCCGTTCTTAGGATCTGTATTCGTGTTCACAACATTATTGATCGCTATTCCATCTGCTGTAAAAGCGTTCAACTACATCACAACATTATGGAAAGGTAACATCCGTTTCACACCGGCAATGTTATTCGCTATCGGATTGGTTTCTACATTCATCTCCGGTGGTTTAACCGGTATCATCCTTGCAGATTCTGCACTTGATATTCCTATCCACGATACTTACTTCGTTGTAGCCCACTTCCACATTGTAATGGGTGTGTCTGCGATCCTTGGAATGTTAGCGGGTGTTTATCACTGGTTCCCGAAAATGTTCCTTCGCCACATGAACAAGAAACTTGGATATGTTCACTTCTGGTTAACATTCATCTCGGCATACGGAGTATTCTTCCCAATGCACTTCTTAGGACTTGCAGGTGTTCCGCGTAGATATTATTCAAACACGGCATTCCCGATGTTCGATAACTTAGTTGACATCAATATCCTGATCACTTGCTTCGCAATATTAGGCGGACTGGCACAGATCATCTTCTTATTCAACTTCTTCTATTCAATGTTCCGCGGACCTAAATCTGTTGCGAATCCTTGGCATTCGAATACACTTGAGTGGACAACTCCAATGGCAAATACACATGGTAACTGGCCAGGACCACTTCCTGTAGTTCACCGTTGGCCTTACGATTACAGTAAGCCTGGACAAGAACTTGATTACGTTCCCCAAACTGTTCCATTAGCTGAAGGCGAAGTGGATGGTGGCGGACATCATTAGCACACGTCATCCTGAACTTGATTCAGGATCTAACGAAAGTAAAAAACAAACAAAATCCCTGTTCGGAAGAACGGGGATTTTTGTTTTTGTTGATTCTCAGAACTAATTGAACTAAATTGCAATAAAGAATCAAATGAGGTCAATTAAATATCTGTTAATCCTTTTTAATTTCTGTATAGTTGATGTTTATGCCCAAACATATTTTAACAGAAAATATGATTATGGAAATACAGCGACTTCGAATGAAGCGCGCTCCTGCATCGAACTAAGTAATGGAGATTTTCTAATATCCGGACACAAATATCTTCCTGATTATGGAGCCATCCATTTTATTCGTATCAATCAATTTGGAGATACTATACTAACTAAAAAATATCCTCAAACAGACTGTGCATTATATGGAGGAGCATCTGGATCACTAATCAAGTGTTTGGATGGGAATTTTGTTCAATGCGGCTCTTTTATAAATCCAAATGTTTCAAATAAACCAGACGCCTTATTGATTAAACTAAATGAATTCGGTGACACTTTATGGATGAAAAAGTATGGTGGAGTAAATTTTGATAATGCTAATATTGTTTGTCAAACACCAGATAGTGGATTTGTATTAATGGGATGCACGCAAAGCTATAGTGCAGGACCTGCTTCAGATTTCTACATGATTAAAACAGATAAAAATGGAGATCAACTTTGGCAAAAGAATTTCCTGACATCTTCTCCCGAAGATTGTGTATCGGGCCAGATGACTCTTGATGGTGGCTTTATTATGTCCGGAATAAGAAACAGTGAATTATTTTTATTAAAAACTGATTCAAACGGAAATTTCCAATGGTTAAAACAAATGTATGGCTCTGCTGGAACTGGCTTTATAAAACAATTACAAGACAGCACCTATCTAGTGGTAGGATCAAAATTAATTACAGGCTTATCCTACCAAGCATATATGGCAAAAATAAATTCTTCGGGAACAACAATAATCTGGGAGAAAACATATGGAACATGGGGCGATCAGCAATTTTATACAATTCCGGTAATTTTAGCAGACGGGAGCATTGTTATAGCTGGCCAATCCTTATTGGGAGCATATAATAATGGCTTGTTGATCAAAACAGACAGCATAGGAAATCAAAAGTGGCTAAGACATTACTATCTTAATCCAAGTGGGAATAACTACATCTTCGATCTAAAACATACAAGCGACAATGGATTCATTATGGTTGGGTCCGGGAATTTAACCGGACAAGATGCATGGGTTGTTAAAGTTGACGAATTTGGCTGTCCAATAATCAATTGCAGTGTAGGGTTAAACGAACTTGAGATTTCAGATGGCATATTAACCTTGTATCCGAACCCCGCAAATAAGGAAATCAACTTGCAGATTTCAGCTTTCGAAATTTCCAACTTGCAGATAACTGTATTTAATATTTTAGGTGAAGATCAGAATGTTCAAATAAGGAATTCTACAATTGATATTTCTCAATTGGCTGAAGGAGTATATTTTGTTAGTGTAACAGATACATATGGGAGAAGATGGGTGGAGAAGTTTGTGAAGCAATAGACAAACTAACGTAAATTCTCTTACTTTTTTTTCCTTAATGAAAAAGAAACAAAAAATCAAGGCCGGACGATTGCTCCGCTCCTCTCAGAATTTTACTAAAAATCTAAAGAAGGAGAACTAAAGCTCCTTCTAAGATTTCTTGTAAAATTCTGTTCACCACGACACGGCATCGCGTCCAGCTAATCCTCACTCGCGACTCCGGAATAAACATCCAAGTCAAAAGTCGAAAAATTCTGACCAAGTCATCCAACTTTCAGATCATATTTTATCATAACTGGTCAAAGACCATCATAATCATTTTTAATCATAAGGATCATAATGATCTGCGTTCCATTCAAAAGTCAGTATCTTTGTACTGTGCGCAAACTACTATATATCACTTTTCTTTTACTTCACGCAGGCATTTTACTTCGTGCACAACCCACACTGGACACCATCCAAAAGTGCCTGAAACAAAAACCACAATTATTCGCTAAGCTTGATGGGAGAAATTCATTCATTGAGAACAGCAGAGCCAAAATATTCGGTGCGAAGCTGGGAATCGTTTACGGAAAACGACTGAGCTTCGGGATTGGATATAATCAATTGTATACACAAAAGAACGGTTTTGATAATACGATCTATCTGCAGGATAATGATGGAACTTCATATCCGGTTATTGCACGACTTCACATGTGGTATATATCTGCATATACGGAATATGTGTTTTACACTAACAAACACTGGCAGCTAAGCATGCCACTTCAAATAGGTGTCGGAAAAAGTTATTATACTCACATGGTTCTTGATAAGAAGATCAAAACTGTTGATGCATTTAATTTTATTTATGAACCCGCTGTTTCTGTTGAATACAAAATTGTAAAATGGGTAGGTATTGGAGCTGATGTAGGTTATCGTTTTATGATCACGAGTGATAAACACCTGAACAAAAATTTCACTTCTCCTACTTATGCATTTAAATTATTGATCTATTATGGCGAGATCGTAAAGAGTATTTTTCCGAAGAGTAGGCTGGCAGGGAAAATTTAGATTTACCACTCTCGCCTTCGCGAAGCTTCAGCGGAGCAAGGAAGGCATGAAGAATACTAAGCAACACTAAAATTTTAATTACCCTCTTTTAGTTTAATTCAATTCCTCTTGAAAAAGATTCTTCGACTTTACTCAGAATGACAAAACAAAAAGATCCCAATGCGGTTGCATTGGGATCTTGAAATTTAAGTAAGGATTATTGCTGTGCTAACAGTGTTACATGACCCGTAAAATTATGTGATGCCGCTTCATAATCACGTACCATGATCTTATAAACATATACTCCGTCTTGAGCAACACTGCTGCTGTTTTTTGCTGAACCATCCCAACCTTTCTGAATATCATTAGTCTGAAAGATCATTTCTCCCCAACGATTAAAGATCATCATGTTAAATTCTGTGATCTCCTCTCCTTTCGCAGTAAAAAAATCATTTGTATTATCTCCATCCGGAGTAAAGGCATTGGGAATATAAATTGTGAACACTGGTTTTATCTCTACACGCTTTTGTAATGTATCCATACATCCGCCATTGCTTTCAGTTATAAGAGTTATCATATATTCGCCTTTTGAAGTGTATGTATGTTGTGGCGAGGACGCTGTGGACCCACTGCCGTCACCAAATGTCCATGCATACGATACAGCATTGAGTGACAAATTGTTGAACCTATATGTTGGACTGAGTGTTGTCCCGTCAATTGCTTCAGCAGAAAAGTCCGCTACCGAAGGTTTATACACAGTAACATTACAAATTGCAGAAGCTGAATTTTTGCAGCCCGACAAAGAAGTCACAGTTAATGTTACAGTAAACATTCCTGAGCTTATATAGGTATGTGATGGCATGGTATGAGCTGAAGCATATCCGTCACCAAAGTCCCAGTAAAAATTTGAACCATTATTTGTCCCTGTATTTTCTGTAAAATGAAGAGTAGCTTCATTACAGGCACTTAATGATTGCGGAGTAAGAGCAACTTGCGGAAGTGGATTCACAATCACAGGAACCGATCCTGTTACAAATGTTCCACATGCATCAGTAACCGTTACTATATAAGTTGTATTTACGGTTGGAGAAACTGTGAATGGTCCATTTCCGTTTCCTAATCCAGCATTCCAGTTAATTGTTACAGGACCAGTATTTCCGATAACGGAAGAAGAAACACTTGCATTACTTCCAACACAAATAACTGCCGGTGGACTTACCAGTAAGTTTGCGGCTGTTAAAGAAGTAACCTGAATTGATACTGTAGAAGTCGGGCCGGAACAACCATTCGCATCATTTACCGTAACACTGTATGTTGTGCTTGTATGCGGACTAACTGTCTGCACAGCACCATTCCCCACTCCAGCCCATTGATAAATATAAGCTCCGGTTCCACCATTTGCACTTGCAGAAATGTTTGTATTTTGACCAAGACAGATTGTTGTGCTTCCACTCGCAGCAAGAGTAATAGGTGCAGGTTGTGTAACAGAGAGCATTGTAATTGCATTACAACCATTATCATCAAAAACACTAATCGAATATGTACCCGGACACAAACCTGTTGCGCTGGCTCCAGTACCTCCATTCGGCAACCATTGATATGAATAACCGGGTGAACCTCCGGAAGGAATTACAACAGTCTGTCCATCACATCCTCCATGACATGTTACTGGGAACGCTGCCGTTGCTAATACTAATGGAGCAGGTTCTGTAATAGTTAAACCAGAAACAGAAATACAATTGTTCGCATCGGTAACTGTTACATGGTAATTGCCGGGTGTAAGTCCTGAAGCAGTCTGGACATATTGAACCGGATTTGAATTCCACATGTAGGTGTAAACACCTGTTCCACCTGAAGCACCAACCGTTGCGACTCCGTTATTTAAGCCATTGCAAGATACGTTATGAACGATCATCGCATTTGTTATAAGTGCAGGAGGCTCTGTTATAGTGAAATTTGCAGAAGCCGTACAACTATTATCATCGCTGACTGTTACAGAATAAACCCCTGCAGAAAGATTTGATGCAGTTGGACCGTTATAAGATCCGCCCATCGACCAGGTGTAAGTATATGCTCCGGTACCCCCACTCGCAAGTACAATTGCAGAACCTGTTGCGGAACCATTGCATATATTGTTGGTACTCGATGAAACAATTGTAAGCGGAGAAGGCGGTTCAGAAATCGACACAGAAGAACTTGCTGTACAACCGTCTGCTGTTGTGATGGTAACACTATATGTGCCAGGCTGCAAACCGGTGATAATTGATGTAACAGCTCCGTTCGACCATAAATAAGTAAATGGTGCCTGGCCACCGTTCACATTGGCTGTAGCGGTACCATTACTTATCCCGAAACAGGAAACGTTGGAAGAATCCATAACTAAATTTCCGGGAGCTGAACCGGTACTAACTATTGCTGTTGCTGAAACAACGCAGCCACCATCTGATACATTCACAGTATATGTTCCCGCATTTAAACCATTCTGAGTAGCAACCGAGCCTCCACCAATCCAGTTATAGGAATAAGGTCCTGTTCCTGAAGTAACCTGCACAGTAGCTGTCCCGTTTGATGCACCGCAATTGGATGGAGTTGAAGTTGTATTAACAGCAAGCTGAGAGACAAAAACACAAAATGCATATGTTTGAGATCCGTTATACGGACAATTATCATCACGCACAGTTACAGTGAAACAATGTCCTGATGAACTTACATCTGCAATAGCAGGTGTCCATGAAAATGAACCTGTAGGACGTGACCCTCCGGAACTTACGAACGAAGCTCCGTTTATAGCATTGTTCCAGTGGATTGATACATTTTGAGAAGCATCTGCATCAAATGAAGGAATATTAAAATTTATAGCAGAGCCTACACAACCTGATATTGCGAATTGATTCGTATTATTAATTCCATTGACATAAGGATTACTATTAGTACAGTTGACAGTTCTAAGCTGGATATCTCTCATTACGGAACCTATAAGAACTCCGTTCCTCCATTCTTCAACAAGAATTGCAAATACTGTAACCTCAAATTGCGAAGGCCACATACACATATCACCGGTCTCACTATCAAAAGTAACGGAGGGAGATGACAATAATGGTTGTGAAGCAGAATAAGGCGCATTGTATGTTACAGCTGTAGCCGGACCTGTTCGCGGAGCAATCAATGTATATGATATCGAGTCTCCATCGGTATCAGCAGAACCATTGTTAAAGCAATATGGCTGGCCTATACAAACAAACGGGATTGGGGGGTTTGAAAAACTTGGAGAGCTGTTGCAGGGAAAATTTAAATTGTTCAGAACGGCTTCTACATAAATACTTTCTGCTGAAGGATTCAATATTGTATTTATTGATGCATTTCTGCAGCAAAGAGTAAAGCTGAATGTCCAATCGGTACATTGCATGGGCAATGTAATAATTCCTTCGTATTTAAATTCCTGAACACCTGGATAAGTCCCACCCGCACATTCAGTGGTCATCTGAGCACAAATGGGCGTAACATCTATTCCTGTCCCCGGTATAGGATTTAACGTAAGTGTTAAATTTTGTCCGCACGATGCGGAAGATATATTTATCGTGGCTGTAGTTGGAGCTGCTACTCCCGCGCAGTCGCGGTAAAAGGAGAGTGAGATCTGGTATTGGTTTCCACCAAGGCATTGGTATGTTATATCAGCGCTTTGGGCATGTGATGCAAATGCTTCATTTTGTGATTGAATGAACATTACAATGAAACTGATCCAGAAGAAAGCTCTTCGTGTAAGTTGCGTAATCATGACAACCTCCTGTTTCTAAAAAGTGTTAAACAATAAATTAAGAACTACCTGCTTTAACGCCCAATAAAAACAAGGGTTACAGAAACAATGTTAAATTGCTATGAATGACAGAAAAGAATGGATGTATATATATAATGTATAGATGATACACTAAAAAGAAAAAAAGAAACATTTAGGATAGAACAATTTTAATTCTTATATTCTATTTAATAGTTATATTAATAAGTACGGTAAAAAAAACTAAACACGCACACCGATAATTAAAACATCATCGATCTGTTCAAGGCCGCCTTTCCACTCATCAAATGCTGCTTCCAACCTGCTTCGTTGCTGATCGATAGGCAGAACAGAAACCATACAAAGCATTTCCTTCAACTGATTGTATTTAAACTTCTTTCCTTTAGGTCCGCCAAACTGATCAGCATAACCATCACTGTATAAATAAACACAATCGCCTTTTTTCAATTGAACAACATGGTTCGTGTAATTATCTACCTTACCATCTGTATTAACGCCTATAGGAAATTTATCTGCTTTGATCTCTGTTAAAATTCCATCACTTATATAGTATAAAGAATTGAATGCTCCGGCATATTCAAGCTGAAGTGTTTTCCTGTTCAATGAACAAATAGATAGATCCATTCCATCTTTCACTCCTTTGCCTTCTTCTGACTGACGGAGAGTTTTAGTTACACCGGCATCAAGATGTTTTAAGATCTCTGAAGGTTTCACGAGATTCACTTCATTAATTGCCTGGGTCAAAAGATTAAAACCTACAACACTCATCAGTGCGCCTGGAACTCCATGCCCTGTGCAGTCAACAGCAGCGAAGCAAACAACATCACCTTTCTGTTCTATCCAATAAAAATCACCGCTGACAATATCCTTTGGCCGGTAAAAAATAAAACTATCAGGCAGAATAGCGGACCACACATCTTCAGGAGGAAGTATAGATTCCTGAATTCTTTTTGCATAATTAATACTATCCGTTATTTCTTTTTTCTGAAGAGTAATTTCATTATTCTGATGTTCAAGAAGCTTGTGAGATCTTTGCTTCATCTGCCATCTTACATAAAAAAGACCAGCAAGCGCAAGGATCAAAAGAGCAGCTACACAAAGCATCAGCATCCACAACTTATTTTTATTCAACTGCAGCTCTTTTATCTCACCATTCTTTGTCAGCATTTCAATCTCATTCTGCTTCTTCTCACTTTCATATTTACTCTGCATCTCAGCAATTTGCTTTGAACTGTTATCATTAAAGAGTGAATCCTTTATATCGGAATAAAGTTCTTTATAATGATAAGCTTTTTTAAAGTCGTTTCTATCAGCATACGCTGAGGCCAATGTATTATAAGCAGCTTTGATACCTTCTTTTCTATCCATCTTCTTACACAGTTCAAGCGACTTGTTCAGATACACAATTGCTTCATCGAAGCGGTTCATATTAAGCAATACACCTGCAATGTTATTATAACAGATGGAGATACCGCTGTCGTCCTTAAGTGACTCCTTTGTTTTTAATGCTTTAGTATTATAATCTAGTGCAAGGGAATATTTCTTTTGTTTATCATAGATCATCCCCAGGTTCATATAGCATGTAGAAACGCCCATCTGATCATCAAGAAGCATAAAGATTGCTAATGCTTTCAGATAATAATCCAATGCTGCTGAATCATTTTTTTGCTCCCAGTAAGCATTGCCAATGTTCACTAAACTTGTTGCAACTCCCTTTCTGCTGCCCAAAGCTGCCCATATATCCGATGCTTTTTTATGATAATCAATCGCAAGATCATACCGTAATTCAGAATCATAAATATTTCCTATAGCGCTGTAACTTTTAGCAATTCCATCTTTATCATTTAACTCTTCACGCAGTTTTAATGATTTGAACTGAAAATCAAGAGCGACAGCAAAGTGACCTTGTGCCCGGTGCAGCAAACCCATATTTCCATAACACTTTGCCATTCCATGTTTATCACTAATTCCCTGAAAAACCTTTAATGCTTTATCGAAATTTTCAAGTCCGGCCGGATAATCTCCATGCTGCCAATATAATACTCCTGTATTGTTATATGCATTTGCAAGGCCTTTTGGGAAATCAATTTTCTCTGCAAGTTCTTTTGCCTTTTCAGCATAATCAAATCCTTTATCGATCGACTTCTGCATGTATGCACGGCTCAGATCATTAAAAACAATAACACGGCTAGTGTCCGGCATATTTGTTTTTAATAATGTTTCCAGGGAATCGATTTTAGGATTTTGAGCATTGGAAGAAAGAAATAAAACTAAGAAAGCAAGAATAGAAATTAAATTCCTTCCATTATTTATCTTTAAATATGTAATCTTCTGAAACATGAATATGTAATTTCTATACTCTGATTCCTACAACTAATATATCATCCACCTGTTCAAGATTACCCCGCCATTCATTGAGAGTAGACTCAAGAACTTTCTTTTGATCCTGCATCGGTAATTTATGATTCGCCAAAAGAAGCTGTTGAAACTGTTTGTATTTGAATTTCTTCCCTTTGGTTCCTCCGAACTGATCAGCATATCCATCTGTGAACATGTAAATCATATCACCTTTTCTCAATCCAAGGGTTTGTTTAGTAAATGGTTTTTGATCGCCATGATACATTCCAACAGGTATTTTATCTGCTGCAAATTCCTTGATCACATTATCACGAACAAGCCAAAGAGGATTATTAGCGCAGGAAAATCTCAGCCACATGCCTTTAAAGTCAAACAAACAGATGGTTGCATCCATCCCGTCTTTGCTTTCAACTTCTGATCCTACTGGGTTTAATGATGTTATGATCTGCTCGCGGACATGTTCGAATATTATTTCAGGAGATTGTATCTTTTTCTCAATAACAGCCTGATTAAGAAACGAGATATTCAACAAACTCATAAATGCTCCGGGAACACCATGTCCGGTACAATCAGCAACTGAAAAATAAAAAGATTCTCGTTCTCCCGATTCAACAGCTGCAGCCCAATAAAAATCACCGCTTACAATATCCTTCGGCATATTCAAAACAAAATATTCAGGGAGATGTTTCTTTAAAATTGAATCTGAAGCAAACAATGCATGCTGGATTCTTCTTGCATAAAATATAGAATCTGTTATTTCCTTACTTTTTGTCTGAACAAGATCACGCTGCAGTTCAACTTCAGCTTTTTGAGCAGAAATAATTTCATTTGATTGTTGCTTTTGTTTATAGCTTCTGAATATAAATGCCGCAAGAAGAGACACTAACAATAATGCGATCGCGAAGAAGATCATTTGCTGCGTTTGTTGTCTTACCTGTAATTCTTTTTTATTTAGTTCAACCGATTTAAGCGCATTGTCCTTATTAAGATTTTCGATCTGAAGTTGTTTTTTTTCGCTCTCATACTTGGCTGTCATTTCATTTACCTGCAGACTGCTTTCCGCTGTAAGAACAGAGTCCTTAGTTTTAATTAAAAGCTGTTGAATGTTAAATGCTTTCACATAGTTTCCTTGTGCGGCATAACATAAAGCGAGCTTTTCATAAATACTCAACAGATCCATTTTAGATCCTGTTTCTCTTGAAAGTGCCAGGCTTTTTTCAAGATAAGAAAGAGCGAGGGAAAAATTTTTCTTTTCGTAATACACCATACCCATTCCATCGTAGGAAACAGTTTGACTAATCTTATCCTGATTAGGGCCGGAATAGCTAAGGGCTTTTGTGAAACACGCTAAGGCTTCATCATATTTTTTTTGCTTTGAATAAATGATACCCATATTATTCATTGTGCTTGCAAGTCCGCGCGGAAAATTTATTCTTATCTTAAGATCAAATGCTTTTTTATAATATTCAAGTGCTTCATTCAGCTTCCCCTGAAAATCAAGAACAGTTCCTATATTATTATACCCCGATGCAATACCCATGGAATCCTTATTCTCCACACACATCTGCATTGCTTTCTGATAGTAACGCATGGCTTCATCATAACTTTGCATGTCTTTATAGATCCCGCCTAAGCCACTATAAATAGTAGGTAATGTTTTTCTATCTTTTATTTCTTCCAGCAGCTTAAGAGATTGAACGTATTCTTCAGCAGCTAATTCATATTTCGAAGTGTAATAATAAACCAATCCGATATTGAAATGGGATTTCGCAATCGCTTCTTTATTATTGGTCTGCTTTAGATATTCAAGACCCTTTTTATAATTCAAAAGGCTGTTCTCAAAATCACGCTTATATCCGAAGACAGTCCCAAGTGCAGCATATGCATCACTTACAAGTAATTTATTTTTATTGTTGCCATATTTTTTAATATCTGTTTCCGCAAAATATTGCGCTGAATCAAGATCGATACTGAGATATTCGTAAGCAAGCTCATAATAAGCATGCATTTTTAAAGTATCGGGAGAATTTGAATTAATGATCCTCTTGAGACTATCAACAACAGGCGACTGAGCACTAATTGACAGGGAAATAAAAAATAAAACTATCGAGGTGTAAAATTTTTTCATGCTATTTATCAAATCCTTATCCCAATGATCAATACGTCATCTACCTGTTCTAATTCTCCCTGCCACTCTTCATTTACTCGTTGTAATATCTCCTTTTGCTCCCACATTGGTTTAGAATGGATCTTAAGTAAAAGCTCATGAAACTGCTTATACTTGAACTTTTTCCCTTTAGGTCCGCCAAACTGATCAGCATATCCGTCTGTGAATATGTAAATACAATCACCCTTCTGAATTTCCCATTCATGATTTGTAAATTTCTGAAGCTCCTCTCCTACAAATGCACCAATTGGAAATTTATCTCCATTGATCTCTATGATCTGATCATTTCTGATAAGCCACAACGGATTGTTTGCTCCTGCAAATTCCATTGTTGATTTTTTATAATTGATCGCGCACAGAGCTATGTCCATTCCATCACGAACAGTAGCTTCTTCAGGATCCTGATTTAATTTCCGGGATAACTGCGTATTTGTTTCATTAAGGATCAATGCAGGTTTTGAAAGTCCAAGAACATTTACAGCCTGAGTTAAAATATTATGAGCAACAATACTCATAAAGGCACCCGGAACTCCATGTCCCGTGCAATCTACTGCAGCAATAAGTGTTTGCGGTCCCCATTGTTCAAGCCAGTAAAAATCTCCGCTGACAATATCCTTAGGTTTATAAAATACAAATGAATCAGGCAGAAGTTGTTTGATGTTAGAATCTGAAGGCAATATGGCTTCCTGAATCCTTTTTGCATAATGAATACTATCGGTGATATCTTTATTCTTTTCATCTATCTCCGAATAAGCAACCTGTAGTTTTTCTTTTTCTTCCTGCAATTCTTTTGTTCTTATTTCCACCTCCTGCTTCAATCTGTAACGACTTCTCTGCAAACTCTGTTCTCTGAATTTTATAAAAGCATAAATAGATGAAATACCAATCAGGATTGCTATGATATAAAACCATGGTCGTTTCCATAACGGAGGTACGATCTCAAAAGAATATGTTACAGGGTTTTCATTCCACACACCATCACTGTTAGAAGCCTTCAGCATGAATGTATATTTTCCCGGAGGAAGATTTGAATAGGTTGTGCTTGTGGATTTTCCTTCAGGGAGCCAGTCTGCATCAAAATTCTGAAGCATGAAACGATATCTCACCTTGTCAGGAATAGTTTGGGATACCCCAACAAAATCAAATGTAATGTGGTTTTTATCGTAAGGCAAAACAAGATTTACAGGCAGTCCATTTCTTATACTGTCAGAGTATTTTTTCAGATCCACAGTTTCAAGGAACAAACGGATATTGGTGATCTGAGTTTGAGGAGGGATCTTGTTTTTATATTCATGATCAGGATTATAAATAGTTACTCCATCAATAGTGCCTATCCAAAGTTTTCCATCAACATCACGATAAAAAGCATTCTGGTTACATTCCAACCCAATAAACCCTTCTTCTTTTCCGTAATGCTTCAGCTTGACTTCCTTCTGATTCACATATGTATTGATATCTAATCTGTCGATACCATTGTTTGTCCCGATCCAAAGATTGCCGTTGTCATCCGCATTCACATAGTAAACAGTATTAGAACTAAGGCCATTCAATTCATTGATCGTAATAAATTTTTTACCGTTATAAACAGCAACTCCGAAATCAGTACTGATCCAGATATAGCCAAGATGATCACGAACAAGGTTTCTTATTCTTGGAAAACCTTCCGGACGGGTTATTGAAGTAAATTTTTTTCCATCGTATTTGGTGATCTTATCTACTGAACCAAACCAGAAATCTCCGAAATTATCTTGGAAGATAGCATTAACACCCATCGGAGATAAACCATTCTTTGCACCATAATGAGTGAAAGTTTGACCATCAAACATATCTACACCGTTCTCATGAGCGATCCATACATTTCCCTTCCTGTCGGTCAGAAGCGATGGTATCCTTAAACCCTGAAGTCCATCTTTCAGACTATAATTTTTAAATTTTTTTCCGTCAAACACACTAATTCCTCCTGCAGATGTACCCAGCCAGATATTTCCCTTTTTATCTTCTGTGATTGACCAGACATTATTATAAACGAGTCCGTCTTTTTGAGAGTAATTAATAAAAACAGCAGTATCACTTTCTATGCAATCATTATAATTGAATTTAGAAACTCCTCCGCCCCATGTACCGATCCAAAAGTTATCCTTACTGTCTTTAAAGATTGACATCACAGTATTATGAGCCAACCCATGATCTTCATTAAAATTAGTGAACAGATCATTCTGATATTTACTCACTCCTCCGGCAAAAGAACCAAACCACATATTACCTTCCCTGTCCTGAGTGATAGCATCCACGAGATTGCCACATAAACCATTGGCTTTTGTGATCGTACGCATCTTGCCATACGTGATCTTTAAGACCCCTTTAGCAGTACCTGCCCAGATATTACCTAATGAATCTTTATATAATTTATAAACAGTTTCGAATTTTTTATCGGTTACAAGGCGAAAAGACTGATCACCTGTGTAAGCCTTTGCACCATCATATTCATGTATTCCACGGTAAGTAGTTACCCATACTTTATCTCCATTAATCAGAATGTCACGGATCTTAAGATCCAGAAGTCCGTCCTTAGATGAAAAGTGTTTCATTACTTTTCCATCATAACAAAAAACACCGTTAAGCATTGTACCTATCCAGGTATTGCCCATTTTATCCTGCTTGATCGCCCATACTTGGTAATTTCCGATAGAATCGTTGCGGGGAAATTCACTGAATTTTTTTCCATCATACAAAATGATCCCAGAACCAGTGCCAATCCAGCAATTGCCATCACTGTGCTTGAAAAAAGTATAGATAGGTTTTTCATTAATAAGCGGATCTTTAAACTGCTCGATCTTTTTATTGTTGAATTTACACAGGCCTTTGGTTGTGCCTATAAATATGTTCTGCTGATCATATTCAAAAACAGCGTTAACGCGATTATTCTTTAGTCCGTCACGTGTGCTGTAATTAGAAAATTTCATCCCGTCAAAACAGCTTACTCCGCCCCCATTGGTGGCAAACCACATGTTTCCGTTATGATCCTGCATGAGATCAATGATCTGGGACTGCGGCAGTCCGTCATCGATCGAATAATTCGTAAAATTGAGTAATTGAGCCTTTGCGGTCAGGCAAATGCAAAAAAGGAAAATGTGTATGTAAATCTTTTTGAACCGCACAAATGATCAGGGTGTGTAAAACATCCCTAAAATAAAGGAAAAAATCGATATAATACAAAACAAATTTTACAAAAA
>JAJTCJ010000156.1 GCA_021323165.1 Bacteroidota bacterium | reverse complement strand
TTTATGGCAATCAATTCAGCTATCCAGCAGATCTCCGGAGGTGTTGCTGCAGCAATCGCAGGAATCATCGTTTTACAAACTCCCTCAGGCGAACTTCACAATTATCCTACCCTTGGATTGGTTGTGATTGCTTCTATGATATTTGCAACAATAATGATGTGGAGAGTGAATCAGTATGTTAAGGATCATCCTCCACTTGCAGCACCATTAAAAAAAGAATAGAGATCGTCTTCCAACATAAAGACGATCTCTAAAAAATTAATTTTCTATTTTGTTCGCGCTGAACACAGGCCTGAAACCAATATATATTGAACCTGAAGTTATTCCTTTAAATTCATCCTCCGCTTCTATTTTTATTTTGTCTGCATCACTGCTCCAGCTGCCTCCTTTTGTACCGGCTGATTTTTTCACCCAAACCATTTCCGCAACATTGCCGGCCATGCAGAATAAATTATAATCATTTGAATTATAGCTCATCACAGGTGCAACAAAAGTATAGTCCCTCGAAACTGTTCCAGCTGAATTATAGGCATCCGGGAATTTATTATTCGGACAAAGCACTTCGGGCTTATAATTCCTGACACAAAAATTTGCAAGATAACAACCATGAGAGTTCTGAGGACCTTTGGTAGCACCGACCTTTTTCAAAGTCCAGGGATATTCTGAATTATCATGTCCGCCTTTTGCTGCCATCATCCATTCAACATCTTCAGGGATACGGAGATCGTTAATAAGTAAAGAATTCCATTTTGATTCTGAGTTGTCTTTCTTTATTTTTTCATTAGCAGCATTCGTCAACCAATCGCAATACAATTTCGCAGCTTCCCTAGAAACATTTACAACAGGATAAGAATCATAAGCAGGATGCCAGAAATAATTCTTTCTCATTGGCTCAAATGTATTTTCAGGACTTCCGGGCCACTTAGTTGTATCGGGTTGAAGTTTCAAAAACAATTCCCTTCCTTCAACGATCCAGTTATTGGTATCAGGTAGCGCTTTAATATAATCTTCAAACTTTCCCTGCATGATCAGATCATTTAAAAAAGTCCTGTACTGGTTATTTGTTACTTCTGAAGTAGCGATATAAAAAGGATAAAGTGACGCAGTTTCTCCATAGAAAGTACCCGTACTCATTGGGATGCGACTCCATGCATTCTTGTCCTTCTTTATTAATTGCTTCAGCATTTTATCTTTAAACTTTTTGGTGATTGCCTTATCACGTTCTGACAAAACAGGTACATCATAAGTATCTACAAATTTCGGATCATGTTTCCGTGCCTTGTAATCCACCCTGATACCGGGATCACCGGTAGTAAATCTTTCCGGGCTTTCTTTATGAACAGTATCTGCAATTAGCGTATCATTGGACCGAAGACCTGTAATTCTTGAATCAGTAAAAGCAGAATCCGTTAATACCACTGCGTCTGTTTTTTGTTCAGGCAACGAATTCGATGCTAAAGGCAGGCTTTGAGTGGTGTTTAATTTCAGGACAGTTCCTTTTTCTGTATTCTTTACTTTATTTAAAATTAAAACACTGATAGTAATTATGGCGATCAATGGTAACAACCATTTTAAAAAAGAGTATTTCTTTAACGTGTTACCTTTTAATAATTCATTTTCTTTCTGCAGGGAGGGCACGTGCAGCGCCTCACTACCAAACACAAGCTTTGCTTCCATGTCAGTTAGTTTTTGGGTTAGTAAATCGTCATCTTTTTCCTGCTCAAGTAGGCGCCATTTGAGCAGGTTGCGGATTTCTTCGTCTGTTAAATTATGATCGGTCATTTAATTTCTTTGTTAATTGTTCTTTTAAACGCTGATAATATACTTTTAACTGGTTTTCAGGTTTATCAATATATTTAGCAATAACAGAATACGGCTGCCCTTCACTTCTCATCAGCAGAAGCATCCTTTCCCAATCTTCCATTTTTTCCAACACCTCATTCAATGCTACCATTTTAACATTTGCCTTCGCGTCCGACTCGACTGATTCTTTTGAACTCAGATCAACATCATCCATTGCCATGAATTCAAAGGCTTTTTCAGTTTTATGATCACGGTAATAATTCCGCAGATAATTGATAAATATTTTAAAGATGAATGATGCGAACTTTTCTTCAGAAGCAAACTGATAATTAGTGTAGGTTTCCGCCACTCTATAAATAGTCTTATAAATAAGGTCCCATGAGGCATCCTCATTCAGCTTCCATGAGTGAATAGCGTATGAATACAGCTTTTTACCGTATAACACAGGTTGGTAACAAAAGACAGGAAAAGCAGGATATTCTTTGCTTTTATATTATTTATCGAAGTTGTAATGAGTATAATCCTCAAGCACAGTAATAAGAAATTTATGATCCGGAAGATCGCTGCTGACCTGCATTACTTCCTTGGTTTTAGCAGATAATTTTTTTATTGCTTCACTGTTATTCGTCCTTCTGCTCATCTCGATCACTTCTTTTATAATTGAGATGTCGTTATCTGAAAGACGCTGCACTTCATTGAACACAATATGGTATTCCGGCTTAACCGCACTTAAGATCGTATCGGATAATTTAACCTTCTGCTTCAGCTTAATCACTGTGGTCCCGGCTGCCATATCTCCCAAACGCTGTCCTTTACCATTCAGCATTATCGTTATAAGTGCAAGTCCGCCCATAAACAAGCGCGTATCAATAATCCTGAACAGCCATCTGATAAGGTAAGCACCAAAATTAGCCTGAGTACCGTCCACTTTAACAACTTTAATTTTCATGATCATTTTCCCGAAAGATCTTCCTTCCATGAAAGTTTCGCACAAAAGATCATAAAAAATAACCGGAAGGATGCCAATAAGCAGGATGATCTGATTTATGCTGTTAACGCTAGGTGCAAGCTTAACAATAAGAAACAAAAGAAGTATATAACCAAGAAAGAAAAGATAATCAAGAAGTGTGGCAAGTATACGATCACCAATACTGGCTACTTCATATTCTATGTCCACATTCTGTGTAGTCTGTATCTGTATATTATCCATTCGGGTTGCGCCTCTTATAGATTCTAAAATTAAATAATTTAATGAGAACTGAACTGTTCTTTTTAAGGAGAATATTTTCTAAATTTACAAGCATTAGCTGCATCATAATTAAAGGCATTGAAGGAAATCACTTTTTTAAAACAGAATGCTGACAAATGGCAGCAATTTGAAACACTTATTGATACAAAGGGTCCAACCGACCCTGACCTGATGGCTGATCTTTTCATTCAGCTTACCGATGATCTTTCCTATTCCAAAACACATTATCCTAAATCGAAAACGACACAATACCTGAATTCTGTTGCTGCGAGGGTTCACCAGGAGATCTATAAAAACAAGAAAGAAAAAAGAAACCGCATAAGTGTTTTCTGGAAGTATGAATTGCCTTTTATTTTTTACAATTCACATCGACAACTTTTAACAGCTTTCATAATTTTTGCTGTTGCCATGCTTATTGGAATTGTTTCTGCAGCTAACGATGATTCATTTGTAAGATTGATCCTGGGCGATAGTTACGTAAACATGACCCTGGAAAATATCGATAAGAATGATCCGATGGCGGTTTATAAAAGCATGAACCAGGTGGATATGTTTTTAGCGATCACATTTAATAATGTTTATGTTTCTTTTCTGTGCTTTGTTGCGGGCCTCTGCTTCTCAATAGGGACAGGGTACCTGCTGTTCACAAACGGTGTTATGCTTGGAGCATTTCAATATTTCTTTTATGCTAAAGGCTTGTTATTAAAATCAGTTCTTGTTATCTGGATCCATGGAACCCTGGAGATCTCTGCGATCATTATTGCAGGATGTGCAGGAATTACAATGGGGAACAGCATTTTATATCCTGGCACATATTCACGCAGTGTTTCATTTCAAAAAGGAGCAAAACAAGGAATTAAAATAGTGATCGGAACCGTCCCAATTTTTATAGCTGCCGGTTTTCTTGAAGGATTCGTGACACGTTATACCGAAATGCCATTAGCGCTTAGCGTGGGGATCATTTCAACTTCTTTAATATTTATCATCTGGTACTTTATCATCTATCCGATTCGTCTTCACAAAAGATTTCAGCAAACAACAGATATATTAAAAACAGCATTATGAACCAGGAAAAGATCAACTACAGAGTAGCCCGCGATTTCGGAGAAACATTCAATGTTTCAATAAAATTCTTACGTCAGAATTATAAATTATTAATACAATCTTTAATCCTTCTTGCCGGCCCATTCATTCTTATAACTGCAATTACGGGTGCGTTCTACCAGGCAAACGCAATTGAAACAATGTCTAACCCGGGCAACAAGAACATCTTTTCACAATTCGGATGGAATTATTTACTGTTCATCATTGCGGGAATTGTTTCTAACCTTATGATCATAGGTGTTGTATATTCATTTATGATCGAGTATACTGACAAAGGATATGGAAATTTTCAATTGAATGATGTGGCGAAAAGATTAACCAGCAACATTGGTAATATCCTTTCTGTTTTTTTCTCACTCACTTTCCTTATCCTTCTTTTCCTTGGAGCAATTGTCGGGATCTTCATTGCAATAGGGACAGCTCTGCCGTGGCTCGCTGTGCTTCTTGGTTTCATTTGTGTAATAGGTTTACTGATCCTTTTTCCTCCATTGATGTGGCAGCTGTCGGTTGTGTATATGGTGAAGATGACCGACAATGAGAATGTATTTGATTCTTATGGCAAGACCAGATCAGTGATGAAGGGAAATTTTTGGTGGACATGGGTGATCGTGATCTGCTCATCACTTGCAATCGGAGTAATCTCATTTGTATTTTCTCTTCCTCAGGTGATTTACCAAATGGTTGAAATGTTCGGCAGAATGCGTGGAGACCAGTCAGAGGTTTCAATTGTATTTTTAATTGTAGCAACCATTTGTACTTTTTGTACTTCTATTTTATACTCTCTGCTCTATCTTGTAAATGCTTTCCATTATTTCAGTCTGAACGAGAAAAAAGAAGGAACAGGATTAATGGAAAGGATCAATGACATCGGTCAAAAACCTGAACAAAATGCTGACCGTCAATATTAAGATCAGGTATTTATTTATTTTATTTTTAAGCACCTTCCTGTTTAATCTTAAGCTTCTAAGCACTAATGCTGTGGAACCGGCTTATGACTCCCTGGGAACGGAAGTACGCACCTTACCTGGAAAAGAGAAAGATGAACTTTTCAGCTCGAAAGATTATGTCTATGACAAAACCGGACCGGCACCACGTTCATTGTGGGACAAATTCACCAACTGGTTAAGCGAGCATCTTGATGACCTTTTTGAAACCAAAGGAATGAATATTGGCCTGAGGATATTGGAGTATGCTCTCATCATAGCGGCAATCGTTATAATTGTCCTGCTACTTCTTAAAAATAATATCCGTTCACTATTCTATGGAAAAAGTGCTGAAGCAGATCTGGAATTTTCTGATCTGAAGGAAAATATTCATCTCATAAATTTTGATGCCCTTATTTCAGAAGCAATCGCGAACAAAGATTTCAGAAGGGCTACGAGATTACAATTTTTAAGGACCTTAAAAGATTTGAGTGACCGTGAACTAATAAAATGGAAGATAGATAAAACCAATCACGACTATTCAATGGAATTAAGCAATTCCAAACACAGCTCCCGATTTAACGAGCTTGCATTGCTGTATGATCATGTATGGTATGGAGATCTTAAGATAGACGAAGAGAAATACAATCAACTGGAAAAGAAATTTAAAGAGAGTAATTTCGGTGAATAAGAGTAACAGAAAATACATTATTGTTCTGGTGTTATGCTTTGCCGCATTGATCGCCATACAAATGCTTGCTCCAAAGCCTATCAGCTGGAAAGCATCTTATGTAAAGAAAGATAAGATCCCTTACGGAACTTCGGCATTACACCAGATGCTGCCTTTCTTATTTAACCAGAAAAACATCATTGATAAGGAATTACCTGTTTACACTTTGCTTCATGATTCTGAAATTGAGAATACTAATTATATTCTCATTAATGATCAGATCACATTAGATACACTTGAGATAAATGAGCTTATAAAATTTGCACGAAAAGGAAATCACGTGTTTATCGCGGGAAACAAATTCGGAGAAGGATTTTCTTCACATTTTAAAGTAAGGGTATCGGACTCTTTTTATGAAGACCCTGGTTTTAAAACTGACTCTGGAACAATAAATGTGTTTGATAATTCCGCGGCAAAAATAAATTTTACAAGCAAAAAATTAAAGGCAAAAGAGGATTATACATTTTCAAAAGCGTTCAGAAACAGTTATTTTACTTCCATTGATACTGCCAAAACAGTTATCCTTGGCCAGAACTCAAACAATAAACCAAATTTCATTTCGATAAAAGAAGGCAAGGGATATTTTTATTTCTGTTCTGTACCAGAGGTTTTTACCAATTATCATTTCGTGAATCCCAGATGTAAAGCACTTTCATTCCTGCCGGTCCGGGATGTAATATGGGACGAATATTACAAGGCAGGCCGTTTCGTTGACAGGAGTCCATTGAATGTGATCTTTCGTCATCCATCCTTACTTGCGGCCTATTACCTGCTTATTATTTCCCTCTTGATTTTCATGATCATAGGGATCAAGCGTAAACAAAGAATTATCCCAATATGGAAACCATTGAAGAATACAACACTTAAATTCGTTGATGTTGTAGGTACATTATATTATCAGAAAGGAGATCACAAGAACATGGCAGAAAAAAAGATCGCTTATTTTCTAGATCATTTACGGACGTCCTTTCACTTAAAAACAAATGAGTATAACGAAGAATTCATTGAAAGAATGAGTAATTTGTCCGGAATAGAAAAAACGAAGATCAGCGACCTCTTTGATTATTTTAAAGAGATCTCGCTCAAACAAAAGATCTCCCAGCAGGAATTAATGACCTTAGAAAAAAAGATAGAAGAATTTTATTCATTGAACAAA
>JAJTCJ010000054.1 GCA_021323165.1 Bacteroidota bacterium | reverse complement strand
ACCTTTATAGACTTTATCACTTCCTTCGAATTCTATGAAGTAATAATATGTTCCATCAGCAACTGTATTACCGTAACTGTCTGTGCCTTTTTGAACTCCACCATTCCAGTTGTTATCGTAATTATCTGATGTAAATACAACGGTACCGCTTCTGTTCACTATTGTTACTTTTGTATTCGGATAATTTTCAAGATTCTGAATAATGAAACGATCGTTATAACCATCTTCATTAGGTGTCATGATATTCGAAATAGTTACATTGAAATCTGCTATCACAGTGATCATAACAGAATCTTTATCTGTACAACCGTTTACATCGGTACCAACTAATTGATAAGTAGTAGTTTCAGCCGGACCTGCAAGTGGATTAGGAACAGTAGTGCTGTTTAAGCCGGTTGCAGGTGAAACAGGTGGTGAAAGAACAGTAACAACTTCCATGTTATTTGAAGAACAGCCTGTTATTGAATCCGTCACAATTACAACATAAGTACCTGAAGTCATTACTGTAATACTTTGTGTTGTATCAGAAGTGCTCCACATGTATGTATAAGTACCTGTCGCGGCAGAAAGCGTAACGCTGTCACCTGAACAGAAAGTAAGAGGACCGCTTGCTGTGATCACATTCGATGGTAAAGCATTTACGTTCACAACCTGTGTTGTAGTATCCCCACAACCTAAATTAGATGTAAGAACCAGACTCACAATGTAAGATCCGGCCGCATCATAAGTATGTACCGGATTTAAAGCCAATGAATTATTTCCATCACCAAAATCCCATTGATTAAACTGAATGGATCCGGAAGTGATAGTTGATGAGTTGGTGAAAGTTGTAGCACTACCAAAACAAACTGTATCCGTTGAGAACATAGCGACCGGTTTCGGATAAACTATTACTGTTGTAGCAGCAGATGTATCTGAAGAACAAACTCCGCTTTGTACTATTACATGATACCATGTAGTATCGGTAAGATTAGAATAGGTTTGTGAAGCTGTGGTATTTCCGATTGCTGCCCAGGTTAAACCTCCGTCAATTGAAGACTCCCAGTTAACTATTGAACCAACATATCCTGTCACCATTAATGTCCCACTGTTAGCGCCTTCACAACCCGGTGTTGATCCGCTGATCGTTCCTGATGCTGAAACAGGGTTAACAGTTATTGTTACATTATTTGATGTCATTGCATTACAGATTCCGCTCTTCACAATCGCATGATACATTGTGTTTACAGAAAGGTTATTATATGTAAGTGAGTCGGTTGTATTGGTAACCGCTGTCCAGTTGAAACCTCCATCAGTTGAAACTTCCCAACCGATAATCATTCCGGTATAACCTGCTAGATGAAGTACCCCGTTATTTACTCCTGAACAAACTGTATCGTCCATAGATAAAGTTCCGGCAATGGTAGGAGGATTAACATAGATCACTGCTGTTGATGAAGTGTCGCCTCCGCATGCTCCGCTCATAATGATAACACGATACCATGTGGTATCCTGTAAATTGGTATATATTAATGAAGTAGTAGTATTAGCGATAGCTGACCATGTAGCCCCTCCGTCAACACTTGATTCCCAGTTCTGAATAGCTCCTGATGAACCTGTCAAAGTTAATGTTCCGCTATTAATTGTATCACAAACAGTTGTCGTTCCATTCAAAGTTCCTCCAACTGCGATAGGATCAACTGTTATAGTAACAATATTAGATGTCATTGAATTACAAATGCCACTTTTTACTATTGCATGGTAGCTAGTCGTAACTGTTAAATTATTATAGGTAAGTGAATCCGTAGTGTTTGAAACCGGTGTCCAATTGAAACCACCATCAGTTGAAACTTCCCATCCGGTAATATTTCCTGTATAACCTGTAAGATGAAGAACCCCGCTTCCGGTTACACAAACCGTATCATCGCTTGAAAGTGCTCCTGCCACTGTAGCCGGATTAACGAAGATCACTGCAGTTGAAGATGTATCCATTCCGCAAAGTCCGCTAGCTACGATTACACGATACCATGTTGTATCCTGTAAATTAGTATACATTAATGAAGTAGTGGTATTTGAAATCGATGACCATGTAAAACCGCCATCAACAGATGATTCCCAGTTCTGTACTGCTCCTGTTGAACCACTAAGTGATAATGTTCCGCTGTTAATTGTATCACAAACTGTTACGGATCCGTTAAGCATTCCACCAACTGCGATCGGATCAACCGTAATGGTAATTGTATTCGATGTCATTGGATTACAAACTCCGCTCTTAACCAATACTCTGTATGAAGTAGTTGTTGTAAGATTGGTATAGATCTGGGAAGTTGATGTATTGGCTAGTGTAACCCACGTGTTACCGCCATCGGTAGAAGATTCCCAATGAACAATGCTGCCGGTATGGCCGCTTAGCATTAAAGTATCTCCATTTACAGATGCACATACAGTATCATCCATTGTTAGAACTCCACCCACTGTTGGAGGATCTACACTTATAGTTGCAATAGATGAAGTATCCTGAGAACAAGAACCGCTTTTTACAATTGCACGATAAAGTGTTGTTGAAAGAACGTTTGTATAGTTTTCTGTTGCTGTCGTATTTGCTATCATTGTCCATGTTGCACCTCCATCAGTTGAAGATTCCCAGTTAAGGATAGTACCTACATAATCAATAAGATCAAGAGAACCGTTATTTGAACCACCGCAGGCTGTTGCACTTCCAGTGACAGTTCCTCCTACTGAAACCGGGTCGATTGTAAGAATAGCAGGTGTGGAATTAACAACAGAACAGTTACCATTTTGAACAACTGCTCTATATTGTGTAGTCAGAACAAGGTTAGCATAAACATGTGATGTTGTAGTATTCGCGATTGCAACCCAGTTAATACCTCCATCAATGGATGATTCCCAGCGCAACACGCTGCCAGTCTCCCCTGTTAAAGTAAGTGTACCTGTATTGTTTCCGTAACAGATATTAGCACTTGAATTTACAGTTCCACCAACTGTTGGCTGATTAACAGTAATTGTATCAACCGATGAACTATCTGAATTACATACACCGCTTTTTACAACTGCCATATAATAAGTGGTTGCTGTCAGATTCGTATATGTTTGTGTTGTTGTGGTATTTGCAAGAGTATTCCAGGTTACTCCATCATTCGAAGATAACCAATTTGTTATGGAACCTGTTTGTCCGCTTAAAGTTATTGTTCCGCTATTTGATCCGCTGCAAACCGTTGCATTCGGTGCAGTTGTGCCTCCCTCTGAAACAGGATTCACTGTAATTGTAGCTACACTTGAGTTAACCGCTGTACATGAACCGTTCCTCACATTGGCACGATACAAGGTTGTGGTAGTTAAATTGGTATAAGTTAAGGTGTTTGTTGTGTTTGCGATATTGGTATATGAGGCACCGCCATTTGTAGAAAATTGCCAGAACTGAACTGCTCCCGCATTTCCTGCAAGTGTTAATGTACCACTGTTGGTGCCGCTGCAAACAGTTGCATTTGCTGTAACAGTTCCCCCGATAGAAGAAGCGACAACAGTAACATCAGCAATTGAAGAGTAAACAGCAGTACAAGGATTGCTTTGAATTCTTACACGGTATTGAGTTGATGTTGTTAAATTAGTATAGGTAAGGGAGGTCGTTGCATTTGTGACATTGGTCCATGTGGCACCTCCATCTATTGAAAATTCCCAGCGAATGATCGTTCCTGTATGTCCTGCCAATGTAATAGTTCCTCCATTTGCACCACTGCAAACGGTAGTTGTTGCCGGACTTGTTGTTCCACCAACAGATGCAGGATTTACTGTTACTGTTGCTGCGGAAGAGAAGGCCGTAGCGCAGGCACCGCTCTGGACCTGAACGCGATACAATCTTGTAGCAGTAAGATTCAAATAACCAAGAGTAGTCGTAGTAACAGCAGTATCATTCCAGGTAGCACCGCCATCAGTTGAATATTGCCATTTTAAAATAGTTCCGACTCTTCCTCCGCCTGATGTAAGATTTCCGCTGTTAGCACCTGTACAAACTGTGGTTCCACCGGCAACAGTTCCTCCAACAGTAACGGGGTCAATTGCTATGATAGCTTCTGCCGAATAAACAGGTGTACAGGAACTGTTTTGAACCTGAGCTCTGTATCTTGTCGGAACTGTTAAATTATTATACGTTTGTGAGGTGGATGTATTAGAGATACCGATCCATGTCCCCCCTCCGTCAGTTGAATATTCCCAGCCTAAAACATTTCCGGTTTGTCCGCCTAAGGTTAAGATCCCACTGTTGCTGCTTATGCAAACGCTTGATGGAGCAGCTATCGTTCCTCCTACGGAAGGAGATAACGCATTTACAACATATCCAGTATAAGTATTGTTACCTGAAGTCGGATCACCTGGAACAGTAACTGTCGCATCAAATGTATAAGTGCCCGGTGTGGATAAATTGGCTTGGGTTGAAAACGTATAGGTAAAGGAAGTATTCTGGGGAATATTGGGTGCCGGAACAAGTTCGGTAACCGGAGTACCTCCATTTATAGTATAGGAAACATTGAAAGGAGTTACAATTGTTCCAGGGCCGAAGTTAAAGATCCTTACTGTTACATTTTCAGTAGCCGTTAAAGCACATCCCGAAACGGGCGATGTAAAGGTTCCGCTCGGTGGAGCGAGAGCAGCATCTTGCTGTGCTGTTGCAATTTTACCAATAAGAACAAGGGAAAATAGCGTAAAGATTTTTCTCATAAAATGAAATTTAGTTTTGTGGTGGTTCTGTGAAAACACACGGCACGTTCTACGAACATAAATATATTTGGTTACGAATATAAGGAAATTACTGACTAAGGGGTACTCATAGAAACAGGTATGATCTTTCCATTAAGGTATTTTTGACCATCCAAACTGAAAGACATTATGAATTCCGCCATTTCTGAAGCAGTTAATGGAGCCTTGTATCCGGGGAAGGCCTCCTCTAGCATTTCTGTTTGTGCCGCCCCCAGCGCTAGACAATTAAAAGCAATGTTTTTTTCTTTGAACTCTTCTGCAAGACATTCTGTTAAACATGCTAATGCAGCTTTTGAAGAACTGTAAGCCGATAATCCCGGAAACTTAGCACTCCCCTGAAAACCTCCCATGCTGCTGATATTAACTACATGAGACCTTTGTTCAAAATTCATTGATGGAAGAAGACTTTGGATCAGACGAACAACAGCAAAAACATTAACACCATAAACATACTGAAGATCAGACTCAGTTATCTCTGCAAACGGTTTATTTACAATAGCCCCTGCATTATTTATAAGTACATCAACTTCTTTTAAATGTTCAGAAACAAATTCAGGAATTGATTTTACCGCTACGGCATCATTAAGATCACAAACAAAAGGAAGAACCTCAGAACCGGAATTATAAGACAAAGACTCTTGTCTCAGCTGAATTAGCTTTTCTTTGTTTCTTGAAATAGCAATAATGCGGTTACCCGATTTTTTTGCAAAAAGCTTAACGAGCTCATAGCCTATTCCTCTGCTTGCTCCGGTAATAATTATATTCATTTTCACGAATGTTTAGTTCGATCAAAGAAAGGGATTTTTTTATTAATTTTACAAGCAATGAGATCAAAATCAAGCATAGTATTATTTTTCAGCGTTTGCTTTTCTTTTTTTATTGCCCGAAGCTTTGCGCAGGACAGTACAATGCTTAGAAAGCATCCGCCTAAAGAAAGGTTCATTGATAAGCTTTTTACAGGTGGCAACCTGGGTGTACAGTTCGGCACTGTCACTTTCGTTGATGTATCACCTTTATTAGGATACCGGATCACCGACAAGATATCTGCTGGTATTGGGGCAACTTACCAATACTACCACTACAAAGACAAATTTTATGATTTCGAAACCAATGTATATGGTGGAAGAATTTTTGGAAGATACCTATTTACGGATTATCTGTTCGGTCATGCGGAATACGAATATCTTAACCTTGAAGCATTTGATTTTAACAAAAGAAGGGTGGATGTAAACAGTGTTCTTGTAGGAGCAGGCTATATTCAGCGTATTGCGGACCGTGCAGCAATAGTGGCTATGCTTTTATATAATTTTACTGAATCTGCTTACACTCCTTACACAAACCCGATCTTCAGAATAGGTGTAAACATTGGACTTTAGATCATTCAAAAAGAGGAAGTGTTCTTTGTTCAATATCTCCTGTAAAGCTACCGATAGCAAGCATTCTCCATCTTTTTGCCGCTTCGGAATTTAACATATCCAAAACCGGGTATTCATCCTTTAATATCACTGCATCCGCCAGATCGATCTTATCAACCGGGATAAAACCGGGATCCTGTTTCACATTTTCCAAAGATGCATAGAACAATAAATTTCTCTGGTTCGGATCCGGATCCGTTGGAAGAACTTCCACCTTGAAGCCGGAGGCGAGAAATGTCTTATAAATAGAGCGCATTGACTTTCCAATTCATTAAACGCTTGGTCTCCTCAAGTGATTCCATAGTAAAAACGTGATTTGGAGGATCTTCTCCTTTGAATGTATCAAAAATAATAAGGTCATATTTTTTATTACATGTTTTAATATAATGTCGTGCATCATCAACTGTTATATTCACCTTATCACTGAGATAAAAATATTTTTTAGCCACTTCCGCTATACGCTTGTCCAGCTCGCAAACATCGACCGACAAACCCCGTTCTGTCAAGCGCTTCGCGACACTTCCACCTCCAAGCCCAAGCAATAAAACTTTAGAACCACGAGGAATTGAATCGGTAAAATCAGAAATGCGATATACGTAAGTAAAATATTTTTCTTCCTTATTACTTTCATCCGCAAGGGAATCATACATAGTTTGAGAGATACGATTCACAAACAACCAGCGGCTGTAACCATCGATCTTTTGTTCCTTATTATAATGAGGATAATCAAGTACCATCAATTGACCCAATAGTCCCTCAGATGAATACACTAATTTTATTTTAGAAGAAACCGGACTAAAGGACGAAGCTGAGAAAGCCCAGGCACAAAGCAAAAAAAAACCGATCGCCTTGCCGAATTGTTTTTGCCGAAGAATAACATATACAGGAATCACACCTAAAACTATACCGGTTACTATACTCGGTACTGTTAAGCCAAATACAGGTATCACATAAAATCCAAAAGTAAAGGTTGCCAAGATACCGCCCACAGTTGAAATGGCATAGATCGCTCCTGCAGCTCTCCCCGCTTCTTCTACATCATTTGTTATAGCGCGAATGATCAAAGGTGAAACCATTCCCATCATAAAGACAGGAGGAAATAATATAAATATTGAAGAAACGATAACAGAAGGAATAAGACTGTGCATTCCTATCATCCATAAAATAAATTTTGAAGAAAAAGGCATTAGGACTGTAAATACAGCTGCTGCGATCAACACATAAAACAATGCAAGCGGATTTTTACTTTTATATGACAGGATACCACCGGCAAAATAACCTACAGCCAATCCGCCTAGAGTAATTGCGAGAACACTTGCCCATACGTATAAAGAAGAACCAAAATAGGGTGAGAGCATTTTTGCTCCGAGAAGCTCTGCAGCCATTACGGAACCTCCTTCAATAAAAGATAATAAAAAATAAAATTTCTTGTTTTTAAAAGCCTGCATGCTGTGTCTTATTGGCTAAAGATAAAAAAAATAACCAATAGCATTTCAGGGATCAATTATCAAACGGCTCCAGAGAAAACATGATCGTTATTATTCCGGTTGCATCTTTATTCTTTTTAACCGGTTTGATAACCTGTTGTCCCTTATAACTACTTACCCTGGTAGTCATTTCGTATGCAGGAAACCATTGTTCGATCTCATTAAGAAAGCGGAAACAGGAAACCTGAAGATCGTTTTTTTCTACTTTGTTATCAGTATCAAAAAAAGAACGTCTGCCATTTGACATTGAATAAGTAATATCTTTTATGGTTGTTTTTCCTTTTTTAGAAATGCTTACCTCAAGGTAAACAGTATCAGCACTCTTATAGTTTAGAAAGACTCTTTTATCCCGGAATTTTTCATTGAAGTATCTCGTATAGTTAAATGGAAAAGAATAACCTTCTACTACAGGAAAAGGCTGAAAATTATTGACTCCCATTCTGCCAAAATCTGCAAAGGCTTTAATAAATACCTTCCCACCCTTAGGTTTCAAAATTCTTATAGTTCCTTGCGGGGATACACTATCAGTTTGGGCTGACATGATTGTTGGAACAAAAAGAATCAATAATAAAAACATGTTCTTTATTATTGACTTTTTCATTTTATAATTTGAGTACCATTTAAGAAGATCCATTCGGCTTCGCTCGGGATGACATACTGCAAACATTTTATATTTTAACTTTTCACGTAGCTGGTAGTTGAGGCTCTCTCGAAACCACTTTCAAATTATACTCAGATTGAAAAGAACGTTTTCATTTCTTCAACAGTTTTAAACTTTTGGTCTACTTTATTCATTTTTATCGTTTGATATCCCGATCTTATTAAAGCAAAATCATCCTGTTTGATATAATACAATATACCGTTCTCTACTGTCCATAAAATATTAGATGCTTTAGGATCAAAAGATAATCTTGTTATTGGGTTTCTATTGTATGTAAACAATCCGTTCTTAGTTTTATCAACCAGGTAAACTTCATAACACATTAATTTTACTTCCTGTTCATTTGTCAGAACAGCATTGCACACTACACCTTTAGGAAAAACGCTGGGATTGTCACAGTTATAAACTCCGAAACTGCTTACCTGGAACACCCTCATCACTTTTTGCTCAGTATTAAGGCTGGCAAGTTCATTATTTCTTTCTCTTTTCCATTTTTCTTCAAAGTCGGCCTGTTGTTTTTTTGCTATTGCCAGATCTGCTTCATACTTTTCCTGTATCTTTTTTTCTTCGATCTTTCGTTTATCAAGTGCCTCGGTATATTTATCGAACTTTTGCTGAAAATCATTCATTGCCAACTCATAATTCTTTCCTTCAAAAACAGGATAAACAACAAGATCATTTACTTGCTTCTTTCCTTTTTTTAAACTCAATAAATAATTCTCTCCTTTTTTCCCTTCTTTAAGCGTTACATCTTCCCAAAGTGTTTTATTTAACTCTGTCCACATTGCATTATTTACATTCTTATTCTCCGCACCAAGCTCCCATTTCACATTCTTATAAACTGCAAACTCAGGGAACTCCGTAAGATCAAGTTCAAGATTAAATGTATATTTATCTTTACTGGCTTTTAAAGGCTTTTTAGGAGCTTCAGCCGGCTTAGGTAAGGCCGCAATCTTATTTTCTTTAACAGTTTCCACTTGACCGATCTTTTGTTCTATAGCTTTATATTCCGGAGCATCCTGCACCTTTGCTATAGTGGGCGCATCGTTATATAAACTTTGATTCTTGCCGTTTTTATTTTCGTTTTCAACTTTGTCCTTTCCTAAACACGACCAATTATTTTTTAAAGTATCTAACTTATAAAGATTGTATTCTGTTCCTTCGTAAGCTGATGCCAGCTCCACCCTGATCGTTTTATCAGGAGCCATTTGAACCTGATTTCCATCTTTGTATGCAAGCATCTCCATCATTCCCGCAGACTCAAACTGATACTTTACACCGGCACTGTCGTATGTCATAGGAATACCGCTGACAAAAAAATCCGCGGCATCATGGAATTCACGATAACGCAGTTCTATTTCTCCTTTTAAAGGTTTACCGTTTTCATCAACAAACGCATTTTGAGGAATAGTAAATTTTGAGCCTGTTTTAAAATCGAACTTACCTCCTTTTTCAGCATTCACCCTATAAGTAACATAAGGAACATTTAATCCCTCGATTGGCGGAGCAATGCAGGGTTTGGATTCCTCATTTTTATAAAATGCAGCTAAAAGGATGCTGTCCGATTCACCTGCCACAGGATTTACAACAACCGGAGACTGTTCATTTTCATTAGTAAGAACCAGCCCTGTAACCACTATCACTGCAACAGCGGCAACAACAGCAGACAAAAACCACGGCTTTTTAAACAAAGGCTTTGAACCGGCCGCAGCACTGTTTTTTAATACCGAATCAAAGTTCTTATGTTTATTGATCTCATCGGCACTAACATTCGGGCGATTAATATTTATTTTTCTTTTCATTTTTTAAGTAAGTATTATTCAAATGTTTCAGATTGCTATTTAACAAACACAGATCGCAAATTTTTTTTGAGTAATTATTTGTATCATTTTATTGTTTTCTTCAGCTTTTCAAGGATCCTGTATGTTTTTATCTTTGCATTACTTTCAGTTATTTCCAATATCTCAGCAATTTCTTTGAAGGCACGCTTTTCAAAGAAGCGCATTTCGATTAATTGTAATTCATCTTCAGGCAATTCTGCAATTATCCCCACGATCTTATCATGATATTCATCGATCTTCGTTTCCTGTATCTCTTCGATGATGTTATAAACACTTACGGAATCAATATTAACTGTACGCTGAGCCTTTTCCTGCCTGAAAAGATTATTCACTTCGCTTGATGCTATCCTGTAAAGCCAGGAAGCAAAAGGAACACCCCTGAATTCATATTTATGAAGATTATTAATAGCCTTCATAAATGTCTGCTGAGCCGCATCAAAGGCTTTTTCCTTATCATCAATGCGCTGATATATGAAGCGGAAGATCCTCTCATAATATTTCTCATACAGAGGACCAAACCTCTCCGGATTTTTTTTCGCAGCTTCTACGATAGCCTGTTCATTGACCAGATCGGTTTCGGTTGCATGATATTTTGACGTTTGCTGCATATATTCAATTAAACGTGTGATCCCTTTGTTCCCGTAATCTGATTCTATAACCGAATGTTTTGAAAAAGATACAGATTATTTTAAAATAAATCTGATCGGAAGAAAAATTTGAACTTTTACAATCGTTCCATTGTTCCTTCCGGGTAAAAATGAAGGCATGGATCTCACCACTCTTAAAGCTTCAGATGTGCACTCAGTGCAATTAATAACTTCCTTTTCCATTACGGCATCTGTAACCGACCCATCTTCATTAACAACAAAACTTACATAAACAGTCCCGCTTCTTCCTTCATTAATCGCATTTTGAGGATACTTAAGGTTTCTTTGTATAAATAACAGCATCGAGGCATCTCCAACTGAAAAAACCGGCATTTGATCCACAACAGTATAGATCTTTGCTTTTTTCACTTTGATCGTGCCATGTGCGGTAGTTTGAGCTTGTAAAGAATAAGACAGAAATAACATCCAAATAATCAGTGATTTCATAAATCATAATATGAATAAAGGGGATGATTTTGCGGAGAGGTAGAAAAAGAACGAAGAATCTTTGTATTTATTTTACCGAGACAATTTCTAGCTCTTCAATATAAACTAAAAGCTTTTCTTTTACATCATAGCCCATTTGGATTAACAGATCACCATATTGAATGATCTGCTGCTGGTGTACCTGCTTCTTACTTCCTGTTTTGTAATCAATGATCACAGCTTCCTTATTGTTTAGGACAACTCTGTCGGGACGAAACATTTCACCTGTTAATGAGATCACCTCAGACTCATTCTTTACAGTTAGGCCCTCAATAAAATGAGGAGCAAGCAATGGAAGCATTAAGATATTATTGATAGTGCTGGTTAGGTGATCGCGTTCTTCTATATTTATCATTCCTTCTTCAAGCATGCTATCAAGCGCCTTTGTAGTATCATCAGAATAGTTGATCCTTGAAAGAGCTGTGTGAACCATTACACCATAATCCTTTTTGGTTTCTGCCATATTGGTATTCCAAATACCCGCAGCAGCAGTCCGCATCTTGATGCTTTCACGCCACTGGTTAGAATTAAATGTTTTCAGATTAAAATTCAAGGCCTGAAATTTAATCTGATGAGATACATGCTGCACTTCCTTACCAAAGGAATAAACATTTTTTCCTTCCTGCCACTCTCCTTTCACCTGATAATAATAAGCCAGCATATCACTGGTTTTTCCAAAATTTGAAGGGTTTTTAGAAGGCTTATCCGCAAGAATATACATACGCTCTTCCGGCCGAGTGAATGCCACATATAAAACATTCAGGCTGTCCAGTAACGATTTACTTTTCTCTTCTTCATACAAAGGACCGAATTCGGTTTCATTAAGACTTTCACTGGTCGGAACAAGAGCTGTTGGAAAGCCTTTTAATTTATCATTTTCAAGTGTGATCCATAAGTTATCTTTCCCGTTCTTTACTTTACCATTTGAAAAAGGGAGGATCACCACCGGAAATTCAAGTCCTTTGGAACGGTGAATTGTCATTATACTTACAGCATCCATTCCCTGTGGAATAACTAAAGAAGCTTTACCCTTTTTATCTTCCCAGTACTCTATAAAATCATTAAGGTTGTTATTCTTTTTAATACTGTAATTCAACACTTCGTCCAGATAGAATTGAATGTAAGCATTCGGACTCTCATTTAATTTAAACAATCCGACAAGCTCTTCGATGAGTTCATAAAGAGCCATTTTTGATAATTTTACAATACTGAAATCGCTATTGACAGAACGCAGAATTGGAAGCAGGCCTCCTGAATTTTTTTGGCGGATCAGTTCATCTATAGAACTGTTATCTATATGCCGTGAACTGATAAGATATTCAAGTATCTCTGCATGAACTATATTATCGCTGGTATTGGCAAGGAATTTTAAAATTGAATGCAGAAAATTTACATCCTTTGAATTACTCAGCAATAAAGAATCGGAAGAAATAACCGGAATATTCTTTTCAGTCAGATAATTTGCAATATCACTACCATCAGTATTCTTTCTTACAAGTATGGCAATGTCCTTTAGTTGATACCCTTCGTTTAATAACTGGAATATGATCTCGTAAGTTCTTGCAAAATTCTTATCTCTCCACTCTTCTTTTGTTTCTTCAAAAAACTCGACTTGTACAAAACCGCCTGTATTTGACGGATTAAACTCCTGCTCAAGACTGTCATAAATGTTTCTGTATTTTTCATTCAACTGGCCTGCCAGTGTTCTGAAAAGTGAATTATTAAATTCAATGATCTCACGTTTGCTTCGGAAATTCTTATTCAATACCTGAGGATCATGATTTCTTTTTAAGGCTTCTTCCCTTTCAAGAACCAGGGGATTATCGTTATGAGAAAATATTTCGGGCAACATTGCAAACTGCTCAACTTCTCCTCCACGCCAACGGTAAATAGCCTGCTTTCCATCTCCGACCAGCATAGTGAAATGTCCGGCAGCCAGTGAATTATCTATCAGAGGTAAAAGATTTTGAAACTGAAGTACAGAAGTATCCTGAAACTCATCGATCAGGTAATTATTATATCGCTCTCCTAAGCGTTCATAAATAAAAGGGATAGGTTCGTTCAGTACGATCTTAGCTATCATTTTATTGAACTCTGAAATGTGAAGGATGTTATTTTGCGATTTATATTCACTCAGCAACTTTTCTATTTCATTTAAAACAGCAAGTGAATATATATTTCTGTTGATGAGCTGGAACAGGATATAATTAGAATGATCACGATCCTTTATTGTTTGAATGATATTAAATGAATCAAGCAATTGACCTTTGATTGAATCAACACTTCCCTGTTCATCACGCGAAATTTTGCCTGCATACCATTTGTCGTCACCTGCTGTGGCGATGACATAACTATTCGGAACAATATAATCAATTCTACCTCTTGCAAGCTTTTCGAAATATCCAGCGATACCTTTATCTCCCTGAAAAAATTGTTTTGAAGTAAGTCCCGATCTAACAATCAGATCATTTGCCTTTTTTGCTTCTTCAACAATGAATGTTTCAAATTTCTTTATTTCAGTAAATAATATTTCCTTAATCTTAAAAAAATCATCGACACTTAATTCTTTCAGTCTTTCAATGTAAACAGCCCCCTCTTCGTTCAGCAGGTTCTTCGCGAATTTCATCAGATCTGTTTCAATGTGCCAGCTCTTTTCATCATCGGTTTTACTTTCAGTGAATTCAACAAGAGCCTTTGTTAATCGTTCATCACTGCCTATTTGAGCGATCAACAGATCAATTGCATGAGTCAGTAGCTTTTCATCATCCATTTCTATTTCAAAACTCATCGGAATCTTAAGATCAAACGCGAATGTTCTTACAACTTTATGAACAAATGCATCGATAGTCCCGATAGCGAAATCAGAATAATTATGGAGTATAGCAGTTAAAATTTTTTTAGATCTTTTTCTTATAATCTCATCTGTCAGCTGCTCTTTCAGATTTAGCTTTTTATGATCTTTTAAAATTCCTAAAAGAGTTTTAGAGCCGCTAGATATAGCTGAATAATCATCTTCTGCTAATTCTTTCAATGCTTTCACTATCCGCTCTTTCATTTCAGCGGCAGCCTTATTGGTAAACGTTATGGCAAGAATATGCTTATAAGCCTGTGGTGATAAAGCATCATCATTTAATGCCAAAGCGAGATATTCCTTTACCAGCGTAAAAGTTTTTCCTGAACCTGCGGAGGATTTATAAATGGTGAAATTCTTATCTGACATTTATCGGAATGGAATTGCAAATTACACAATTATTCGCTAATATTGTTATAGACAAAAGGGATTAGTTTCCCTCCAAATTCATTCAGATTACCACCAAATGAGGAGAATATCTATTTATTTTACTTTCGTTATTGCCATCATATTCCAGCCTTGTTTCGCTCAGGATAACAATCATATTCCCGGACAGTTCCTAATCATGTTTAAAGCCGGTGCAGATGTTCAGGAATTTCAATCTGAAATGTCGGAAAAGAATTCTGTCAATTTTAAAAATGAACGCACCCTTTCATCCAGCATGAATATCTATCTGTTATCTTTTGATCACACTTCAATAAATGAAGAACGATTACTCAGCCAGGTCAGGAATCACCCTGAAGTAAAGATAGTTCAGTATAATCATTATATAAATGAACGTAATACTATCCCAAATGATGCTCAATTCGGTGTCATGTGGGATATGAACAATACTGGTTCAAATGGAGGAACCGGAGCTGTCGCGGATGCAGATATTGATGCACCTGAAGCCTGGGATATCACTACTGGCGGGCTTACCTCTCAAGGTGATACAATTGTTGTCGCAGTCATTGACGGTGGATTTTCTCTAACTCATCCAGATTTGATCCAGAATTACTGGAAAAATTATGATGAGATCCCAAACAATGGTATAGATGATGACAATAATGGTTATACTGATGATTTTGACGGATGGAATTCTTCGGCTCAAAATGATAACTGGACACCTCAAAGCCACGGCACCCACGTTGCAGGAACTATCGGGGCAAGAGGAAACAATGGGATTGGAGTAACAGGTGTTAACTGGAATATTAAGATAATGCCCATCACTTATGGGGGATTTAATGAAGGCAATGTTGTTGCTGCTTACGCTTATGCCCGTGATCAGCGGAAAGAATACAACCTAACAAATGGTGTTAAAGGGGCATTTGTAGTAGCTACTAATTCATCTTTTGGCGTTGATCTTGCGGCACCTTCTTCTTATCCATTATGGTGCGCAATGTACGACTCACTCGGTGCAGTGGGTGTTTTAAGCGCTGGTGCAACAGCCAATGCAAATTACAATGTGGATACCCAGGGTGATATCCCGACTGCTTGTCCAAGTAACTGGCTGGTAACTGTTACCAACACAAGAAGTAATGATACAAAAGCGACTGCAGGATACGGTGCAACAATGATAGATCTTGGAGCTCCTGGCACCGGTATTACTTCTACTTATTATTCATCAGGTTCGAATACTTACAATTCTATCTCAGGAACCTCTATGGCTACACCGCATGTTGCAGGAACCATCGGATTATTATATTCTGTAGCCTGCCCTCAATTGGTCGCAAATTATAAAGCCGATCCTGCCGGCATTGCTCTGATGGTTAAAGATTCTATTTTAGGCTCAGTAGACCCTATTGCTGCCCTGTCCGGATTAACATTAACTGGAGGACGTTTAAATCTTTTTAAAGCCGTTAAATCGATGCAGAATTATTGTGAAGCTGTGGGGATAGAAGAACTTGATCAATCTTCCAGTATTCCGGAAATCCTGAAAGTTTATCCTAACCCTGCAAAGTATCAGCTTAACATTACAGTAAACAATTCTTTAAACTCTCAAATTGTTTTTACAAATGTACTGGGACAGGAAATACAAAGAATATCAGCCATTCCTGTTACAGGAAAGATTCAGATTGATGTTAGCCAATTCCCAAAAGGAATTTATTTTATAAGCCTGGAAAGTAAAAATGAAAGATCGGGTATTGTGAAAGCTATTATTTATTAAGACTATAATCATTGAGCCGTTAATCGGGGAGTAACTGAAAATCCTTAAGAGTAAGAAAAACTTAAAACACTTATTTATGAAAAAACTGCTTTTATCCTCTGCAGTTTTAATGTTCCTTTCAACGGCAGCACAGACTCAAAAGAAAAGTGAGATCACTATTTGTAAACATATTGAGAATGCTTTTACATTGGCTGAACTGGAAAAGTGTAATATGATTATTCCTATTAATGGAAATGTAAAAGTTAAATCTTTTGTAATAAGTCTGAAAGGAAAGGGTAGAAATGAAGATGTTTTCAAAAGTATTCCTGTGGAAGGAAATAATTTTAGTAAAGAAGCTCTTGAAATAATCAAATCATATAAGGATCAGATTTCTAAAATTTTAATCGAAAAAGTAATAGTGTGGACGCCAGAGAAATGGCAAAGAATAGTGCAGGGTTTAGAATTTTATTTAAAATAAAAAAAGCGCCTTTTTGATTATCAAAAAGGCGTTTTTTTTTATCTATCTATTATTTACTTCGGCATATTATTTACCGAATCAAAATTAAGCACTGCGCTTCCATTGACCTGTGGAATATTTAATTTTACATATGCTGTGTTAAATTCAGTGATGTCCCAATGCCCGTTAAGTATAATAAACGGCTTAAAACCAAAATCAACAACTACTTTCTTCTTATTACCTACCATTATAGTCGTCCATTTTCCGCTTACGCTTCTTTCTTTGCTTGTAGCGATTACAACCTGATACTCATTAAATGTAAAGACGTAATCCCTGAAGTGTGCGGTTTGATCTGTTCTGGTTTCGTATTTACCATCATTCATATTAGAGATCACCCATTTCCCGGTATACAGGTTCTTTTCAAAATCGTCATTCATTCCCGACAACGTTTTCTTGTTTGTTGTAACGGTTTCCGACTGTGTTGAGATAACAGGCATGGGCTTAAGCTCTTCTTTTTGACATGACCCTAAGATTGTTGCTATTCCTAAAATAGCAATTGCTAATGTTGTTGAATTCGTTTTCATTTTATATCTCCTTTTCTAATTATTAGTATTAATATCTGATTCAAAATTACATCCTGTTTTATTGCTTATTGTGGTAAAATCGATAGGGTAACATTTCATATAGCCAATTGATAAAACATTAGGGTTAGAAAAAAAAAGCGCCTTTAAAAGACGCTTTTTTTTAGTTTTATATCAACTATTTTTCAAACACCACTGATGCAGTGGTTCCATCACTCTCATCTCTATCTTCCATTGTTTTGGATAGATCAGTTTTTTTAGTAACAACCCATGTATTGTTTAAAAGGTTAAAAGGTGTAATTGTACCAAAATCTATAGTTATAGTTTCCCTTTCACCTTCTTTGCTTGACCATTTGCCTAAGATTTGCTCACCTTCTGCAGTAATAGCCAATAGCTCACCTTTATCATGAAATAGAAATGACCATCCCTTGAATTTATCTGCTTCATTAGTGCCTTCCTCGGTCGTACCTACTTTTTTAATATATAGTGATGTAACGGTATAACCTTTTTTAGACACCTGATCATTTGTTCCATCCTGAGCAATTGCTGCCGGGCTTGCAGGTTGAACTTCATCTTCCTTTTTACAGCCTAGTGCGACTGTTCCTAATGTAAATAAAACTAAAGCTAGTTTTTTGACGTTCGTTTTCATTTCTTCTCCTTTTTTAATTGTGATTTACATATTCTAACTTACAATTGTTATTTCCATAACGTATAATTGTTTGGACTAATAACTCAGCATAAATCAATAAACAAAAAAGCGGTAAGCACCGCTTTTTTGTTTGCGAAATTTACATTTCAAAAACTACCTGGCTTGTTCCATCGCTCTTATCTTTATCTTCAAAAGAATAATAAGAAGGCTTCTGTTCGGATACCTTCCAAATATTATTTAAAAGGACAAACTTCTTCTGATGGTTAAAATCGATAGCAATATATTCTTCGTTATAATCTCCTTTGATCTTCACCCACTTACCCTTAACTTGCTCAATTCCATTATCAGCCTTAATTTCACCGTCCGGTAAAAAATATACCTTCCAGCCTTTGAACTGATGTGTTTCATCTTTCTTTTCGAGATCCGTTACACCTTGAACATACAATGATTTAACGGAATACCCTTCCTTTGCATTCATTAGTTGATCATTACTTTCCACAGGATCCTCTGCTAATGGTTTTATTTCATCTTTCGTACAACTAACAATTACAGATCCCAGTGCTAATAACACTATACCTAGTTTTTTGACGTTCGTTTTCATTTTTATTTTCCTTTCTATTTAAGTTATTATTAATTATAATTTTTCAAAAAGAAGATCTTTTGTTAAACCATCTCCTCCTTTTGTATCTTCAAGGTATTTATATTCTGAAGTTTCTTTTAAAACATTCCAAATGCTGTTTAACTCTAAAAATGGCTCCTGTCCGCCAAAATCAAGACTCAGGTATTTGATCTCAAACAGAGGACCTGATTCCCATTTCCCTGTGACTTTTTGGTCTTTTTTAGTTGCCACAACCAACCCATTATCATAGAACTGAAAATACCAATTTTCAAACTTTGAGGTTTCATTACTTTCATATTTACCTTTTACAATAAAAGAAGTGATTTTCCATTTACTTATTTCTTTGGGTGGAATCCTATGAACAGACTGAGACTTTTCTTCAAAATTCACGGGACGTAATTCTTCTTTCTGGCAGCTAAACAGGGTGACGGAAGATGCGATCAGCAATATTCCGAGTGTATGGATATTCGTTTTCATTTTTGTTCTCCTTTTTTCTATTTACATTAATATCTGATTCAAAATTAATACAGTGTTCAGCCCTCGAAGTGTTTATTTCGTTAAACGTAATTATTCCAAAGCCTATGTTAAAAAAAGGCAAGCCATAAAAAAACCCCTTCATTATTCTGAAGGGGTTTCTATAACAATTGTTATTCTCCTATTTGAGGCGGACTGCTGTCATCATTCTTATTTGAAAATTTTTTTCTTAAGAATGCAAAAAGTCCAACCGCACCTATCGCGATAAACTTCCATGTCTTTAATAGAAAAATCCCTGCTTTAGCAAGTAATCCGGTCTTTAAAAGAATTCCTCCCGCGATTAAACCGCCAATACCATATTCCGCAACTTTATCCACGCTCGAATCAAAATTCTCGTATCTGTTTCCTTCATTGAAATCTGAACTCTTTAGGATCTTCCCGATATTTGCTTCAACAATCTTAATGTTATCCATCCCCGACACCACATTCAGAACAAGGACACCCTTTCTACCAAGCATTCTTATATTATAATTAAGTGTATTCAACGAATCACTTCCGAATTTTATTTCTTTAGCCCAGTGAAGCTTGTGATTCACCTCATCATAATAAGGAGTTTTAGCCCAGCCGATCAACTCCATTGGTGCATATCCTGCAGCAACACGGCTTGAATTATTTGCCGTTATATCTTTCTGCATATCTCCCAGCAATTCAGCATAATCTATATCTTCCGCATCATCATCATCCACATGACCATCTTCTTCATAACTGTAAATAACTGCCCATGATTCCACAGCCAGAAGATTAATTCCATTAGGAATGAGCATACCTAAAGTACCTGTGTCTTCCGGATTATTCCAAAGAGAAGTCAATACATATTGTGCGTCCTTACTTCCTAAAAAGGAAAATCCTTCTGGTACATTTATCGTTGCAAGATCTCCCTGCAAAACAACTTTACCTGTCTTATAATCCATAGCAGCTATAGTACTATCAAGTTTCTGCATCTCATGGTAAAAAGCAACTGAATCCATTTCCGGATCAGCGGTTGTATCATTTGTAAAGGCTACAGCGTTAAAGGAAATACTAAGGAGGATCGCTCCGGAGAGTAAAAATTTACTGATCATTTTGAGTAGTGTTTATTTGGTGTTATTAGTTTTTTCAAAAAAAAATGCTCTGTTTATTTAACAGAGCATTTCTTTTTTTGATTATATTCTATTAGTGCTTTTCTTCTGAGTGATGATCATGCCCTTCAGCGTGCTCACCCGACATTTCCTTACAACATGATTTACCTGAACCTGCGTGCTTAACACAAACTGCTTTTTCTTCCGGAGTACATCCAACTGAATCACAATAAGCAGCACACTCTTCTTTAGTCATGTTCATACATTTTTCCATATCACATTTAGGACCGATGAATTTCCCATCAGCACCATACATGCTCATACAATATGCTTTTTCTTCAGCTGTGCATCCTTTTTCATCACACATCTTCGCGCACTCTTCTTTTGACATTCCTGCACATTTGCTCATATCACACTTACCCATCATCATTCCGTGAGTCGCATCATCTTTACAACATTTATCATTTACACCCATTCTGCACTCGTTAGTCATATGACACTCTTCTGCATTAGCCGTACTGTTTACTGCGATATAAGGAGCAATAACAAGGGAAACAATAGACATTAACTTAATAAGGATGTTCATAGATGGTCCTGAAGTATCTTTAAACGGATCTCCAACTGTATCACCTGTTACTGATGCTTTATGCGGCTCTGATTTCTTATAGAACATCTCTCCGTTGATCATTACACCTTTTTCGAAAGATTTTTTTGCATTATCCCATGCACCTCCGGCATTACTCTGGAAAATACCCATCAAGACACCTGATACAGTTACACCTGCCAATAAACCTCCGAGTACCTCCGGACCAAAAGTAAATCCAACTAAAACCGGAGTAATCAATGCAATTGCACCCGGCATCATCATTTCACGGATTGATGCTTTAGTTGAAATAGCCACACATTTTTCATATTCAGGCTTTGCTTTGTATTCCATGATACCCGGAATTTCGCGGAACTGACGTCTAACTTCCTGTACCATGTCCATTGCAGCTTTACCAACTGCCTGGATACATAATGCAGAGAAAATGAAAGGAATCATACCTCCAACGAATAATCCTGCAAGAACAGGAGCTTTATAAATATCGATCGCAGAAATACCTGCAATACCTACAAAGGCTGCAAATAAAGCAAGAGATGTTAATGCTGCAGAAGCGATCGCGAAACCTTTACCTGTGGCTGCAGTTGTGTTACCAACAGCATCAAGATTATCAGTTCGTTCACGAACTTCAGGAGGCAACTGGCTCATTTCAGCAATACCACCGGCATTATCCGCGATAGGACCAAAAGCATCAATAGCTAACTGCATTGCAGTTGTTGCCATCATACCTGCTGCTGCGATCGCAACACCATATAGTCCGGCAAAGTAATAAGATGCCATGATACCAGCTGCTAACGTAAGAATAGGAATAACTGTTGACTTCATACCAACTGATAAACCACCAATTATGTTGGTTGCATGTCCTGTTGATGATTGCTGAATGATAGACAACACAGGAGCTTTTCCCATTGCTGTGTAGTATTCAGTTACAATACTCATGATAGCACCTACAATTGTTCCCACAACGATTGCAAGGAACACATTCAATCTTGAAAATTCGTAACCGCGTAAACTTAATGTTTCAGGAAGCATGTACATTACTACAAAATAAGAAGCTGCAACAGTTAATAACATTGAAGCCCAGTTCCCCATGTTCAACGCATTCTGAACATTTGATTTATCATCCTTAATGGTAACGAACCATGTTCCTACAATTGAGAATACGATACCCAAACCACAAATAACCATTGGCAATAAAATTGGCGACATCCCTCCAAAATTGTCAAGAACCACGATCTCCTGACCCAATACCATTGTTGCAAGGATAGTTGCCACATAAGAACCAAAAAGATCGGCACCCATACCGGCAACATCACCTACGTTATCTCCTACGTTATCTGCAATAGTTGCAGGATTACGAACATCATCCTCTGGAATTCCTGCTTCTACCTTACCAACAAGGTCAGCTCCAACATCCGCAGCTTTAGTGTAAATACCACCACCAACACGTGCAAATAAAGCTATTGATTCAGCTCCAAGAGAAAAACCTGTCAAAACTTCGATAGCAGTTTTCATATGGATAGCATCAACGCCATCCTCACCAATCACATTAAATATTTTAAGAAATATAATGAACAGACCACCTAATCCTAATACCGCTAAACCTGCAACACCAAGTCCCATTACAGTTCCACCTGTAAAAGATACTTTTAATGCCTGCTTT
>JAJTCJ010000155.1 GCA_021323165.1 Bacteroidota bacterium | reverse complement strand
AGAAAAAACTCCGGTTGAAATAAATGTAATTAACAGAAATGAAGAAATCTTCTTTAACATTCAATTATCTTTGTTCTTACAAATGTACAAAATTATACGTAAAAAAATTTATATTTATTCATGAAAACCTCCCGGATAATTTACAAAGGAAAACTCAGGACCGAAGCCACACACCTTCTTTCCGGACAAAACATCATTACAGATGCTCCACTTGATAACAACGGTAAAGGTGAAGCATTTTCACCTACCGATCTTCTGGCAACTTCTCTTGGAAATTGCATGCTTACAATTATGGGAATTATTGCGGACCGCCATCAGATAATAATGGAAGATACCTCTGCTGATGTTACAAAAATAATGGCTTCTGAACCACGGAGAGTAAGTGAGGTAATTGTTGAAATAAACATGGGCTCCAATAAATTCAATGAAAAGGAAAGACAATTACTTGAAAATGCAGCCAAAACATGTCCGGTTGCTAAAAGCCTGCACCCTGACATAAAACAAACTATTGTGTTTAATTATTGATAACACCCAAAAGGCTTTCGAAGAAGATCTCAGAATGGGATGCAGAATAAATGCATTTCCCGTTCTTTATGATCAAAACCTGGGGTGATGCATGCTCAATACTGTATTTCTCAGCTATCAGGTTGGAAATATTTCTGGACAAGAGTACATCAAGATAATAAGATGGAACTTTTTCCGAATCGAACGTCCACTTTCTTTCAAGCCTATCCTTCGCCATACAACTAATAGAGCATCTGGTGCTATGTTTAAGAATAATTACAGGATATTTAAAAGACAGGTCATTTAGAGAAGCTAACTGATCCTCATCGGAAAGATTGAGCCAATTCATTAATATAAATAGAGTTTCGGTTGGGTCGGTTTAGAAACCATTGATTTCAAATATTCCTGACAGGGAACCTGATGTACAGAAAAAGAAAAGATGAAAGGAGTAAGAGTAGTTAAGAATGATCTTTAAAATCAGATTAAATAGCCTTTTCTGTTTTATCAGAGTTTACTTTTTCAGTCTCAATTTTATTGATCTTACCATAGGCGGCACAACGCTCATGGCTTCTGCAAGATGATAAAGTAGCACTTACAAAAACAACAGATATAAACATTATCAAAACTTTTTTCATGATAGTCGAATAAAATTGTTTTTTCTAAAAATCCCAAATGTGAAATGCAAAATTAAGATAATTCTACATTTATGCAAGTGATAAATAAATTATTTTTTGCACAAACCCTCTTATTTCACTCCCTATAAACTACATTTGCAGCCTATCATACCGCTGTTTTTCCCATATGTCTGATTTACCGACTGAAATTGAACCTTTAATAGAAGAGAGTTGGAAACGCTATCTTATAAATGAGTTTTCCGCTCCATACTTTCTTAAACTTAAGGCATTTCTGAAAGAAGAGAAAAAGCTTTATAAAGTTTACCCACCTGGCAGCCGCATATTTGCAGCATTTGACCTTACTCCATTCGAGAAAGTCAAAGTGGTTATTATTGGTCAGGACCCATATCATGGCCCGGGACAGGCGAATGGCCTATCTTTTTCAGTAAACTCCGGAATCAAACTTCCTCCCTCCCTTAAGAATATATTTAAAGAATTAGGCACAGACATACATCTTCCGATGCCCTATTCAGGAGATCTTGAGCCCTGGGCAAAACAGGGAGTGTTACTTTTAAATGCAACACTCACAGTAAGAGCTAATACACCCGGTTCACATCAGAAAAAAGGATGGGAAACATTTACAGACACGGTTATTAAAACTATCTCTGATAATAAAAAAGGCGTTATTTTTCTTTTATGGGGCAATTTTGCACAATCTAAAGAGTCACTCATTGATCAAAATAAACATTTTGTACTAAAGGCTGCACATCCTTCTCCATTAGCGAGAGGAGCATTCTTTGGCTGTAAACATTTTTCCAAGACAAACAGAATTCTTGAGCATCAAAGCATGAAACCAATTAACTGGAAAATAGATTAGTTACTGCTTAATTATTTTTTGAGTCTTGGAACCGGAATGCGAGTTTATGCAAGAGATATAAACCCTTTTGGAGCTAAGTTAAATTTATTTGATCTCATCCTCAGCTATATTAAATACGGAATCTTTAACAAACAATCCCAGCATATTATTTACTTTACAGAAACTTTCTTTTAGCCAATGGACCTTATTGTATATCTACAACAGGGATCGGATAGATCTCTGTTAAATAAACATCCACCTGTTTTTCAAGATCAGTTTTAATCAAATTAATCGAATTGGATATCAATGGGGAAGTGTTGGAGAAAACATGTTGACTGACTGAACGAACAATTAAAACTATAATCAGCAAATATCAGAACTTTAAGTGTACCAGTATTTATACTCTTTTTAAAAGGGTGTTAAACTAAAATTTATGTAAATTAGTTGCCCACATGTTAAGTATTCAAAAAGTCATATTACTTCTGGATGACCATCACTTCAATGAATTTAAAACTCATTTGAAGGAGAGCAATGCTGAACTACCTTTAACCCTAATAAACCAGATCAGAAAGGATAGCTGGAACCAGAAAGAATCGGACATTCTATGTAAGGCTGTGTATGGTTCTAAGGATGAGAAAAGCAAAAAAAAATTCTTTCAGCTTGTACATTACACCTTTAGACTCACCTCCTTTCTAAGCCGAAATCATCCTTGTTATCTGCAGCACAACATTTGTCTGATAGAACAAAACATTAATAAAGGAGAACTTGAAAAGGCAAATAAAATAGCAGAGATTTTATTAGATGTTGCTGAAAAAATAGAAGACTTTTCAACCTCGATCGCGATACTTAAATATTATGCTCAGCAAGCATTTATTACTGAAAACAAAACATCAGCGATAAAACATCATCAGCGAATCAGCGAGCTGTTACGGTATGAGCATATCGTTAACCAGATCTATCTGTATATGCGGCAAAATCTTAATTTCAAAGGAAAAAGCAGCCTTACAGATAAAGAGATGCAGGAACACCTCAGTTTTTATAATAAGTATCGGAATAGCGAATCACTGAGTGTTCAGTTACTCAGTCGATTTGCATATTGCCAAACTCTTAATTACCTCAACGACCAGGCCTTTTACAGTCGTGAAACAGAAGAAGAACTTGATGCCTTAACAGATGATCTTGAAAAGAACGGATTTGTAATATTCTCGTTTTCAGATGACATTCAGCTCAACGTTGATTATCTTAAACTTAAGCATCTGATCTATAAGCTCAGTAAGGACGATCTGCAAAAGGAAGCGGCTGCAATGATCAAAAAAAGAGAACCACTGCGTTTCTGGAAAAATTATGTGAATACACCCGAGATCATTTATCTGAGCATTCAGGCAAGCTATTATCTTACTCACTATTGCTATGGATATCGAAAAGATTACAATGAAAGTTTACCAAAAGAAGTTAAAACGCAAATAGCGTTTTATAAAGGAAAATGTGAAGAGATACTTGCTAAGCCCATCTGGAATGAAGGGTTATATGTTCGTTATATAAATCTAAACAATATTTATTGCGGTTTCCTGATTCTCGGAACTAAAGAAGAAATAAAAAAGGCAACAGAGAAACTCGAATCACTTCTGGTTAATTTTCAGCAAATTGCTTTCCAGCGTTTATATGATGCGTTGTTTGCAACCCTTCTAATCGGATACTTTTACCTGAACGATCATGAAGGAGTTCAGGAATGCTATAAACGGTATGAAAAACTAACAGCGGGTGCGAGTAAGAACATTGAAAATGATATAACTATCAAATCTATTTATTATGTTTCTCAGTGGATCAATACTAAAAGAAAGCAGTATGCTGAAAAGCTTTTAGCTGTGTATAAAAAGACTCAGGAAAATGATAAGTTAAAGCATGTGGAAACACTGATCAAGGATATGATAACTTATTACGAAATTCAAAACTAATTAACAAAAAAACGCCCTTCCAATCCGGAGGGGCGTTTTTTTGTGATATAAAATAATTTTATCTGCGGCCTAAACCTACCGGACTACCTACACGTGTCATAGCACAACGGAATCCTAGCCATGCTGAAGACTGACGCTGATCAAGGAAACGTCTTGTTCCAGGAACCATCCAATAAGCACGGTCCTTCCAAGATCCACCCTTATAAACACGAGCTTTATCGTTGATCATAGATGTTAAACCCGGGTCTTTATCATCCGGTTTGATCGGAGCATTGTACATTCCGCTGCTTTCTGGTTTTCCTGAAGAAGGGCATCTCCATCCTGGAAATTGATGTTATCAGCATATTTATAATTTCTTCTTTCATCAAGATTATCATCCGGCACAGCAATACTAACATCTCTCCAACGTACCATACCCGGTATACTGACAATGTTACTATCATTATCATACTTAATAGTATCATTGATCATGATACCATCCACATCACGTTCCTGAGTCTTGAAAACATTTCCACGGAAAGGACGGAAATCAGCCTTATCTTCAGGGGATAAAGGACGATAAACATCCATAACCCATTCCGAAACGTTTCCAGCCATATTATATAAACCGTAATCATTTGGCCAATATGAAAATACAGGAGTAGTGATATCCCCGGCATCGTTTAACTGACCTGCAGTACCCATCATATCCCCATTTGAGCGCTGATAGTTAGCAAGCATCTGACCAAGGTATTTTGAATCAGGATTACGGGTACCGTGACCATTCCAAGGATATAATCTTCTGTCGGTGATACGCTCACCAATAGTATTACCAATTAAACCATAAGCCGCGAATTCCCATTCAGCTTCGGTCGGAAGGCGATAACGAGGTAAAAAGATACCATCTTCCATACGTACCAGACGATCTCCGCCATTTGGATCCATTGAAGGAATTGGAGTAACTACAGTACCCTGCCATTTACCTGCAAGATATTGGTCAGTATTAAAATAGTCGTTCTCAGTTGGAGAAGGATTGTGTTCAAGGATACCTTCACGGATCAAAATAAATTCGTTCACGCGATCAGTACGCCAAGCACAAAAATCGGAAGCCTGCAGCCAGTTAACGCCAACAACAGGATAATCCCTGTAAGAAGGATGACGAAGGTAATATTCAACATAAGGCTCATTAAAAGCTAAACGATCGCGCCAAACCAAAGTATCAGGTAATGCTTTTTTAACAACATCATAAAAATTTGGCCCGAATACTCTTGAAGTCCAATGCAGATATTCTAAATAATCAAGATTTCTGACTTCAGTCTGATCCATATAAAAAGAAGAAACAGTAACCCTTCTTGGAATTGAGTTCCAATCGTAAGTAACATCCTGTTCAGCTCTTCCCATTGTAAATGTTCCACCTTCAACCAAAACCAAACCTGGCCCGGTCTCTTGTTCTTCATAAGGCCCAACTTCAAATCCGCCATTCTTTGGATTATTGTATTCCCAAGCGGTTACCGGAGAACGTTCTTTCTGGCAAGATGCAAATGCCGCGATAGTCGCTCCAAGTAAAATTAATTTGCCTGTTGTTGTTTTCATTGTCATTGATTTGGTTTATACTAAAATCTTAGCCTATAATAACTGTGTATAGTTTAAAAAATTGTTTCAGTGAATAATTAGAATGATGGACAGCTTACTGTTCTGAATTTTTTCTTTTTCGGTTTACATTCAAACTGCAGCGAGAAAGAGATCTCATGCGACCCTGC
>JAJTCJ010000154.1 GCA_021323165.1 Bacteroidota bacterium | reverse complement strand
AATATTTAGTAATGGGCATCTTCATCAAATAAGAATTCTCTTACTGCAGGAAAAATTGTAAATTCGCTTTCTTAAAATCAGAACATTGAATCCATCCGAGGTAAAAAAAGTAAAGACTTTATTAAGTAAACCCAAAAATATTGTAATTGTGACTCATTGGTCTCCTGATGGTGATGCAATTGGTTCTTCGTTGGGGTTGTATAACTATTTGATCAAAAAAAAACATCAGGTTACCGTCATAACTCCTAATGATTATCCTTCTTTTCTAACATGGATGAAAGGCAATAATAAGATCCTGGATTTTCAGAAAAAAGAAACTGCCGCAAAAAAATCGGTAGCCAAAGCTGATCTGATCTTTTGTCTGGATTTCAACTCCTTAAAACGTATTGATAAGTTAGGAGATGAAGTATCAAAATCATCCGCACTCAAGTTTATAATCGACCATCATTTACAGCCCGAAGACTTTGCAGACTATATGCTTCACAGTGTTGCCGCCTGTTCTACCTGCGAACTTATTTATGATTTTATAAACCTGATGGGTGATAAAAAATTACTTGATAAAGATATTGCAAATTGTCTTTATACAGGGATAATGACCGACACCGGCTCATTCCGGTTTCCATCAACAACTTCTAAAACTCATCTTATTTTATCTGATCTGATCAAAGCAGGTGCAGAAAATGCAGATATCCACAACAGGATCTATGATGATAATACTGAAAGCAGACTTAAGCTGCTGGGGTATTGTCTTAATGAAAAGCTAACCGTTCTTAAAGAATATCGTACAGCTTTTTTCGCTCTTAATGCTAATGACCTGGATCGCTTTAATTACAGAAAGGGTGATACAGAAGGTGTAGTAAATTATGCTCTTTCGATTGCCGGGATACGTTTTGCAGTATTCTTTGTGGAGCGGGATGGTATTGTTAAAGTATCCTTCCGGTCTAAAGGAAGTTTTGATGTGAATAAATTTGCAAGAGCTCATTTCAGTGGCGGAGGGCATGCCAATGCAGCTGGAGGAATGAGTGAGCTGTCTTTAAATAAAACTATTGATAAGTTTGTTTCTTTACTCAAACAGTATGAAAAGCAGCTCCTTTCTAAAAAATAATATCCTCATGATAAAACTGTGCTTTATTCTGGTAACTCTTTTTGGTCTTGCCCAATCATGCAGTAACCATGATAAAAAAAATCATCAGGCATCCCACACAAAAAACCTTGACAGCAGTCTGATCGAGGCCAATAAGATGTACGTTAAAAGAGAGAGTGACGAAATAGATCAATATGTTGCTCACCGCAATTGGAAAATGACAACTACCGGGACCGGACTTAGGTACATGATCACTAAAAAGGGTGAAGGTAAAGTTCATCCCGAACAGGATCAGCGTGTTATGGTTGATTATAAAATAAGTTTGCTTGACGGTACAGTTTGTTACACATCTGAAAAGGATGGACCGAAAGAATTTATGGTTGGCAAAGACAACATTGAATCGGGCCTGCATGAAGGAATTCAATATATGCATGAAGGTGATCAGGCAACATTTATACTTCCTTCACATCTGGCTCATGGACTTATGGGAGATGGTAATAAAATTCCAGCCAAAGCTTCTGTTTTGTATGAGATCCGATTAATTTCAATACGATAATAAATTGAAGTATCGCATCTTATACATATTGTTATTTATTACGGTTCTTTCCTGTAAAGATCCGGTTTATAAAGGTTATACCCAATCCGATTCCGGTTTGTATTATAAACTTCAGGCAATTGGTGATGGAGGAAAAAGGCCTGGTATAGGAGATTATCTGCAGTTAAGGATCACTTATAAAACTTCTTCAGATTCTGTTTTCCTTGATTCATATTCTAGTAACGAAACCGGGACGGTCATTCTTCCATTCAATCATTCTTCATTCAAAGGAAGCTTTGAAGATGGACTAGAGATCATGAACGAAGGCGATAGTGTTTCTTTTATTGTTGACGCCAATAATTTATTTACTCATTTCTTCAAAACGAAACTCCCGTATTTTTTAGAACGCGACAACATTGTAAAAATGGATGTTAAGCTTGTTCGTATTCTCGATGCCGAAGAATACAAAAAGAAAGTTCAGGAATATGAAGCCATGGTGGCTGATCGTGACATTGAAGAACAAAGAAAACTTCAGACATATCTTGATACCAATCAAACTCACTTCTCTTTTTTTTCAAGCGGGATGTATTATCTTCCTTTAGCCCAGGGTGCAGGAGAAGGGCCAGTAAAAGGGGATCTTGTTCAGGTAAATTATAAAGGATATTTTCTGGATGGTCGTCCTTTCGAATCAACGTATGATCGCGGACAGCCTTTGGAGTTTAAACTTGGTGAGCAGGGACAGGTCCTGAAAGGAATAGAATTAGCAATAAGTTTGCTTAACAAAGGCGGTAAAGCAAAATTTATTATACCTTCGCGACTTGCTTTCGGAGAGGAGGGTTCCTCAACAGGAATTGTTCCTCCTTTCAGCACTGTTATATATGAAATAGAACTTTTAAGTATCAATAAAAAATAAAAAACAAACATGACAAATTCATTTTCTAAAAAACTTGCACTTGCTGCTGTTGGAACTGTCGTAGCTTTTACAGCTTGCGAAAAATCGGATCGTCCGGGATATGATAAATCGGAATCCGGTTTATATACAAAGTTTTATAACCATGATGAAAAAGGCGTAATGCCAAAGGAAGGCGATGTAATGCGTATCGTTCTTTCGGTAAAAACAGATAAGGATTCTGTACTTTTTGATTCCAAAGATCCTAAATTCACTAATCAGCAAGGTATTAATTACGTAGAATTCCCTTTGATGAAATCTGAATTTAACGGTTCTTTCGAAGAGGCTTTATCTACCATGGCTGTAGGTGACAGCGCAAGCTTTCTTATCAGTGTGGATTCTTTTTACAAAGGAAAAGATGCTCCTCCATTCCTTAAGAAAGGTACTTACCTGACTTACGAAACAAAATTAGAGAAGATCGTTTCTAAAGAAGAAGTAGAAAAAGAAAATCAGAAACGTGCTGAAGAACAGAATGCAATTATGCAGGCAAGAAAAAATGAGGAAGGAAAGATCCTTGCTAAATATCTTGAGGCCTACTGCCAGCGGATTGTATTTCATTGAAAAAACAAAAGGTAAAGGCGCTCATCCAAAAGAAGGTGATAAAATAAAAGTACATTACACCGGACGTTTACTTGACGGAACAGTGTTTGATACCAGCGTTGAAGCGGAAGCTAAAAAAGCTGGAGTTTATGATGAAAGAAGACCATACGGACCGGCTGATTTTACTGTCGGACAGTTAGTACCGGGAATGAATGAAGCTTTAACAATGATGAGCCAGGGTGCAAAAGCAACGATTATCCTGCCTTCAGCTTTAGCTTACGGTGAAAGAGGTGGCGGACCAATTCCTCCATATTCTCCAATGGTTTTCGAAGTGGAAGTGGTTAGTGCTCCTTCTAAATAGAATTTTAAATAGTTTAAAAAATGAAAAAAACATTGTCAATTGCCTTTGTTATGCTTGCTTTTATAGCAGGTGCACAGGAAAAAGCAAAAAGTGTTAAAGTAAAAAAGCCTAAAACAGTGAAAACAGCTTCAGGATTAGAATATACAATTACAGAAAAAGGAAGCGGAAAAAAACCGCAGAATGGTGATAAGGTTAAAGTTCATTATACCGGAAAACTAACAAATGATACTGTTTTCGACAGTTCAGTAGGAAGAGGCCAGCCATTTGAATTTAAACTGGGTGCCGGACAAGTGATCAAAGGATGGGATGAAGCATTTTTGCTGTTGCAGGAAGGCGATAAAGCAACCATTAAATTTGGTCCTGAATTAGGTTACGGATCTCAGGCAATGGGAAAGATTCCCTCAAATTCAACATTGATATTTGATGTTGAACTTCTTGAAGTGATTGAAGGCATCAAACCTTTTGATGTTAAAGGAAAGGATACAGTAACTACTGCGAGCGGATTAAAATATATTTTGGTAAGTCCGAACAAAACAGGTGAGCAGGCAGTTAGCGGTTCTAAAGTGACTGCAAATTACAGTGCCTTCTTTATGGATGGTAAAATGTTCGATTCTTCAATCGAAAGAGGTCAGCCCTTAAAAGCCAATATTGGTAAAGGCCAATTGTTTGCAGGATTAGAAGAAGGCCTTTCAATGATGCGTAAAGGTGAAAAAGCAAGAATGATCATTCCTTCAAAACTTGCATTTGGAGACAAAGGCAATGGTCCTATTCCCGCTAATACCGACATCGTTTTTGACATCGAGCTAACGGATGTTCAAAAAGTTGTACCTCCTGTGAAATATGATATCAAAGGTATTGAAGGAAAGAAAACTGCTTCAGGTATCACTTATTATGAAATTAAAAAGAGCAATAGCGGAGTTAAAGCTGAAGCAGGTAAAACTGTGAAAGTTCATTATTCAGGTTATTTAGCTGATGGTACAATGTTCGATTCATCAGTAGAACGCGGAGAACCTATTGAATTTCCTCTTGGACAGGCTTACGTTATTCAGGGTTGGGAAGAAGGAATAGCTTTAATGGAACAAGGTGATAAGCTTCGTTTAATTATACCTTATTTTCTCGCATATGGAGAAGCTGGCAGGCCTCCTATGATCCCTGCAAAAGCTGATCTAACATTTGATGTTGAGTTAGTAGAAGTTAAAAGTGCCGCTCCGGCACACGGTCCGGGTGACGGACATAATCATTAAAAAAGATGCTCCTTCCGAGGAGCATTTATCTTTACAAGGTTTTTACACAACTATGAATAATTTTAACAGGCATTCGCAACCGTTTGTAATGGTACTTGTAGTTACCTGCGTGCTGCTGATCTGTTCTTTTCTTTCAACTGAATTTAATATTCTTGGTTATAAAACAAAAAAAGTAGATCCTATTGCAGACATCTTACTGAAGGGAAAAGCCAAATTTGTTCCACTGCCTCAGCGCATTCTTAATGATTCAATAATTGCGAAAGACAGTTCGGAAGTGGCTATTCGCTCTCTTGATCCAGCAAACATCCTTGACAATAAAATTGACAGCACATCTTCTTTAGCTCACTTCTTTGGGGCATTAAATGAGGTAAAGAAGGTAAAAAAGAAAGTTCGCATCGCTTATTTTGGTGATTCAATGATTGAAGGAGATCTCATCACTCAGGATCTGAGAAATGAGATGCAGAAAACTTTTGGAGGAGCAGGTGTTGGTTTTGTTCCAATAACATCTGTAGTTGCAGGTTTCAGAACAAGTATAATTCATCAGTTTGGAGGATGGACCACACATTCACTTCTGAATGACATTCCTGCAAATCATGTACTTGGTATTTCCGGTTATAGTTTTACTCCTGAAACAATTGCGAATGCAGACACAAACAGTTCATCAGGTAGCTGGGTCAAATATGCAGGTGTTAAAGCAGAGAGGCTAAGCAAATTTTATGAAACCAAGCTTTTGTACGGTAAGAGTGCCGGAGATAATTATGTAGAGATCAATAAAGTGAATTATAAACTTGATGGATCAAAACCAGTTAATGAACTTGTTGTAAAGAATCCAAAAGGAGTACAATCTGTTCATGCGAAATTCAAGTGTTCAAATCCGTTGGATATATTTGGTTTCAGCATGGAAAGCGACAGCGGGGCATTCGTTGATAATTTTTCTTTTCGTGGAAATTCCGGTTTCCCTCTTGTTAAAGTTCCTCAGAATATTTATTCAGGTACCAATGAATGTTTAGGTTATGATCTTGTTATTCTCGAGTACGGTTTGAATGCAGTTAGCCCTGAGGTAACTGACTACGCATGGTATGAAAAAGGTATGCTGAATGTGATCAAACATATCAAGGCAAGTTTCCCAAACACCAGCATTCTGATAATAAGTGTAGGTGATAAAGGTTTTCGTAAGGATGGAGTTTATCAAACAGATCCCAGCATCCCCTTAATGGTGAATATTCAAAGAAATCTGGCGGAACAAACCGACTGTGCATATTGGAGTTTGTTTGATGCAATGGGAGGAAGCGGATCAATGGTTAAATGGGTTGAAGGCGATACTGTTTTTGCTAACAAGGATTATACTCATTTCAATTTTAAAGGAGCACATAAGGTTGGAAAATTATTATACACAAAACTAATGAGTGAATACCGTGATTTTAATAAGAATAATTAATACAGTTTATTTTATATTCTTTGAAAAAGCCCTGCTTTCTTGCAATGGGAAGAGGTTTATCCTTGCCTGTTTTTTTATTTTTATTTTTATTCAGCCTGCCTTGTTTGCTCAAACAGTAGATAGTAATTCTTATAAACTTTTTAAGTTTATAAGAACAGATTTGAACAAGATCCAAAACGACAGCTCATCACTATCGTTTCTTTACGAGAAATTGTACCAGCTTGAAAAGACAAAGCAAGGAAGGGTAAATATTGTCCACATGGGCGATTCGCATATTCAGGCAGATATTTTTTCAGGGGCGGTCCGACAAAAAATGCAGTTGAAATTTGGCAATGCAGGTCGCGGATTGATATTTCCTTATCGTGTTGCAAAAAGCAATGAACCTTCGAGTTATAAAACTGTAACGAATGTAGTTTGGGACAGCAAAAGGAATGTGTTTCATGAAAAACCTTTGCCGATAGGAGTTTCGGGATTTACCGTAGAAACAAGTGATTCGGTAGCAGAGATTAATCTTACAGTAAAAGACCAGCCGAAGCTTGGTTATGCGTTTACCAAATTCACTTTGTTTCATGAGCGTGGTCCTAACAATTATGAAATTACTGTATGCGATGACCTTAACTGCGAAATTGGTTTGATCAGGCCGATTGACAAATCTCCTCATCCATTTGTTTCAGAGTTGAAGTTTGATAAACCAATGAAACAAATATATCTTAGGAATAAAGTTTCGGATTCAACACTTCATCACACTACAAGAATTTATGGGATGCTCCTTGAAAACGATTCGGCAGGTGTGCTTTACAATATGATCGGTGTTAATGGTGCAGAATACCGTCATTATAACATGTCTAAATATTTTCTTCAGCAGTTTGCATACCTCAATGCTGATCTGGTGATCGTTTCTATGGGTACTAATGAAGCATTTTATGGTGGTTTTGATAAAGAACTTTTTTACAGAAATATTGATTCTCTCATTGCTAATATAAAGAGTGTCGACCCGAATGTATCAGTTTTACTTACGACACCCGCTGATTCTTTTAAGAAAAGCAGAAAGGGAAGAATTAAGAATCCTGATATGAAACTTGCAAAAGAAGCTGTAATAAAATATGCTTTGGATCATAACCTTGCATATTGGGACCTTTACGAAGTTATGGGCGGATACGGCTCAATGGCCAAATGGTATACAGCAAAGTTATCTGCAAAGGACAGAGTTCATTTCAGCGGGAAAGGTTATCAGATTCAGGGAGATCTTTTATATCAGGCATTTTTGAAAGGCTATGAGGGGTATAAAAGAAAGAAAGATACAGTTGGCAAATAAAACAGTAGTTGGTAATAGGCAAATAAAAAGAAAGTAGGCAATTAAAAAGTAGCGGATCGGATCCTGCAAAAAATGTTCAACGATATCGACATAGAAAAATTAATCGGACAGTTGGCTTACAACTCAAAGGATCCTTTGTTGTTCAACAGCGGATTTTTCCTGTTTTTCTTTTTGTTCTTTTTGTTGGGATACCAGTTTCTTTATAAAAGGAAGCTTTCAAGGGTAGTTTACTTTACGCTTTTTTCATTATTCTTTTTTTATAAAGCCTGTGGTTTTTATTTTTTATTCATTCTATTATCTGCAGTAGTTGATTTTAATCTTTCTAACCTGATGTACAAGGTGAAAGGGAAAAGCAATAAAAAGATCATACTTGTGATAAGTATTTTGATCAACCTGAGTTTACTTTTCTATTTTAAGTACACCAACTTTTTTATTGAAATATTAAATGACCTGGAAGTTGGACATTTTCAGCCATTGAACCTTATTCTTCCAATCGGAATTTCTTTTTATACATTCGAAAATCTTAGTTACACGATCGATGTTTATCGCGGAAAATTCAAGCCGGTAAGCAGCTTTCTGGACTATTGCTTTTTTCTAACTTTCTTTCCAAAGCTGGTAATGGGACCAATTGTAAGAGCCTCGGACTTTATTCCACAGATCCGGAAAGATATCTTCATTACTGATAATGATATTTCCAGAGGCTTATATCTTATCCTGGGCGGGCTTTTTAAGAAGGTTGTCATCTCGGATTTCATCTATGTAAATTTTGTTCAATATATTTTCGATGATCCTTCAAGGCATTCCGGCATCGAATGCCTGATGGGAGTTTATGGATATGCCATGGTTATTTATTGTGATTTTTCCGGTTATTCGGATATGGCAATTGGAATGGCAAAATGGATGGGCTTTACGATCAATGAAAATTTTGATTCACCTTACCAGTCGAGCAGCATTACCGAATTCTGGCGCAGATGGCATATGTCTCTCTCAGCATGGTTAAAAGATTACCTGTACATTTCTTTAGGAGGCAACAGGGTGGGGAAGTTCAGGCAATATTTTAATCTGATGATAACCATGCTTATTGGTGGTTTATGGCATGGGGCATCGTTTAATTTTATTGTCTGGGGCGGAATGCATGGTGCAGCCTTAGCTTTGGATAAGATGAGAATGACAATATTCAAAACCTCCAAATACCAAGTTTCAGATTATATTGTATTGCGGTTTCTTGGTGTGCTGATCACTTTTCATTTTGTATGTTTCTGCTGGATCTTCTTTAAAGCTTCTTCTTTTCATGATGCTGGAGTTATCATCACACAGATCTTCAGCAACTTTAACGGAGCCGCCTGGAAGACAATGATTGAAGGGTATTGGGTGGTTTTCTCAGTTATGTTATTAGGTTATATCATTCATTTTATCCCCAAATCATATCAGTACTTTTCAGAAATGGTATTGTCAAAGATTACCATTGCAGGCAGGATCGCGGTCATTTTAATATTCATCTGGGTGATCATTCAGGTGAAGCAATCAGATCAGGTGATGCCGATCTATCTGCAGTTTTAGGATGATTCAAAATCCAATTTTTCAATTAAAACAATATTTTTCACCGATATTTGGTCAATTGAATAAAAATTCCGTTATTTGCAGTCCGAATTTTAAAAAGTACATAATTTAACAACCGAATACAATGTCAAGAGTTTGCGA
>JAJTCJ010000153.1 GCA_021323165.1 Bacteroidota bacterium | reverse complement strand
CTGCTTCCTTTTTTGCCATCGGAACGTAAAAATACGAAACCTTAAAGCACAATAAATACAAAGTTTTTAACACGTTTTAAGCAATTGTTTTTAGTTTTGCCTATCGGAAATGCTATGAATTCACTCGTACACAGGTTTCTTTCAAGGAAAAAAAACATGGTGATCTGCTCGATAGCAATCATCAGCCTGCTGATGCATTTTCCTCATTTCTCTAAAGACCTGTTGGGCATTCATGCCTGGAGGCAGACGCAAACACAGACGACAATCAATTGTTTTTATGAAGAGGATATGAATATCCTGAATTCCCGTAAGTACGAAAGAGGTTCAGGCGAGGGGATTCAACGCATGGAATTTCCTCTGATACAATGGATAATTGCATTGTTTTACAAAGTGTTGGGCTCACATATTATTATTACCCGAATCACAATGTTTATCATCAGTTTGTTCTCGGTGTATGGAATATACCGGTTGTTAAATGCATTGTCAGGGAATGAGGTTCTTGCCCTCATTGGTGCCTGGGCACTTAATTTTTCACCTTCTTTTTATTACTACACGATCAATCCTCTTCCAGATAACATTGCGCTATGTTTCGGTGTTTGGGGATTATCTTATTTTTTCATCTGGATAAAAAATAAAAAGAATAGTTTGCTTTTTATTAGCGGAATGTTGTTGAGTCTTGCCACATTGTGTAAACTTCCTTTTGTACTTTTTTACAGTGTTCCTGGAGTTTATTTACTGATGGTGTTTATTTGGCCCGCTTTGAAAAGCGGGGTTAAAAGCGATGTTATGCGTGGGATTAAGTACCTGCTGATCCAATCCTGCATAATCGTGTTTCCTGTCGCCTGGTATGTCTGGGTGATCCCACAATGGGAGGGCAATGGAGTAGTGAGTGGTGTTTTTGATAACAGGGAATCTTTTGAAGTATTATGGGCATACTTAACATTTAATCTTACATCAACTCTTCCGGAACTTCTCGTAAATTATGGAGCAGTCCTGTTCTTTCTTGCAGGATTTTATTTTACGATAAGAATGAAATTATACAAGAAAGACCTATTTCTTCCGCTTTTATCTTGCTGTATTTTACTGGTGATATATTACCTGTTTGAGATGAATATGATCGCACGAACGCATGATTATTATTTATTTCCTTTTTATCCTGTAATAATGATTCTGATCAGCTATGGTGCTTACCATTTACTGAGTTCAGAAAATAAGTTCTTTAAAAACTTATCGGTGCTTTGTTTTTTTATTCTTCCTGTTACAGCATACATCAGAATGCATAATCGCTGGAACGAGGAAACTCCGGGCTTTAATAAGGATCTGCTTACATACAAAACCGAACTAAGAGCTGCAGTGCCGGAAGATGCTTTGTGTGTGGCCGGAAATGACGGGTCACACTTTATCTTTCTTTATTACATTCATAAAAAAGGCTGGGTATATAATTATGATGAACTAAGAGCTGATAGTCTTACCAAGATGATCTCGGAAGGCGCTGAGTATTTATATTCCGATTCCCGTGATCTTGAGAAACGGGAGGATATTAAACCATTCCTGGCTAAAATGGTAAATGAAAGTGGTACAGTAAGAGTATTCCGTTTGAAGAAATAGTTATTGGTTTTTCTTTACAATATTCTTTTCTCTGATCATCTTCACTAAAATTATTGCAGCAAACATTGGTAGCATCCAGATCATCTTGCATCCTAACCTGTCGATAGCATTCGCAAATGTCCCGCAATCCCATCCATTCAGGATAACTGCAAAAAGAGTAATCAAGATTATATTTCCAAGATCAGTTTTAAAAGCACTTCTGATGCCTTGGGGTAATATTAATAATATAAGAATACTTACTATTATCACGATAGTAAAGAGAATGTTCCATGTGTCTGTAAATCCAAGCCTGTTCTGATTTTGCATTGATGCGGAATAAGATTCAATATCGCCCGGAACATATTTGTCCACACGTTCATACAATACTGTTCCTTTTAAAAAGCTTCCGTTGCCATCATTGATCTTAAACTTTAATAACTGATCAGCGCTCGCTTTCAGAGATGCTGCTATATGCATCTTAATGTATTTGGGTTGTGTAAGAGTCGCGTTAATTATTTCATTGTATTCAGGCTTTACATCATTCCAGCTGCCTGTTTTATACAGCGGGCTTTTTTCTTTATCCCAGATAAAAACATATGCTTTACCCGGTAATGAATCTTTGTACGGACAAAGACTGTAAGGTTTAGTAATGCAATTGTCGTCCAGGAACTCCTTCAATATTCCATGTTCCAGCATGGCACCCATGAAAAATACATGTCGTGATTTTGATAATGCAGAACCCATAGTTAAGATAGACGCACCAATCAAAAGAAGAAGGATTCCGAATCGTAAATTTTTTTGAAAAGATGTTTCAGTAGGAAGTATTTTGTTTCTCAATAGAATGATCGTAAAAAGGATCAATGAAAACAAGAGCAGGTGCGACATGTGCATTGCTGCAGACAAAAGAAAAATAAAATAAAAAAGAGCTGTTTTCCATTTGCCTGATCTGTGAAATAAGATCAATATCATCGATAACAGAGCAAGAGGTGTGAATATGTCAGGGATAAGCTGAGAAACGGTCCAGGATAATCCGGTGAAAAAGGATAAAAATGCAATGATAATGATGACAGGAATCTCGAACTTTTCTTTAATGAATATTCGTATGGTTTCAACAATTAGAAAGGAAGTGATGAGTGCCTGGAAAAAAATTGTTCCCCAGAGTGATAATCCGTTTAAACTGCTAAGTCTGAGAAATAGGCCATAGGTAATAGGCCGGTCGAATGGTGTTTCAAGTTGGAAGCCTGAAGCAAGATAAGTTGACGTATCAGAATATACGATAGGATAAGCATTAAAAAATGCAGCGAACATGAGCAGCAATGCAGCGCCAAAAATAAATACAAGGTATTTGAAATGAATGTTCATCAGATACTGGCGAAATTAAGATAATTTGCATACACACAGGATATGTGAGCTGCAATTCAGTATTCATGTATCAGTTGTTCAGGAATACTTATATTTACCATTGTTATCGCTTAAAAATTTAAGGAATGCGAAAATTACAGAATGCAGAATTACAAAGAAAATCGGTTGACGAGTTTAAGCAATCGTCTAAAACGCCAATTGTGATTGTGTTAGACAATGTAAGAAGTCTTAATAATGTGGGTTCTGTATTCAGGACAGCAGATGCATTTTTAATTGAAGCAGTTTATTTATGCGGTATTACCGGACAACCTCCTCATAAGGAGATCCAGAAAACTGCTTTAGGTGCTACAGAAAGTGTTTCATGGAAATACACAGAAAACACCATTGATGCAGTGAATGAGCTGAAAAGTGAAGGTTACCTGGTTTATGCAATTGAACAGGCAGAATCGGCAATCATGCTCAATAACTTTATGCCTGCGAGAAAGCAAAAGATTGCCATCATTTTTGGGAATGAAGTAAAAGGAGTGGAGCAAACCGTGATAGATGCCAGTACTGATGTTATAGAAATCCCTCAGGTTGGAACCAAACATTCTTTGAACATTGCAGTAAGTGTCGGGATCGTTATGTGGGACCTTTATCTTAAAATAAAATAATAGCATTTACGGATATTCCGATTCGTAATTCGTCCATTTCGCTATTCGTTGGATATAACCTATTTCTTTTTGAGTTTCATATCATCTACATGAACAGAGTCGTTTGTGTGTGCAGTATCTTCCAGCTCTTTCTGTAATCTGTAATATTCCTTATACATTTTCTTGAGTTCGGTATTGATCTTACTTGTATAAACAACATCATAAGCAAAGCCTTCCATCGCAAGATTGTAGCTCACTTTAGCTATCGGATTCTTTAAAACATTTACATCGAGTCCGGGTACTTCTTCAAAAAGATCTACATCGAAGCTGAAATTGAATATTGTTTTTTGATCATTGGGGACCTTGGTAAGAACTGTTATGGATTTAGTCACGAAACCTTTGCGCGAGATCTCGATCTTAAATTCTTTATCCAATGGAAGCTTAAAACCGCATTTTCCTTTCTTATTTGTCCATAATTCAGAATAGGGTATACTTCCATTGTAAATTGTTATCAGAACGCTGTCAAGAGGCTTAATTTCCTTTTCGGATTGGAGTGCATCACCTTTGAGGTGTCGTACATATCCTCTGAGCTCAAGGTAACATTCTTTTGCCCGGGCAGAATCTGCAGCAGTCATGCCTGGTTTTGGCGCGTGGCCGGATGCAGAGCTTTGGCTAAATGCTGAAGCGGTTCCCAGTAAAAGTATAGAAAGCAGAAATACCCGGATGCGTTGATTCATGACTGTTACGCTGTATATACAAAAATAGGAAAATATGGATATGAATTGCATATATACAAACAAAAAACGCCTCCCGAAACCGGAAGGCGTTTTTCATTAATGTAATTATGATTTAGTTAACAGCAGCTTTGAAATCTGCGTTATCGCGGAATTTTATGAATTCAGCATCATCTTTAGCCATTTGTTTGAAAGAAGCATCTTTTTGAGTTGCAGCTTTTAAGTTGTTACCCATA
>JAJTCJ010000152.1 GCA_021323165.1 Bacteroidota bacterium | reverse complement strand
TTTCAAGAAGGAAACACGCACTGCGCTGCAGGCAATTGAATATGCTCAATTAATAGCTCATGCACCAATGGTTTTTCAGGCATCCCGTATTTTACGTGACTCTGGAATATTAGAAACAATAAGCCTTACAAGAACTGAAGGTATTACGCTGGAAGGGATAGTAGAGAAAGTAAAGCTTCCTCATTACGGAGTACGTGTATTACTTGAATCGGGCCTTGGGATCGGACTTTTACTTATAAATGACAATAAATACACGCTTTCCAAAACCGGTTTCTTCATACTTAATGATGCCATGACCCGTGCTAACATGGATTTTTCCCATGATGTATGTTATGAAGCCATGTTTTTCCTGGAAGATTCAATCAAAAAAGAAAAGCCGGAAGGACTAAAAGTTTTTGGCGATAAATGGAAAACAGTTTACGAAGCTTTGTCTGAACTACCTCCAAAAGTTCAGAAAAGCTGGTTCGGGTTCGATCATTTCTATTCAGATGATGCTTTTCCATTGGTATTGCCTTTGGTTTTTAAAAATAAGCCTAAAAAATTAATGGATATTGGCGGAAACACCGGTAAATGGTCAATTGCTTGCGCAAAATACAACCCGGATGTTCAGATTACAATTGTGGATCTTCCCGGACAGGTTAACATGGCTAAAGCTAATATCGCGGCACATGGCTTAAGTGATCGTATTACTTTCCATGGAACCAATCTCCTGGATGAAACGAATAAATTACCGAAAGGCCATGATGCAATCTGGATGAGCCAATTCCTTGATTGTTTTTCAGAGAATGAAATCGTTTCTATCTTAAAACGTTGTCACGAAGCAATCACTGATGATGGATTTGTTTATATTCTTGAGCCATTCTGGGATCGTCAGCGTTTTGAAGCAGCAGCATTCTCTCTTCAGCAGACATCTTTATATTTTACTGCAATAGCCAATGGAAACAGCCAGATGTATGATTCTCGCGTTTTCATAAAATGCATAGAAAAAGCTAATTTCGAAGTAGTAGAGCAGATCGATCAGATCGGTGTAAGCCAGTCGTTGTTGAGGCTCAAAAAAAAGTAATCACTTAAATCGTTAAGAGGTTAATTTAGGCAGGGTTTATACCAAGTCTAAATTAACCTTTTTCTTATTTACTCAATTAACTTTTAGTAAATTCGCGTACTAAAAAAAATAAAACAATGTTCGATAGTTTAAGTGAAAAGCTGGAGCGTGCCCTCAAAAATCTAAAGGGACAAGGAAAGATAACCGAAATAAATGTTTCGGAAACAGTAAAGGAAATTCGTAAGGCATTACTTGATGCCGATGTGAACTATAAGGTTGCTAAGCAGTTCACTGACAATGTTAAGGAGAAAGCAATGGGTCAGAATGTTCTGACTTCGATCTCTCCAGGACAGTTAATGGTGAAGATCACCCAGGAGGAATTAACAAACCTTATGGGAGGAAACACTGCTGAGATAAAGCTTGGCGGAAATCCTACAATTATAATGATGAGTGGTTTACAAGGTTCAGGTAAAACCACATTCTCCGGTAAGCTTGCAAATTATTTAAAGACTAAAAAAGGAAAAAAACCATTATTGGTTGCCTGTGATATTTATCGTCCGGCTGCTATCGACCAGCTTCACGTATTAGGTGAGCAGATCGGTGTTGATGTATTTTCTGACAGAGAGAATAAAGATGCGGTTTCTATCGCAAAGAAAGGTGTTGCGCATGCAAAGTCAAATGGTAACTCAATTGTCATCATTGACACGGCCGGTCGTTTAGCGATCGATGAGCAGATGATGAATGAGATTGCTGCTGTGAAAGCTGCTATCGAGCCTGATGAGATCCTTTTCGTGGTTGATGCAATGACGGGTCAGGATGCTGTGAACACTGCAAAAGCATTCAATGATAAATTGAATTTTGACGGAGTTGTGTTAACGAAGCTCGATGGTGACACGCGCGGTGGAGCTGCATTATCGATAAAGTCTATCGTTGACAAACCAATTAAATTTATTGGTACGGGTGAGAAAATGGATGCAATTGATGTGTTCCATCCTAACCGTATGGCCGATCGTATCCTTGGAATGGGTGATGTTGTTACACTTGTGGAACGCGCCCAGGAACAATACGATGTCGAAGAGGCTAAAAAACTTCAGAAAAAAATTGCCAAGAATCAGTTCAGCTTTAACGACTTCTTATCTCAGCTTCAGCAGATCAAAAAGATGGGTAACATCAAAGATCTTGTCGGAATGATCCCGGGTGTTGGTAAAGCTTTGAAGGGTGTTGATATTGATGAAAATGCATTCAAGAGCATTGAGGCGATCATAAGTTCCATGACACCAACTGAAAGAGAAAACCCGGAATTACTTAACGGTAAACGAAGAGACAGAATTGCTAAAGGCAGCGGAACAAATGTTCAGGAAGTGAACCGACTAATAAAACAGTTTGAAGATACCCGTAAAATGATGAAGATGATGGGTGATAAGAAGCAGATGATGAAGATGATGAGTCAGATGAAGAATATGCCGGGAATGGGGAAAATGTAATTGGTAAGGAGAGTGGAGTTGGGAGTTCGGAGACGGTTAAGAATTATATTTTAAAATCCTGAATTTTAATTCGAGCAATATCAATTCCCCTCTTGAGAAGGGTTAGGCGTGTGTTACAGATGTTTTATAGATACGATATTATAATTCTGCCGTCATCCCGTGCCACGACACGGGATCTTGTATATTAGAACTGATTATTTAACAATACCGTGTCGGAGCACGATTGATCTATAAGAATTATGGCCACTATCATAGACGGTAAAGCAATTTCCGAAGACATTCAGAACGAGATCGCAATAGAAGTGCAATCATTGGCAGAGCAGGGAAGAAAGATCCCGCATTTGGCTGCAATTCTTGTCGGAAACGATGGCGCAAGCGAAACATATGTCGGTTCCAAAGTAAAGACCTGTGAAAAGATCGGATTCCTTTCAACCTTGATAAAGCTTCCGGCAGAAACATCTGAAAATGAATTACTCTTCAGGATTAAAAATCTGAATGAAGATGATGATATTGATGGATACATTGTTCAGCTTCCTCTTCCAAAACATATCAATGAACAAAAAGTAATTGAAGCAATTGATCCTAGAAAAGATGTGGATGGTTTTCATCCTCAGAATGTCGGGAGAATGGCTTTGAATCTACCCGCATATTTACCCGCAACTCCTTATGGGATCATTCAGTTGTTAGACCGATATAACATTGTTACAGAGGGCAAACATTGCGTTGTTATCGGCCGCAGTAATATTGTTGGTTCGCCAATGAGTTTGCTAATGGCAAGAAATTCCAATCCAGGAAACTGCACCGTCACGTTAACACACAGCAAAACAAAGAATCTTAAAGAAATAACTCTCCAGGCTGACATAATAATCGTAGCTCTTGGTAAACCGGAATTCCTTACTGCTGATATGGTAAAGGATGGAGTAGTGGTGATCGATGTTGGAATAACACGCATGCCTTCTGATAAAACCAAGAGTGGTTATAAATTATTCGGTGATGTAAAATACGATGAAGTTGCAGCCAAAGCATCTTTTATAACGCCTGTTCCTGGCGGTGTTGGGCCAATGACAATTGCTTCTCTTCTTATGAATACGTTGAAGGCAAGTAAGAAGGAGATCTACGGATAGTAAAATGTTTTTTTAACACGGAGGCACAGAGATTACCATTAAGGCACTAAGTACACTAAGGTTTTTTGAGGAAAAAGAGAAAGTTTCGCTTTTTCACTATGGTTGTGTACGGTTTGTCATCCCGAGCTTGCCCGAGGGATCTTATTCTGTGCGAGGGCATTTTGTTTTTTCTCCCAACAATGACCACGCACTTAATGATCCATTCACTAAATAAACAAATCAAAAAAGCTGCACTCATTCCTGAATACAGCCTTTTAAGTTTTAACTTTTTTCCTTTTAACTTATTTATTCCACTCCCAGCTTTTTCATAACCTCATTACTAACCCCTGTTGATGAATATCCTCCATCATGATAAAGGTTCTGCATAGTTACCATGCGTGTAAGATCAGAGAATAATGTGATGCAATAGTTAGCGCAATCTTCTGCACTCGCATTTCCCAAAGGAGCTATTGAATCGGCATAATCGTAAAAATCACCAAATCCTTTTACTCCGCTGCCTGCAGTAGTTTTTGTCGGTGACTGAGAAACAGTGTTAACACGAACATTTTTCTCTAAACCGTAATGATATCCGAAACTGCGTGCCATTGATTCAAGCATTGCTTTAATATCAGCCATATCTGTATAGAACGGGTAAGTGCGTTGTGCTGCCATGTATGTAAGCGCTACAATGCTTCCCCATTCGTTGATCGCATCAAGTTTTTTTGCAACTGCCATCATTTTGTGAAACGACATAGCAGAAACATCAATACCTTTCATGTAATAATCGTAATTGGATTCAGTATATGGAATGTTCTTACGAATGTTCACACTCATTCCGATTGAATGTAAAACGAAATCGATCTTACCACCTAAAATCTCCTGCGACTGAGTGAATAACGTAGTTAATTCTTCAACACTGGTAGCATCTGCAGGAATGATCTGGGAGTTTGTCTTTTCAGCA
>JAJTCJ010000151.1 GCA_021323165.1 Bacteroidota bacterium | reverse complement strand
AGAGCATCGCTTCCCCGGAAACAAAGGCACTTAATACTTGGTATTAAGCAGCCATAGCGTAGTTAGACTCGCCATTTATAGAGTTTGAGAATTAAGATTTCCGTGTCATATTCACAACACACGGCATGCTTACATAAAAATCGCACTCGCTGTCAAAACCGTGACGACCCCATGTTTATCCAAAGAACTACTGCAAAGATACGAAATTTTGCCGGTGAATCCAAGATAGAGATTATGCATGATTCTTCTTACAGTATGATTTCCGGTTTTACCGATACATTTTGCCCACTTAACGATTGAAGTGTTTTTGCAAAAATATTCTGAAGTAATTTCGGAATGAAACACTAAACTCTAAATATGGAAACGCAAGGATTAAATCTCTTTATCGTTGATCATAATAAATCAATGGTTTCTGGCTTGAAAAATTATCTTACAGGCAAATTCGGTGAAAAATTAAACATTTCAACTTTTAATGATAGTGAAACCTGTGTTAATTGCATCAATGAAGAAACGGATGTTGTAATTCTTAATTCAGCACTCGAAGAGGAGAACGGGAATGAAATTTTAACATCCATTAAAAGACGAAACCCGAGAACTGCAATTATAATGCTTTCACAAAATGAAAACATGAAAGCAGTGATCGAATCATTTCGGACTAAGGCGAAAAAAATCGCTAAATCAAACAATAGCGCGTGGAAAAAAGTGAGAGCATTTATAAAATACTTAATCTGGAAACCGATGCAGATATTCAACTCACGGTTTAAATAAAATAATGACATGGAAACCTCAAAAGAATTAAAAATTGTTATAGTGGCTGATAATCCTTTATTCGCAGAAATGCTTAAGAAAACAATGTCACTTGGATTAGAAGAAGATGTTGTTATAAAAACATTAGGTTCTGCAGATGTTTTTTTAAAAGAACTGGAAAGTAACCGAGTTTCTTCTGATGTGGTCGTTCTTGATTATAAATTAAATAAAAGGGCAGGCGAGGAGAAGGATTGTAAATCGGTAATTGATCAGATTAGAAGAGTATCTCCGGAAACTGCCATAGTTGTCATTTCTGATGAAAAGGATATGCTTGAAGCAGCGAAAACTCTGCAGTACGGGGCTAATGAATATGTTTCAAAGGATAAATTCGCTTTTTCTCATATAACTAATGCTGTAAAAAGCTGTCTAAATCCATCGCGTTCATAGTTAGAGTTTTGGAAACTTCATTTTTAACTTTTTTAAAGTATCCACTGTTATTTTAGCTATTAAATATTCTTTATACCAGTTTTGATCAGCTGGTATTATATGCCAGGGTGCGTGATCAGAGCAATACTCAAATACCTCTTCATAAGCTCTCATATAATCATTCCAATTTTCCCTTTCCTTCATATCCTGCTCATTGTGTTTCCACATTTTTTCTGGATCATTTATCCTTTCTTGTAAGCGCTCATATTGTTTGTCTTTTGATATATGTAAATAGAATTTGAGAACAATGGTTCCTGATTCTTTTAATAGTTTTTCGAAATTATTGATATGGTTATAACGTTGCTTTATTACTTCATTGCTTACTGTCTTGTGTACTTTTTGAATTGTAACATCTTCATAATGTGATCTGTTAAAAATATGGATCATGCCTTTTTCAGGTGTTTGTAAATGGATCCTCCACAAAAAATCATGTTTATTCTCTATTTCTGAAGGTGTTTTAAAAGCAATTACTCTACATCCCATTGGATTAACAGAGTGAAATACGTTTTGAATCGCCCCATCTTTTCCTGATGCATCCATTCCCTGAAGTATAATTAATAAGGAGTGTTTGCCTTCTGCATATAGAAGATTCTGGTATTTCCCTAATTGAATTTTCAGATCATGAAGTTTATCTTTTGCCTCTTCCTTGTTAAGAGAAATTGGCGCTCGTGTAACAGTTGTGCTAAGCTTTATCTTTTTCATAAGCATTGAGTTATATATAAATGTAGGTTTAATTATATACCAAACCTTAAAAAGCCTGATTTAACGTAATAGAAATGATCATGAACGAATGTATCTTAAATAACCGGCTATACTCATGTAATTTTGAATATTAAAACAACCACTATTAAATTATAAAACATGAAAACGCAAGTCTTATTAGGCAGTTCACCGGGAGTGAAAGCTGATACAAATCAAAACAATGTAAATGATTATTTTAATACTGAGGAATGTGGGCAGGCAGATACACAACAAAGTGTAGAAAATGACGATTCTGATAATTGGTATAACGAATCATCAATTTGACGAATAAAAGCACTTTTTTCCTTTTGAGCGATAGAAATAATACTCAAATCCGGAAATGCTTTCTTCTGAGGCCCTGGTGGCATGCTTTAAGCAAGTGAGTGTTAAAGAATATTAACTAAAAAAAATTAAATAAAATGAAAACTCAAACATTAAGTATCGTAGGAATACTTTTATTTTCCACAGGAATAGCGATGGCTCAGGTCAATAATGGTGTTAACATCAATATTAATTCTGATTCCACAAAAACAAACAATACAAAAACAGATACCGTAAAAGTAATACAGGTTGATACTGTGAAAGAAGTTCGTATAGTTGAAGCACCGGCACCAGCTCCTGCACCGGCTCCGGTTCAGGAAGAAAAGAAAGATCCTCCTTTCAAGGCAGGTGAGATCGGACTTCGTTTTATGCCTACTTTCTCTACATTTAATGTAAGAAATTCTGACGGTAACACCATTAAAGGCGAAATGGCTGTAAGTTATGGTTATGGTGGTATGCTTGCGGTAAACTCAAAACATGTTGGTTTGCAATTAGAGGTTATTTATAACCAGATCTCTCAAAAATATAAGGATAGAGATCTTCAGCGTAAAGTGGATATCAATTACCTGAATATACCATTATTGCTGACTCTTAATACTGATAAATCACAATGTGTGAACTTTCAGGTTGCAGTTGGTCCTCAGTTAGGTATTAATGTTGGTTCAAGAGTAACTACTACTGGTAATTCAGACGTTGACACAGTACAGGCTACCTTAGCGGTGAAACAGGCAGACTTCGGTTTTGCATACGGAGCCGGTTTTGACTTCGCCCTTAATAAAATGAGAACTGTTAAATTAAATGTGGGTTTTAGAGGAGTTTACGGTTTACTTGATATAAGCGATAACAGTAAGACAAAAGCTACTGACTCATATTTGATTTTGGATAAAACCAATGTTGAAACTTATTCAGGATACCTAGGATTGTCCTTTGTATTTTAAATAATAGGAGTTTGGAAAACAAAAAAAGCTGATGATCATCATCAGCTTTTTTTGTTTTTACTCTTGGAGGAAAGGATATTCATAAAAAAGACCTCGAATAATAATCCGTGGTCTGATCTTGTAAGGTTATATATTATTTTTAATAGAACAGTTCAGATGCAATTCATTTTTGAGATACTTTATTTACAATCTGAGCTTCTTCATTCATTTCATTATAGAACTTTCGTTCACTCAGATTGTAAAAATTTCCTTTGGCCATTACATGAACAACGAGATGCTCCATGGATAGGGGCTCTCCTTCTTCGATATCAGCAATATTAGAATGCCGGATATCATGACCATCAAAAATGAGGACCAGTCCCGATCCTATGGCCTCCATTAGATTTCCATCCTTTATTAGAACGCCTGTATCTTCTCCCAAACCTATTCCGATACATCCCGGATTCCCTGCTACGGCTTGGGCAAGTCTTCCAAAACGGCCGCGTGTAACAAAATGTGTATCTATTATAACGTCTTTTATCAGCGCCAAACCTGTTGTTATTTTTACTTCTCCTTTTAATAGTGCTCCCGGACTGCTGCCTTGGTAGATCATTGTATTGCTCATAGCCATTGCCCCAGCACTGGTTCCCGCTACAACAAAATCTTCCTGCATATATCTTCTTATTATTATCTTTAAGAATTCTGTTCCCCCAAAGATCATACTTAAGCGAAGCTGATTGCCACCTGTGAACATTACACCATCTGCTTTCCTTATTCTTTCAAGATATTCTGGCTTAAGAGCATCTTCTCTTTTCTTTATATGAAGGATACCTATATTGCTGCAGCCAAGTTTACCAAAAGCTTGTATATAATTATCTCCTACTTCTTCAGGTATTTGAGAGGCAGTAGTAATAACCTCAATAGTAGAGTCAATCCCTTTCATTTCGGAAAGGATTCTCTTTAATATACCAAATTCAAAAAAATTAAGATGAGCCTTTTGTGCAAAATGGGGATCTATTCCTGTGCCTTTGTCCTCGCTGCCGCCTACGGAGATTAGTTTTCCTTTTGGGATATTCATTAATGAAAGATTTACTCAATATTATAAGAATGCTTTATTACTCATAATAAATGCTCTCAAAATCCGTTCCTATAGGGTTCTATACGCAAAAATAGATGTTTGATGTAGAAGATTATTCTCATTATATATAGAAGAGAATTATTCTCTGATAACCATTTTGATTCTTGCACGTATTAAAAATCTCTGTACATTTGCACCCGCTTTGAAAACAAGCACACGTTCATTGAATCACCCGAAATAAAGAAAATTAAAAAAAATCTTTAAAAAAGTTTGCAAATCAAAAAAAGTTAGTACTTTTGCACCCCGCTTGATAAAACAAGCAGCGTTCTTTAAAAAGTCTACCGAAAAAGAAAATTTAAAAAAATCTTTTAAAAAAGTTTGCAGATCAAAAAAACTTAGTACTTTTGCAACCCGCTTTTAAAACAAGCAGCGTTCTTTAAAAAGTACCCAAAAAAAGAAAATTAAAAAAATCTTTTAAAAAAGTTTGCAGATCAAAAAAACTTAGTAATTTTGTCGCCCCGATAAAAAGAAACGTTCTTTAAAAAGGAAACAAAAAAAATATTTTTAATTTTTTTGAAAAAAAGTTTGCAGGTTAAAAAAGTATTTGTACTTTTGTCGCCCCAAACAAACGGGAGTTCTTTTAAACTTGAATTTATAGTCTTGAGAAATCAGGAAGAATATATATAAATAAGTTCTTTGAAAATATTGTGAAGTTAAAAAAATAATAAGTATCCCTTATATTATTATGTTCTAATAATATATTGAGAAACAAATCCTAAATAAATTATATTTTTCTTTTTTTGAAGAAGAGCATTATCAAACAAACTTACAATGGAGAGTTTGATCCTGGCTCAGGATGAACGAGAGTTTGATCCTGGCTCAGGATGAACGCTAGCGGCAGGCCTAATACATGCAAGTCGAACGGTAACAGGTCCAGCAATGGATGCTGACGAGTGGCGCACGGGTGCGTAACGCGTATGCAATCTACCTTTAACTGGTGAATAGCCCGAAGAAATTCGGATTAACACACCATAGTATATTTGAATGGCATCATTTAAATATTAAAACTCCGGTGGTTAAAGATGAGCATGCGTGACATTAGCTAGTTGGTGAGGTAATGGCTCACCAAGGCTACGATGTCTAGGGGATCTGAGAGGATTAACCCCCACACTGGTACTGAGACACGGACCAGACTCCTACGGGAGGCAGCAGTAAGGAATATTGGACAATGGTCGCAAGACTGATCCAGCCATGCCGCGTGAAGGATGACGGCCCTATGGGTTG
>JAJTCJ010000053.1 GCA_021323165.1 Bacteroidota bacterium | reverse complement strand
TTTCCGTAATAATCTTCGCTGATATTGAACAGATCACAAACATCTTCGATCATGCGTTCAACAAGTATTATATTTTCAGCTTTGGAAGAAATGCGAATTTTCTGATTTTCTGCAAGTACCATATTTTTAGTCTTCGAAGTTGTTAAAGTATTGATTGACTTTTGTTTTATAAAACGGATTCAAAGACGGAGGCACAGTTTTGAGTAGTTCCGTTTCTTTCTGTTTCAGTCTGTTATACTCTAAAAACTCCGCAGGGTTACTTAAATTTTCATTTTTTGCTTCATTTGATTGCCTTTTTTCATCCATTTCTCTCTCTTTTTCAGCTTTTTCTGATTCCAATAGCCTTGTAAGGATTTCCTGCTGGCGTTTCATGGTTTCATTGCTCAGCATTTTGTTAACCAGGTCTGTTTCAGTTTCTTCCATCTTCTCCGCGAGTTTCCCGAGATTTCCTCCGCCTTTTCCGTCTTTATTCAGCTGATCTGCCATTTTACTCAATTCTTTCCTGATGGCTTCCTGCTGCGCAGCAAGTTTTGCCAATTCCTGGCTCATTCCTCCCATTCCTTGTCCGCCTTGCTTATTTCCCGGCTTATTGCCGTTCTTTTCCATGCCTTCCTTAAGCTTTTGGATCTGTTTATTCAAAGCCTCCTGCATTTGACGCATGGACGCAGCGGAAGGCTTAGAGCTTGTTCCTCCGGGCTTGTTACAGCTTCCGCTTCCGGGTTTTCCACTCTTTTTGCTTTGTTCCTGCATTTGGGTCAAAGCCTCGTTAAGCATTAAAGCAAGGTTATTTATTGATGTCATGGCAAATTGCTGACGGCTCAATGCCTCCTGCTTATGATTCTTACCATCAAAAGAAGGTGTCTGGGATTCTTTTATCTCATGAACGGCTTTTTCCATGTTCATATTTATGGCGCTTGTTTCACGAAGGACCGCAACCTTTATCTGAGGAACTCTTTTCGCTAATGCGAGCAGACTGTCTTCAACCATTTTGGAATCGTCCTGAAGTTTCTTTTGCTTTTGATTCAACTTGTAGAACTGCGGATCATTGGTTTTTGCCTTGGAAAGCTCTCCTTTATTAATGTCTTCGCCTTCCTGTTCCTTTTGCTCCTGTTCCTGCATTTTCTCCATTTGAGCACTCATCTCCTGCATTTTTTGCGCAGCGCTTTTTTGGGATTTTCCTGCGTTCTTCTTTTGATCCTTACTTAACTGTTCGCTGCTGTTCTGCATGTCTTTTTTAATATCTTCTTGCTTCTGCTCAGTGTTCTCCATCTTCTTAGGCTCTTCCAGTTCAGTGTTCTTTTTCTCTAAAGATTTTATATCCTCTTTGATCTGATCAAATTTTTTGTTGAGTTCATCCTGCTTTTCTTTCTGTTCTTTCGCATCAGACTTCTTGTCTTCACTCTGTTTCGCAAGATCATCCTGCTTCTTGGCAAGATCATTCAGCTTCTCAATGCTTTCCTGTAATTTTTGTTCAAACTCCATCTGCTTAAAGATCTCCAGATTTCTGTCAAGTTCTTTCATCAGATCCTTATTATCAAGCTTCATTTTTTCCAGGGCTTCCTGCACCTTATCCTTGTCCATTTTTTCAAGGAGCTTCTGCAGCTCATTGTATTTTTCCTTCATTTCAGGTGTCATTACCTTATCAAATAATTCCTCGAGCTGACGTTGCTTTTCAAGCAATTCTTCATTGGGAGCTTTGTATTCATTCTGCTGCTCGTTATTCTGAGCATTCTCGTTTTTTATTTTGTCTACTTTATTCTGAAGAGCTTTTTGTTTATCAAGAAGATCCTGCATTTTTTTCTTTTCTTCCCAGGTAAGTTCTTTTTTTTCTGCAACCTTACGCTGAAGATCACTTAGTGCTTTCTGAACCTCTTTGGCCTGAGTAATGCTTTCCTGAAGATCATCTTTGATCTTATTATTGTTCTTTTCTGTGTTTTCAGACAGCTCTTCTAATGTAGGCGCCTTGAAGATCATTTTTTGTGATCTGGTGGATTTACTTCCTGAAACACCATCGTTGTCAAACACTTCGAAGTAATATTCTATCTGATCTCCCGCATTAACTCCCAATTCACTCAGATTCCAGTAATGGAAAAAGATGTCCTGTGTACTTGAAGTATTTATAACCAACGCTTTTGAGTTAGTGGTCATTTTTTTATGAGCCTCATTAACCGAAGAATCATTATTAATAATGAAACGATAATTGAAAGTGAGGCGGGAAAATCCGTGATCATCTTTTACCTGTCCGCGGAAATGAAGCTTTTGAGTTGATGTTGAATCCTGTTTTTCCTCAACATCAATTTGAGGATAGGCATCAGGAATTACATTTATCGTGTATGTAACTGAATCCTTACTCTTCAGGAATTTATTGGATGTGGTAACAGAATAGTTCTTGTCCCTGAAAACACGTGTGGAGTAATTAAAAGCATTTTCGGAATTTTGTTCTAAGGCGAATGAAGTATCTGTGAAATTCATCCTTAACTGTTCCGTGTTCTGTGTGTTGAACTGCCAGCTTAGTTTAGTTCCTGCAGGTACAAGAAGGTCTCCTGTATTTTTAATGATCTCATCTTTTTTATTCAGATACTTTGGATAGCTAACAGCAATATCGAAGTTTAATAGAAGCGGGTTTGGGAGGGCTAATAGTTCGTATTCCCTTGACTTGAAACCATCTGCGCTTAATTGAAATTTTGTGCTCTTCTGAACATTTTTAAACAGATAATTGAAATTAACGATATTCTCCTTTTCGAGTTTGAATTCATTGCCGTCAATTTCTACATAGATATTTTCAGGGATTTCTTCCCCGGTTAATTTCACTTTAAGCTGATAATCTTCCTGTGCAACGGTTTTCAAATCGTTGTTAACGATCACAAACTGAAAAGGTGCTTCTTTCTCAAAATAAACATTGTGATTAACAAGCCTTTTGGATCCATCTTTAATGATCCGGGGGGCAGCAAAAAGTATAATCAGAATCAATAGGACTGGAATCAGCGCATACTTCAAATGTTTTTTATTCTCTGAAATGTCAACTGCGGAAGTAAATGGAATGGGTCTTAATTCAAGTGTTTTCTGATCGATGCTTGCTTGCAGTAATTCAAAATTCGGACCTGAAAGCTCATAAGTTGATTGTTGCTGTAATTGCAGAACGTTTAATAATTTATCCTGGACATTATTAAAATGCTTTCCGATAATAGAAGAGGCTTCTTCATATGTGATGATCTTTCCGAATTTGTAAAGTTTGGAGATCGGTATGATCATGTACTTGATAAGTATGAAAATGCTTGCAGAAATAAAGGTGTAAAAAAGGATGGCGCGAACAGTAGTGCCGAAATGAGCGTAGTATTCTAAAACAGTAAAGGAAATAAAGAAAACCAGAACAAGTCCAACGGAATAGATAAATCCGCGTACAAGCTGATTCTTGTAATATTTTCGGATAAAATCATCCAGTTTCTCGATCAGATTCTGATAGTTTGAGCTCATTATAACTATAACGCGGTTAAATATAAAATGTTAATCTCAAAGATAATAAATCCAGCACGGTATTTCAAGTACTAAGTGATGGCATCTCTTTTTACTAAAAACAAAAAAAGGTTTAACTTTGTTTCAAATGATGTTGCGGTATGCGATATTACATAATCACTCAAATAAAATAAAATGATAGCAAAAAAAGTAGAATCAGCCTTAAACCAGCAAATAGCGCTGGAAGCATCATCATCTCAATATTATCTTGCAATGGCTTCATGGGCCGAAACTCAGGGTCTGGAGGGCGTTGCAGCTTTCCTTTATTCGCACTCTGATGAAGAGAGATTGCATATGTTAAAGCTTGTTAAATACGTTAATGAGCGCGGTGGTAAAGCCCTGATTCCTGCTTTGAAGGCGCAGCCGCAAAATTTTAAATCTGTGCAGTATGTATTTGAGGAAGTATTGACTCACGAAGAGCTGGTTTCTGCAGAGATAAATAATTTAGTGGAGATCTGTTTGAAAGAAAAGGATTACACGACTCAAAACTTTTTACAGTGGTATGTTTCCGAGCAAATAGAAGAAGAGGCATTATCAAGAAGAGTTTTGGATAAATTGAAATTCATAGGTAATGATAAAGCTGGAATGTATTTCTTTGACAGAGATCTTGGAAGTATGTCGGGAGGCGAAGTTCCGATTATGAAAGGCACTAATTAAGAATTAATCATTCTTTTATTCAGATGGGATTTGCTTAAGTGCAGATCCCATTTTCTTTTATTTAAATCATGAGTTTGAAGTGATCGCTTCACCAATCAACTTCCCTTCAATAAGAAATCCATCATGTCCGTAAGGAGAATCTATTTCAATATAAGTTGAATCAGGAATATACCGCGACATATATTGTTGTTCTGTCACAGGGCAAAGCTGATCACTTGAAATTCCTATAATAATTGTTTTTGTTTTAATACTTTTTAATACATCTTCCATCTTACCTCTTCCTCTTGCAATATTATGTGAGTCCATTGCTTTTCCAAGGATTCGGTAGCTGTATGCATTAAAACGATTAACTAATTTGTCGCCCTGGTAATTTATATAAGAGCTCGCTTTAAAATTATCGATCTTATGTTCAGAGTCTGTCTGAGTCTTTACAAATGCATCATAGGTTCGGTATGTCAGCATCCCGATTGCACGCGCAGCTTTCAATCCTTTAGCTCCGGCCTTTTCATGAGGATCTTTCCATGTAGGGTCAGCTTCAATTGCCAGTCTTTGTGCTGTATGTACAGCAATTCCCCATGCCGATTCCTGTGGACTTGTTGCAACAAGAACAAGTTTTTTAAATACTGCAGGTTCTGTGATAATCCATTCCAATGCCTGATAACCTCCCATTGAACCGCCCACTATTGTATGTATGTTCTCAATACTAAGGTGCTTCCGCAGAAGAATGTGTCCCTTCACCATATCACGGATCGTTACTTGCGGAAAGGTACTGAAGTAAGGAGATCCTGTTCGTGGATTAATACTCAGCGGTCCGGAAGAACCATAACATGATCCCAGGATATTTGCACAAACAATAAAATACCTTGAAGGGTCATATGTTTTTCCGATGCGAACAAGTGAATCCCACCAGTCCATAACATCACTGTTTGCGGTAAGGGCATGGCAAAACCAAACCACGTTGCTTTTCTCTGAATTTAACTCTCCATAAGTATGATAAGTCACTTCAAGCTGTGGCAGAGAGCCACCGTTTTCTAAATTAAAAATGTTTGAATAGGTATAAGAGTGTTTAGCCATGAGCTTACTTAATTCTTTTACAGAGCTTCAGGCAAAACTAGCAAATTTTAGACGATTTAATTTACCTTTGAAAATAGAACCAGATTAAATCCTAAAGTATGCGTATTGAATTAAAGAGGCTTGATGATGCATTTCATTTTGAAGCTGTAAGCGAAACCGGAAACATTGTAATGATGGATGCAGGTGAAAACATTGGCGGACACAATAAAGGCGTAAGGCCAATGCAGATGATGATCATGGGTTTGGGCGGCTGCAGCGCGATAGATGTGGTGCTTATATTGAAAAAACAAAAACAGGTGATAGAAGATTTTCAGATAAGTATAGATGCTGAAAGAGAAAAAGATAAAGAGCCTGCTTTGTGGGAAACGGTTCAAATACATTTTAAACTGAAAGGGAAAATCGAAAAAGAAAAAGCAGAAAGAGCTGTTCAGCTGTCAATGGATAAATATTGTTCTGTTTCTAAAACGCTTGAAATTGCCGGAGCAAAGATCACTTACAAAGTAAGCGTGAATGAATAGAAACCTACAAGCCCTTAATATATACGAAGTTGAAAAAGCAGATCATTATGAAAAAGTTTGAAACGAATGCAATAAGAACACAAGCTGATCAAAGCTCTAGCAGAGAACATTCGGTTCCTTTATATCTTACTTCCAGCTTTACGTTTGACGATGCCGAACAAATGAGAGCAATGTTCGCGGACGAGTTGGAAGGAAATATTTATAGCCGCTTCAGCAATCCTAACACATCTGAATTTATAGAAAAGATGTGTTTGCTTGAAGGAGCAGAAGCGGGATATGCAACCGCTTCTGGAATGGCTGCGGTATTTGCGGGTTTTATGGCTCTTTTGAAAAGTGGTGATCATATTATTTCTTCAAGTTCAATATTCGGATCAACACACACTGTGATCACAAAATTTTTACCTAAATGGGGAATAACGCATTCTTATGCTGATGTAAATAAACCAGAAACCTGGGTAGGATTAATTCAGAAGAACACGAAGATGATCTTTATCGAATCACCTTCTAATCCGGGATTGGATATAATCGATCTGAAATGGTTGGCTGATCTTGCCAATAAAAACAATATCATTCTGAATGTAGATAATTGTTTCGCTACTCCTTTTATACAAAGGCCCATCGAGTTTGGGGCACATCTTGTTATTCACTCCGGAACCAAATACCTGGATGGACAAGGACGTGTATTAGGCGGAATAATTTTAGGAAAAAAAGAACTTATAAAAGAGATCTATACTTTCTGCAGAAGCACCGGCCCATCATTATCTCCTTTCAATGCATGGGTGCTTTCCAAGAGTCTTGAAACACTATCGATAAGAATGGAGCGCCATTCAGAGAATGCTCATAAGCTTGCAGTTTATCTTGAATCTCATAAAGAAATTATTCAGGTGAGATATCCTTTTTTAAGATCACATCCTCAGTATGAAACTGCAAAAAAACAAATGAGTTTGGGAGGCGGTATAGTTTCATTTGAAATCAAAGGAGGAATAGAAAGAGGTAAAGAGTTTTTAAATGCTTTGGAGATGTGTTCATTAACTGCTAATCTGGGTGATACCCGGACGATAGCAACTCATCCCGCATCTACCACTCACGCTAAATTAAGTGAAGAAGAGCGTTCAAGTGTAGGAATTACTCCGGGACTGGTAAGGATTTCAGTGGGACTGGAGAACATTCAGGACATAATTGATGATATCAGTAAAGCTCTTGAAAGTTCTAAGATCTGATATCTTAAACCTTGAATCCTATAAAGAGAACATCATCGACCTGGTCATAGCCTTCTTTCCAGCGATTAAAATATCGGTCAACTATCATTTCCTGCTTTTCAAAAGGCAGGCTTCTTATCTGCTCAAGCATTATTTTAAGGTTGGAAGATTTAATTTTCTTGCCTTTTTCACCACCGAACTGATCAGTATAACCATCAGTAAACATATAAATGGTATCACCTTTTTCAAGCTGGATATCCACAGTTTCATATTGCTGGTTATCGCTGTTCTCTTTTTTGACAAGCCGCAGTTCATTTTTTGAAACTACAAAAACCGACCTCTTTGTAGAGCAGATGCGGGCAATGTAAGTTTTAACATCGAATTCGCAGATCACAACATCCACTCCATCCTGAGTATTTTCATTCTCCGGATCATGCTGTTTTAAAAGTACCTTAATTTCTTCATCGAGTGCTTCCAATGCGTATGCTGGCGAAGTAACATGTGGCCTGGATGTAATGTCCTTAAGCAGTGTGCTTCCGATCATGCTCATGAAAGCACCCGGAACTCCATGTCCTGTTGCATCAGCACACGCTATTACAACCTTATCCCCAAACTTCTCATACCAATAAAAGTCCCCGCTCACGATATCCCGCGGCTGAAAGAAAATAAAGGATTCAGGAAATATTGTTGTCAGTTTCTTGACTTCCGGAAGTAATGCATCCTGGATTCTTTTTGCATAGCGAATACTATCAGTAATATCTTTATTTTTTTTCTCGATCTCTTCTTTTTGAATGATAACTTCCCTTGTTTTTTCATTCAATGCTTTTTGAAGCTGGGCCTGGAATTTTCGGTGGTTTCGTTCTCTGATCTTTATGTAAAAATAGATTGCATAAAACATCAGCGCAAAAACTATGACAATGAACCACCATCTTTTCCAAAAAGGTTTTTCAATTAAGATCTTTATACTTAAAGGAACATTGTTTCCTATGCCATCATTATTGAAAGCTTTTAGATGGAAGGTATATTCTCCGTCAGAGAGTTTTCCATATTGAACAAAAGCTGTTTTTGTTTTTTCCGACCATTCTGCATCAAAACCCTCGAGCTTATATTGATAAAGAATATTTGAGTTGGCTTTGAAGCTGATCCCGATGAAATCGATCCTTACTTTGTAATCATCATAAGGAAGAGTGATATCACTTGCGTATTTCAGGTCCTTATCATTGATCTTTATATTCGATATATTTACAATAGGTGGTATTGTGTTCTTTTTATCTTTATGAGGATCGAACTTTATTGCACCATCAGTTGTCCCGAACCAGGCATTTCCGGTTTCATCTTTTTGAAATGAGTTATAGTTGCAATCACCAAGAATACCTTCACTTTTATTAAATATTTCAATGATCTCTTTCTGTGGTTTGAAACGGCTTAATGCAAGGCGGTGGCCTGTCCAGATATTTCCTGAGCCATCCTCTGTAATGCCATAACAATAATTTGAGGCCAGTCCTTGCTCGGCCGAGTATCGTTTTATTTTCTCGTTAACTTTAAAAATTCCATTTCCAAAAGTGCTTATCCAGATATTGTTATCGCGGTCTTCGATTATACCGGTTATTGTAAGCAGATCTGTTCCATCGTAAACTTTTCGATTTGTAACACTGTCGGTTTTAATATCAATACTTGTAAGGAAATTACTGTGAGTACCGATCCATATTTTTTTATTGCTGTAATAGATCGAATTAATGTTATTGTGTGGAAGTCCTGTTTCTGTAGTGTAGTGAGTAGTAGTGCTTTTTTCATTGTTAATTTTGAAAGCTCCGTTTTTTGTTGCTGCCCATATAACATTCCCATACCCTACAATAGAATTTATTGAATTACATAATTCGTCATTACTAAGGCTTACTTTATTAAAAGTGTTTGAGATAATGTTATGGATGTATATACCGCTTCTTTCTGTTCCTATATAAATATGATTACTATCCGGTTGATATAATGCGGTAACTCTGTCACTAACAAAACCGTTTTTTTGATTAAAGAAAAACCATTTCTTTTCCTTTTTTAAGTCGATTAGAAGCAATCCATTTTCGAGGCCAAACCATTTTTTCTGGTCAGTAATAAGTAATGACGTAACGTTGTTGCTGTACTCCTTGGAGCTATGTTTATAAAATGTAAAATAGTTATCAGTAATATGAACTATACCTGTGCCATAGGTTCCTATCCACATGTTACCTTCATGATCGGAATAGATGCTTTTAATATAATTATTTCCTAATCCGTTCTCTTCGGTTAAATGCAGATATTCTGAATACCTGGCTTTATAAGCCGAACGAATCAGCTTCACAAGACCATTGCCGAAAGTAGCTACCCAAAGATTGGATTGATTGTCTTCATATACAGCCTGTATATCCGGCATTTTAATGTCGAGGTCATCGCCAACAGGGACAACCTTAAATTTGTTGTTGGTTATTGGGGTAAGTAAAAACAAACCGGCATCTTCTGTTCCTATCCATAAACTATTGGAATTGTTTTTCTTTACAATTGTTCTGATTCTGGTCTCCGGGACATTTGAAACAACATTTATAAACTTCGGTTTTTGCTCTTGTCCTTCAGTTTGATATAACTTTAAACCATTAGCTGTTCCTATTACCAGCTGGTTACTTTTTATAAAAGATATAGAATAGATTGTTTCCTGATCGAACTCAAGCTTGAAAACAGATACTTCAAAAACTTTACTTATCCTGAAAACACCATCGTTTTGAGTGGCACACCAAATATTTCCCTTTTCATCAGAAGTAATAGCTGTTACAGGACTTTTTGCAAAACCGGAAGTATTGATAGATTTAAAGTTCTTCCCATCATAAAAAGTAATGCTGCCTTGATTAAAACCCAGCCAAAGATTTCTATTCGCATCTCTGTGGCTTGATGTTACAAAATTCTCTGCAATGCCATCGGTAGTATAATAGGACCGAAAGCTTATGCCGTCAAATTTACAAAGTCCTTCTCCTGTACCGATCCATAGATAACCGTTCTTGTCCTGATTGATAGAATAGATATAAGGCTGAGAGATGCCATTATCAACACTGTAGGAGCGGAAGATATAGGTCTGTGAATATGCGTGAATGATAGAAGAAAGCGAAAGAACAAAAATCAGATATGCTTTAAATGCTGTCTTCAAACCGGGTTTGTTTAATAAGTTGTTGTCTTCTTCTTTTTATCGAATTGAACCTTATAGTTGCTGTTAGGACTTCCGCCAATCGGCATTGTATAAATAGGAAGCATATCACCATATTGATTGGTTACATAAAGAGTAACATTATTGTTCTTGATCAGTTTTTTGCTTTTGATGAATTGTACATCGAGTGTAGTTTTCTTTTCTTTTGCAACAATAGCATGTTCACTAGTGGCCCAGATGTTATCCCCGGATGATTTACTTATCTCGCTTTTTTTGGCGATGGAAACAATATTTATGCTTCCATCATTATCAAAATCGAAATTGGAAATTTTAACAGCGATCACATTCTCTTCCACAAAGGGATAGAGGTGTGCAACATTATTGGGGTTGTCTGAAAGCCGGAAGCTATATTCAAATGTAAAAGCATTTCCACCTTCTATCGGTTTGTTTTCAATGGGAGACTCACTTAAAAAGTAACTGTAAAGATTTCCATCATCTCCGCTTATTCCCTCTGAGATTATCTTGAAAATGTATCCTCCGTATTCATTAACAAATTCTCCTTCTTTAGGATTGAACGGTCCGAAAGTATACCATTCCCCATCATAAATCTCATTGTTGCCGAATGTTTTTGTGTATAATAAATTTCCGCTCTTATAATTTCCTTTTGGTTGATTATCGCGAACGTCCTTTGTTGTAAAACAGCCTTTGCCTCCATAAACGCTGTATTGTGTTTTGGAGTTGAATTCTACTTTCTTTTCATCCAGTTCTCCGCAGATCTCAGGATCAAATATTCGAATATAAACTGGTTTGGTTTGAAATTTAGGGACTACAAAAAACCAGGTCTGAGAAAAATCGTCATCACCCCATGACTGAACTCCGCCTTTTGAAAAGGTAACGAGGTAAGGAATGTTTTCCTCCGGGGCTGGAATCTGCTGTGAAAAAGCAGTGCTTATAAGAAAAAAACAAAAGAATGCAGTAATATGAACTTTCATGTAAACGTAAAGATATTTCGGATAAAACACTTTATCAACAATTTTTGACAAGCGTAAGTAAAGGCACGATAAATCAACCACAAATAAGCATAAGCGGTTAATTATTGCTTTTGCAACAATTCAATTTTTTTTAAAAGCTGCGTGGTTTCTGTATAGTCACTGCCTTCTGCTTTAGCAAGTTCAATTGCTTTTAATGCGGCTTTTTCCGCCTCTTCTTTTTTCCCTAATTTATATAATAAGGAAGCGTAAGTATCATTATTAGCATACATACTTTCAATTTCTACAGAACGTTTTGCGAGTCCGGCTCCTTTGGTCAGTATTTCTTTATCCTCAATATTTTCATAAAAATTCCAGGCAATACTATTTAACACCATCGCGTCCTCCATAAAAAATTTCTCTGCTGCAGAAATAGCGGAAACAGCATAATTTTTCCAGTCATGGCCATAAATAAAATAAGTCATTTCTGCAATAGCAACAATTTTTTCCGCATCAGAAAGCCCGGAAGTTCTTACTTTATTTTTAAAGTTTTCGAAAGCAGCTTTGTCCTGCTTTCTTGTTGCAATTTCTAATCCTGATCTATAAACATTGTTTATTTTTTTATTAACTGAATCTGAAGTATATAATTTACTGAACGCTTCTTTGTTCTTTTCCAGATATGTAAACTCTCTGGATTCAGGGCTTTCTACAAAAGCATAGATCATATTCCAGTTGCTACGGGAACTTAGATCATTTTCATTTTGTCCTATAAAGTAGCTTGAAAGTTCCTTTTCGAAATTCTGACATCCGTTTTTCAATGCCGAAATAAATTTATATGCGAATTTCCCATCAACAACTCTGCTATTAAAAGTCTTGGTGAGTGATGCTAATTGAGTATTAGGATCCAATGCTGTTTTGCCGGTGGCAATAAATGTTTGGATAGGTGCAGAGCCACAGCTACGGTGCATTATTTCTCCGCTTGAATTTATGTAAAGCATTGTAGGATATGCCTGAATACCATATTTTTTTGCGATTTCTAATCCTTCACCTTTTTCCATGTCCATCTCTACATTTATAAAGTTTGAATTATAAAAATCTGCGACTGTATCATTTGTAAAAACATTCTTAGCCATCCATTTGCAGGGACCACACCAGGTTGTGTAACAATCCAAATAAATCATCTTGTTTTCTTTTTTGGATTTTTCCAGTATCTCTGCCCATTTGCCATGAGCAAAATTTATAGACTTGTTTTGAGAGTGGAGATTAATTGCTGAGAAGATGGAAGCAATAAGGAAAAGTTTTGAAAGATGTTTCATATTGTGATTTTTTTATTTGCTTAATTCTATGTCGACACTAAAATTCTCTGGATGCTTTGCTTTAACATTTTTATAAAAGTCCATTATCTGTTTCATATCGGCTTTGTAATTGCCACTAGGGTAGATGATCTTATCAATACCGCATTCTTTTTTTTCATAATCCATGAATCCGAGTGCTATTGGGACATTAGCTTTTACTGCAACATGATAGAATCCGGTTTTCCATTTTTCCATTCTCGACCTGGTTCCTTCAGGAGTAATTACTAATCTTAAAGTATCATGTTTCTTAAACAGTTCGGCCATTGCCTCAACTGTTCCTTTTTTTTCTCCAAATGTGTTTTTTGCATTCCGGTCGATTGGTAAAGCACCGGAAGAAAGCATGAGTTTTTTCCACGGAAAGCGGATCCATTCTTTTTTTATAGCAAATCTAGGTCGTAGATCCATGATCTTTATCGCGCCCATTCCAAGCACAAATTCCCAGTTACTTGTATGAGGAGCCACCACGATAACACACTTCTTTATTTCATCCGGTAAATAATGGGTGATTTTCCAGCCAAATAATTTGAAAATGAGTTTAAACATAAATGTTAAATATTGTTACGAATATATCGTTTTGGGCGAACTAAAACCAGTTCTCAAACACTTTTTTATCCCTTTTGGCGTTATTTATTGGATACACAAAATTCAAAAAAAATGTTAAAAAAAATATCTGCTTCCCTTAAGCAAAGCGTTTCTCTGGCGATATTAGCGTGCACTACCGCTTTTGCTTTTGATGCAAATGCTGCCGCTATTACAAGGGGCCCATATCTTCAAAATGGTTCATCAACTTCTATAACCATACACTGGCGTACGGATGTACCTACCAGTACTAAAGTAACATACGGAACAAGTTCTTCTTCTTTAACAGGAGTTGTTACAAATGCTTCTTCAGTAACTGAACACATCGTTAAAATTACAGGACTTTCTCCTTACACTAAATATTACTATTCGGTAGGATCCTCTTCGACTGTGTTGCAGAGCGGGACTCAGAATTATTTTCTTACTGCACCTTCAAGCGGTCAGGAGGGGAAGTATACTTTCTGGATAAATGGAGATTGCGGTAAAAACTCTACAATGCAAAAAAATGTAAGGGACGCTTATCTCAATTATATGGGAAGTAATGTAACAAATGGGTGGCTGTTGCTTGGTGATAACGCTTATATGTCAGGAACAGATAGTGAGTATTCTACCGGATTTTTTGGGGTATATCAGTCAACCATAATGAAAAATGCTACATTATGGCCAACTCCGGGTAATCATGATTATGCGAATTCTTATACGCATCAGAACGATCATAACGTGCCTTATTTCTCTCTTTTCGATCTTCCCAAAAATGGTGAAGCAGGTGGGGTTCCATCAAATTCAGAAGCTTTCTATTCGTATGATTACGGTAATATCCATTTTCTTTCTCTGGATTCATACGGAAGGGAAAATAACTCAACCCGTTTGTATGATACAACCGGGGCACAGGTTCAGTGGATAAAGCAGGATCTTGCAGCTAACAATAAAAAATGGGTAGTGGCTTATTTTCATCACCCGCCTTATACGATGGGAACTCATAATTCTGACACAGAAACTGAACTTGTGAGGATCCGTACAAACGTGATCAAGATCCTTGAAAGATTGGGTGTCGATCTCATCATATGCGGGCATAGTCACAACTATGAAAGAAGTAAGTTAATGAAAGGTTATTATGGGAATGAATCTTCATTTACATCAGCATACAATGTGAGTCAGTCAAGCGGCAAATATGACGGATCTGTCAATTCATGTACATATCTGAAAGATGATCTTCATAAAACAGGTACGGTTTATATTGTAGCTGGTTCATCCGGACAGGTTGGATCTCCTGAGGCTACCTATCCACATAATGCCATGCATTATTCAAATACAACAGATGGTGGTTCAATGGTTCTGGAAGTAGAAGGAAACCGTTTAGATGCAAAATGGTTATGTGGAGATGGTGTTGTAAGAGATAAATTCACCATTATTAAAGATGCGAATAAGGTTAGGAATATTAATGTGAATGCCGGTGCCTCGGTTACAATAACAGCTTCCTGGCTGGGCCAGTATGATTGGAAGAACTCACCTTCTTCTTCAAGGAGCATAACATTTACTCCGACAGCTGATACAACATGTATTGTTACCGACCAGTATCAATGCGTGGCTGATACGTTTCACATTACAGTGAATCAGCCTACAGTTGCTGCTGCTGTAAATATTAATTCTTTGAGTCAGACTGCAAAATGTGCCGGTACACAATTTAATCTTCCTTTTACGGCTTCAGGAACATACGCTTCCGGAAACCAGTTTAAATTACAATTGAGCAATGCATCAGGTAGTTTTTCTTCACCGTTGGTAATTGGGACATTAACAGGTACAGCAAGCGGATCTATTTCGGCAACTATTCCGGCATCTGTCGCGACAGGTAATTATAAGCTGAGAATTGTTTCTACATCACCGGTTGTGACAAGTATGCAGACAAATTCTTTTAAAGTGCAAAACGGAGCACCGGTTGTTGCTGTAACTTCTTCGGACCCTGATTATACAATTTGTGCGGGGACACCTATAACATTTACAGCCGCTGGCGCTGATACATATCAGTTCCTGGTAAATAATATTTCCCAAGGAATTGCTTCCACATCAAATACATTTACATCAAACACTTTAGTTAGTGGCCAGAATAATGTAGAAATTAAAGGAACCAATACTTGCGGTACTGCGAGTGTGGTTAAAACCATCACTGTGCATGCCATACCTAATGCTTCATTTACAGGCCTGAATGCGAACTATTTTTATTCAGACCAGCCGGTAACGCTTACAGGATCTCCAGCCGGTGGAACATTTAGCGGGCCGGGTATGACCGGGTCTGTTTTTTCTCCCGGTGCAGCAGGTGCGGGTGGTCCTTACACTATTACATATTCCTATGCGAATGCTCAGGGATGTACTGATGCCGCTACATCTACTGTTTCTGTTTTTTTGTCAACAGGAATGGAGAATCCAGATGAGGACTCAGGCTTAGGACTCAACTTGTTTCCTAATCCAACAGATAATGTGGCGAAATTGGTAATGGCAATGACAGAATCAGCTACGGTAGAAGTAAAGCTGGTTGATCTGGCAGGTAGGGTTCATCCGGTGTTTTCACCAACAATGATGAATGCAGGTGATCATATTTTTGAGATAAATAAAAGTGACATGGGTTTAAGAGCAGGAATGTATTTTGTAAGGATAAATATAGGAAAGCAGCAAAAAGTGCTGAGACTGACTTTTCAGTAAACTATATTTTTTCAGGATGAAAAAGATCCTTTTTCTTTCATTGATCCTTTCGGGAATTTGCCTGATGCAGCTCTCTTTCGTTAAACCGGAAGAGAGTTTTGCTTCAGGCCCTGCCCGTAATTATATTCTGAGTGAATTAAAAAAGATTACTTCCCTTTTAAAAACAGATCCGGGCAAACTTAAGGATCTTGCGGCCTTAAAAGAAAACTATGTGAGATGCAGAGAGCATTATAAGCATATTGAATTTTTTGTGGAATATTATTCGCCTCGTGAAGCTAAATATTTTATTAACGGGCCGTTGGTTCCAAAACACGATGAAGAAAACGGGAAAATAGTTTCTCCAAAAGGATTTCAGGTTATTGAAGAGATCCTTTATAAGAATGAAAAAGCAGATCTGTCGCGATTAAGATCAGAATATAAAATGCTGCGTTCGGAGTTAAATAAGCTTTATGACTATTATGCTTCCGCAGAAATAAATGACGCACTTCTGTTAGAGATAGTACAGATGGAATTATACCGTATCGCGTCCCTAAGCATGAACGGATATGATGCCACTATTTCAGGTGATGGTATCAGAGAAAGCATATATTGTCTTGAAGGGATAAGGCAAATACTAAAGTACTATGAAGTATATAAAAAAGAAAAGGAGCTGAATGAGCTTCTCTTGAAAATTGATTTCGCGATAGAAGAATTTAAAAAAAATGCAGATTTCAATGCTGCTGACAGATTAGTTCTGATAAATGATCTGGCAGCAATCAACACTGCCATCATTCATTTTCATAATGAAAGCAAGATTCCGTGGAGAAATGCAAAACAAGCACTTATTCTTAACCAGCCATCTTTTTTTGCAAGGGAGAATTTTAATCTTCGCTATTTTTCGATTTATTATGATGATACGTTGAATCTTGATAAACAAGCTAAGCTCGGAAAACTGTTATTCAATGATCCCTTATTATCAGGTGATCAGAAACGTTCCTGTGCTTCATGCCATGCACCAGGAAAATGGTTCACTGACGGTTTAAAAGTTAATTCAAGTCTGGATGGTAAAACAGATCTGAAGCGCAACACACCAACATTGCTGAACGTTGTTTTTCAGAAAGCATTCTTTTATGATGGCCGTGCATATCAACTTGAGCAGCAGATAGCGGATGTTATCGGGAACGAAAAGGAGATGCATGGAGATCTTGAAGGAATTATTGTAAAACTAAAAAGTGATAAGAAGTATGTGGAGTTGTTTGCCGAGGCATATAAGAATACGCGTGATACTTCTATTACAAGTTACTCAGTTCAAAAAGCTATTACAGAGTATGAAAAAACGTTGAGCTCTTTCAACAGCAGGTTTGATGCTTATTTAAAGGGTGATAAAAACGCAATAACAGAACGTGAAAAAAACGGTTACAATATTTTTGGTGGTAAAGCTTTATGCGGAAGCTGTCATTTTTTTCCAATATTTAACGGAACTGTTCCCCCGTTTTATAAAGATTCCGAATTTGAGATCCTTGGAGTTCCTCAACATGCGGACAATAAAAAATTAGATGATGATCCGGGCCGCATGTTTGTTACAGGCTTTACCGAACATCAGTTTTCATTTAAAACACCAACTTTAAGAAATATAGAATTCACTTCTCCTTATATGCACAATGGGGTTTATAAAACTCTTGAAGAAGTAATTGATTTTTATCATAAGGGAGGAGGAGAAGGATTCGGATATGTAGTCCCTAATCAGACATTACCATTTGATTCTTTAATGTTGAATCAAAAAGAGAAGGAAGATCTAATCTTATTTATGAAAAGCTTGTCGGATAAAACAATAGATACGCTAAAAGCCAGGGATAAGTGAAAAAATAGGCGTATCTTCGTGTAAATAAACATAATCAGAACAAATTGAAATTTAGTGAATTTAATTTTGAACCAAGTCTTCAAGAAGGCCTTGATTCTATGGGCTTTGAAAGTCCGACCCCTATCCAGGAACAAGCTATCCCAATTATTTTAAGTAATAAAGATCTTATCGCGGTAGCGCAGACAGGTACAGGTAAAACGGCCGCTTTTGTACTTCCGATCCTTAATAAGCTTGCAAAAGAGGACACTCTTACAACAAATACTCTTATTATAGTTCCGACCCGTGAACTTGCTCTTCAGATAGATCAGGCAATCCAGGGGTTCTCGTATTTTACTTCAGTGAGTTCTATCGCTATTTATGGCGGAAGTGACGGAAGTGTTTTTGAAACCGAAAAGCGTGCATTAACGCAGGGAGCTAACGTTATCATTGCAACTCCGGGACGTTTTATGGCTCATCTTAATATGGGTTATGTAAAACTTGACGATGTGAAACATCTTATTCTTGATGAAGCGGATCGTATGCTTGATATGGGTTTTGTGGATGATATTCTTAAGATCACAACATATTTACCGAAGCAGAGGCAAACGCTTATGTTTTCCGCAACAATGCCTCCAAAGATCAGAACGCTTGCCACTAAATTACTGCATACTTAACTTATGATGCACAAAAGAACAGGTTGATAGAATCAATATTAAAGGATAAAGAGAAAGAGCTGAGTTCAGTGATCATCTTCTCCTCAACCAAGCAAAAAGTGAAAGAGCTTGATCGTGATCTGCGAAAAGCAGGTTTAAAAGCCAAGGCTATCCATTCTGATCTTGAGCAATCTGAACGTGAAGAAGTATTAAGAAATTTCAGAAGCAAACAAACACAGATCCTTGTTGCTACCGATATTCTTGCGCGTGGAATTGATATAGAAGATATCAATCTGGTTATCAATTATGATGTTCCAGGTGATGCAGAGGATTATATCCATCGTATCGGGAGAACAGCAAGAGCATCATCTACCGGAATTGCTTTGACTTTCATTAATGAATACGATCAGCAGAAATTTTTCCAGATAGAAACTTTGATAGGAGCTGAAGTAAAGAAACTTCCATTGCCTGAGCATTTGGGTTCGGGTCCGGCTTATACTCCGGAAGTGAAGATCAAAAAACCTTTTGCCGGAAATAAAAAACCTTTCAGAAGAAATCCAAAACCTCAGGGAAACAGAACAAAATAATCGAAATAAAAACGCCAGCAAATTTTGCTGGCGTTTTTTTATTTTACTTTCTGCATCTTCGGATACATCTTTTCTTTCAAAGCCTTTACACTTTCATCGGTTATGTATTCATCATAACTCATGCGTTTATCAATGATTCCGGTCGGTGTTAATTCAATGATGCGATTTGCAACCGTTTGCATAAACTCATGATCATGAGATGTAAATAATGCAACATGTTTCCAGTCTTTCAAAGCATTGTTGAATGCAGTGATAGATTCCAGATCAAGGTGATTCGTAGGTTCATCAAGGATCAGGCAGTTTGCATTTGTAAGCATCATACGTGATACCATGCAGCGAACTTTTTCTCCACCTGAAAGTACATTTGATTTCTTAAAAGTTTCTTCACCTGTAAAAAGCATTCTTCCTAAGAAACCACGCACAAAGGTTTCATCTTTATCTTTTGAATATTCACGAAGCCAATCGATAAGGTTGTAATTAGCCGTAAAGTATTTCGCGTTCTCGTTAGGTAAATATGATTTTGTTATTGTTGTTCCCCAGATAAAAGAACCGCTGTCTTGTTCTGCTTCCTCGTTAATAATATCAAAGAAGGAACTTATCGCAATATGCTCTTTAGATAAGAATGCGATCTTGTCGCCCTTGTTAACTGTAAATGTAATGTCCTTAAAATAAATTGTCCCGTCCGGACCTGTTTTACTTAGGTTCTCAACATTCAGGATCTGATCACCGCAATCACGTTCCGCTTTAAAAATAATACCCGGATATTTACGTGTGCTTGGTTTTATATCTTCAATAACA
>JAJTCJ010000052.1 GCA_021323165.1 Bacteroidota bacterium | reverse complement strand
ATCTGTGTAAAGCAAAAATAACATTAAAAACGGATTTTCTTGCTAGTATGGGATGAACGGTAAGTGCGAGCATTTTTTTATTACTTTTGACAGGACTAAAACCTATTTGCCATGTACAAAGGAATATATTATACACATTTATTTTCAGTAATTACTTTCTTACTGATCTACGTTATTAAAACTGTTTTATTACTTGCGAATAAAGAAGAGGGTCTTGTGAAGTTCACAAAAGGAATTAAGGTTCCTGAAATGATTGTAAGTACTCTGTTTTTAGTAACCGGTGTGTACATGCTTTTTCAGATCCCGGAAATAAAAACACTCATGATCATCAAGATACTTGTCGTATTTGCATCTATTCCGGTAGCAGTGATTGGATTCAAAAAAAGAAATAAAGTACTTGCAGTAATTTCATTGATCATGATCATTATGGCATATGGTCTTGCTGAAATGAGCAAGAAACAAAAGTCTGCAGTTATTCCAACTGAAACGATGGATCATTCTCCCGCTGAATCCACCTCTAACGGGCATGATATTTTTATTAATAATTGTGCAAGATGTCATGGTGAAGACGGAAAACTAGGATTAATGGGATCACGGGACCTTTCAGGTTCAGCGATGGATCTTAATACCAGAGTTGAGATCATTAAAAAAGGTAAAGGTGCAATGGCAGGTTTCGAAGGAATTTTATCCGATGAACAGATCAGAGCTGTGGCAGAATATTCAGAAAGCTTAAAGAAATAGCAATAAAATAAATTTCAAATTACAGGTTTCATGTTAAACCAGAATGAAATTTGAAAAGGAAATGAAGATGTTTGAGACCGCGAAGAAACAGGAAACAGCAGTATTGGTTGGGTTGATCAACAGAACTCAGGATGAAGAGAAGGTTGCTGAATATTTAGATGAACTGGATTTTCTGGCTGAAACTGCAGGAGCTAAAATCCTGAAAAGATACACTCAGCGCATGGAACACCCTGATCCGGGAACTTTTATAGGATCAGGAAAATTGAACGAGATCAAAAATTTCGTTAAAGAAAACGCTGTTGATATTGTAATTTTTGATGATGAACTTTCTCCCGCTCAGCAAAGAAATTTAGAAAAAGGTCTTAAAGCGGATGAAAAGCAAAAAGTAAAGGTTCTTGACAGAACCACTTTGATACTTGATATTTTTGCCGCCCGTGCCAGGACAGCACATGCTAAAACTCAGGTAGAACTTGCACAATACCAGTATTTATTACCGCGACTTACAAAAATGTGGAGTCACCTTGACAGGGTAAAAGGTGGTATTGGTATGAAAGGGGCCGGTGAAAAAGAGATCGAAACGGACAGACGTATTATTCGTGATAGGATTGCATTACTTAAGGAAAAGTTAACCATCATAGATAAACAGATGGAAACCCAGCGCAAGAGCAGGGGAGAAATGATACGTGTTGCCCTTGTTGGTTATACAAATGTTGGTAAATCAACTATCATGAACTTGCTCAGTAAGAGTGATGTTTTTGCAGAAAATAAATTATTCGCTACTCTTGATACAACTGTAAGAAAAGTGGTTATTGATAATCTTCCTTTTTTACTTTCAGACACTGTTGGGTTTATCCGAAAACTTCCTACTAATCTTATTGAATCATTCAAATCAACTCTTGATGAGGTTCGTGAAGCGGATGTTCTTGTTCATGTGGTTGATATTTCACATGCAGGTTTTGAGGATCAGATAAATGTGGTGAATCAGACATTAGCTGATATCGGAGCATCAGACAAGCCAACATTATTAGTGTTTAATAAGATCGATGCTTTTCATTTCGAACAAAAAGATGATGATGATCTTACTCCGATAACGAAAAAGAATCTAAGTCTTGATGATTTGAAAAAGACCTGGATGCGAAACCTGCATTCTGATTGTATCTTTATTTCTGCCGCTAATAAAGAGAATGTGGATGAGTTCAGAAAGGTTTTGTATGAAAAGATAAAAGATCTTCATCAGAAGCGCTACCCTTATAATAATCTGTTGTATTAAATCACATCATTTTTTTGCTTTCAGCGCTTTCAGCATCTTCTCATCTCTGCCATAGATGTCAATAAAGAAATGCACTTCCAAATAATCATCTACTTCTACGGTGTAATAATTTATATAGATAGGAATAGGCTTTTTTAGGTTCACTTGTTTTTGCTGTTCTCGTGAAAGATCTGCATTCAAAGAATCTACAGGATAATTAAGGCTGTCTTCTCTGATAAGGTATTTTGCGAAATCATAAAATTTTTCCAGCCGCACGCATCCATGACTCAGTGACCTGTTCTCACGCGCGAAAAGCCTCCGGCTGTCAGTATCATGCATGTATACTCCGTATTTATTATTGAAATTAAATTTTAATATTCCAAGTGAATTGTCATCACCAATCCTCTGTCTTAATTTAAAAGGAAAATAATTTTTGCTGTATCTTTTCCAGTTAACCATTGTGTCAATAACATAACCATTTCTGTCGAGGACTTCAAAGTTTTTCCTGCGCAGATAAGAAGTATCGCGCTTCAGCTGTGGAAGTATTTCTTTTGTGATAATGCTGAAAGGAACTGTCCAATAAGGATAAATTGTAAAATATCTAATGGTGCTTTTTAAAAGCGGTGTGTTAGTTTTTGCTGCACCAACAATTACACGGGAGCGCATCACCAACGAATCATCTTCCATTACATGCATCTCATATTTTGGAATATTCACCCATACATATCTTTTCTCTTTTGGTCCGTCTGTCCATCTCCAGCGCTCCATGTTCATTTCGATCTGTTGTATCACATCTTCCTTTGTTTGCTGTAATGCTTTGAAGGTAAGTTTGCCGACCTTTCCATCATCCACAAGATTGTGTTTACACTGAAAGTCTTTCAGAGATTTCATTAAACGTATTGAATCATTTCCGCTGTAAGCATCGGAATAATCCATACTGGCAATTAATCTCTCCTTTAGTCTCTGATTAAAAGTAAGAGAATCGGATTCGCGGCTTTTCAAACTATCCCAGTGTGAGTTTTTGAACAGGATTTTATAATTTCTTAATGCTAGCTTCAGCTTTTGATATTGATCATTCTTAGGTTCGAGCGAATCAATCGTTTCACGAATTTTATTTTGTTTGATAGCATGATCTAGTAAGGAAACCAGATTCGTATCCAGTTTCTCAGGATGCCATTCTGCGGTTAAGCTATCAGAATTAAGTCTGCCTTTGCTTGCATGCACAATTATTTTAAAGAATGCATCGGTAAAAAGCAGATCAGCTTCTGATAATTTAACGGCATCAAATTTTTTAGTCTTTGGATCTTTGGCCGAACCGAGGAGGCTGTCAAGTTTACTATAATGATAATCTTCACGTAAAAGGCCATAGGTATCAGCATTTTCGATGATATTAAACAATGTATCACCGAATTTATTCAGTTTCCCTTTGTCGGTCCATGTTACAGTAAATTTGTTTTGTGAATAATATTCAGTGACAAATTTCGTTTTATTGACCTCCTCATTCACCCTTTCAGGCTTGGCTACCATTACCACCTGTTTCTCCTTGTGTGAACATTTGTTACAAGCGGTGATACATAAAATAGTAATAAGGAATAGGAAAAAACGATAACGTTTCAAGTGAAAAGGATTGATATGCAAATTTAATAAAAGGAAATCAATATGCTCCGCAAAGATTTCAGTCCAGTAAAGAAATACAGCTTGCGAACTAACAAGTTATTAACAATTGGGAAGAGTTTTAAACGCAGGGTTTTATTTGTTGTTTTTTTCAAGTTAATTTGGAACTCTTTAGAAACATCGATTAAATTAAAATAAATGAAATTGAGAACTACATCCTTTTTAACTGTCTTTGTCTTAGTTACGGTAATGACTTTTAACTCAAAAGCATTTAGTCAGGCAAAATATTTTCAGGGCTATGTGATTATGCTGAATGGAGATTCATTAAAAGGTGAAGTAAAGAAAAATCCAAAACGTGAATTCGATAATTTTACAAAAGCATCATTTCGTAAGAAAGATGGTTCAGAGATAAAGAATTACACACCTGCTAAGATCAAAGAATACAGCGTTGACGGAATTACTTTTGTATCAAGGAATGTGGACGGAGAACAGGTGTTTGTAAAAAGAATATCCAAGGGAGCAGTGAATCTGTATGAAGCTCAGATGGAAACAATGCAGATGAATGAAATTAAGGTAAAATCGGATTATTACATGGAAAAATCCGGTGGAGAATTTGTAAAAGTGAAATCAGGAAAGTTCAAAAAACAAATGACAGACGTAATGTCTGACAACGAAGAAATAGTAAAAGCCCTTGAAGAGAAAAAATACGATTTTGATAATATTGTAGAAGTGGTGGAGGCTTATAATAAAAAGGCAGCAAACTAGTAACAGATCCGATATTAAAGCCACCCCCGGTTTAGCGGTTGGGTGGCTTTTTTGTTGATAATAAATCAGGAAAACAAAGCTTTTTTGGGTTAATTTTAAGTTCTTAATTCAGACCAATCTATGAGCGATAATAACACAAAAAAACTTTTTCTGCTGGATGCTTATGCCCTTATTTACAGAGCGTACTTTGCATTCAGCAATAACCACCGCATCAATTCAAAAGGATTAAATACCTCTGCAATTTTAGGTTTTACAAATACACTTTTGGAAGTGTTAAAGAAAGAGAAACCAACACACATTGCTGTTGTATTCGATACGGCTGAACCAACTGTTCGTCATACCGAATTCGAAGCATATAAAGCAAACCGTGAAGAGATGCCTGAAGATCTGGCCCTTTCAATTCCTTACATTATGAGAATTATTGAAGGTTTTCATATTCCGGTTATTGGCAAACCCGGATACGAAGCTGATGATGTGATAGGTACACTTGCTAAGAAAGCAGAACAGCACGGATATACTGTTTACATGATGACACCGGATAAAGATTACGGTCAGTTGGTTTCAGAGAATATTTTTATATATAAGCCTGCACGTTTGGGTAATGGAGTTGAAATCATGGGAGTTCCTGAAGTTTGTAAAAAGTGGGAAATCCGGAACGTTGCCGAACTCATTGACATTTTAGGTTTGATGGGTGATAAGGTTGACAATATACCGGGAATACCGGGAGTGGGTGAAAAAACTGCCATTCAGCTCATCAAAGATTTTGGCAGCATTGAAAATCTTATTCAGAACACAGATAAGCTTAAAGGAAAGTTAAAAGAAAAAGTAGAACTGAATTCAGCTATGGCAATTCAATCGAAACGTCTTGCTACAATTATTTGTGATGTACCCATTGAATGGGATGAACGTGCTTTGTTAATGGATGAACCGAACAAAGAAGTTCTTCGCGAATTATTTATGGAGCTTGAATTCAGGCGTTTGGCTGAGCAGGTGCTGGGTGCAACAATTACATCTGGTGCTCCGGTTGTTGAGAAAGTATCGCAGGCTAAAGCAAAAAAAACAGATGCATCGCAGATTGATATGTTTGGTGGCGGTGATGAAGTTGCAGTGGAAGAAGCTCCATCTGTTGAAGCTGCACCAACTGTTTATAAAACCATAAAAGATGTTGCACATAATTATCAGATTGCAGATACGAAAGAAAAACGTGAGCAGCTGATCAAAGAATTGAGCAGTCAGAACGCAGTTTGTTTTGATACGGAAACAACGGGGCTTGATGCTAATAATGTTGAATTGGTAGGAATGTCATTTGCATGGAAACCCTATGAAGCCTATTATGTGCCTGTGCCGGAAAACAATCATGAAGCCCAGGAAATAGTGAATGAGTTCAAAGTTGTTTTTGAGAATGAGACTATTATCAAAATAGGTCAGAATATTAAATATGATATTTCAGTTTTGAAATGGTATCATGTGGAGATCAAAGGGAAGATATTTGATACAATGATCGCTCATTTTCTCATTCAGCCGGAAATGCGTCATAATATGAATGTGTTGGCAGAAACATATCTTGGTTATTCACCTGTTTCCATTGAAACATTGATCGGAAAAAAAGGAAAAGGACAAATAAGTATGCGTGCAGTTCCTCTTGATGAGATCAAAGAATATGCTGCAGAAGATGCAGATGTGACTTTGCAGCTGAAAGATAAGTTTGAACCATTATTGAAGGATGCCCATATCACTAAATTATTCGAAGAGATAGAAATCCCGCTGATCTCCGTGTTAGCTTCCATGGAAGCAGAGGGTATTGCTCTTGATAAAAATGCTTTGAAGGATATTTCTCTCGGACTGGAAAAAGATATCGCAGTTGTTGAAGCTGAGATCCAGAACTTTGCTGGCACCCCTTTTAATGTTTCTTCACCTAAACAGGTTGGAGATATTTTGTTTGAGGTTTTACAGATCACAGAAAAGCCAAAGAAAACTAAAACTGGTCAGTATGCAACCGGTGAAGATGTTCTTGCAAAGCTTGCCGGTAAACATCCTATTGTGGGGAAGATTCTCGATTATAGAGAGCTTGTTAAATTAAAGAATACGTATGTAGATACGTTGCCTGAGCTTGTAAATCCACGCACAGGGAGGATTCATACTTCTTATAATCAGGTTGTAGCCGTAACCGGCAGACTTAGTTCTGATAATCCGAACCTTCAGAATATTCCAATCCGTACGGAACGCGGACGTGAGATCAGAAAAGCATTTATTCCAAGAAATGAGAATTACACATTGCTTTCAGCAGATTACTCTCAGATAGAATTGCGAATTATTGCAGAATTAAGTGGTGATTCAGGAATGATCGAAGCTTTCCTTGAAGGTCTGGATATTCATGCAGCCACTGCTGCTAAAGTGTATAATGTTCCGCTTTCAGAAGTTACATCTGACATGAGGAGAAATGCAAAAATGGTGAACTTCGGGATCATTTATGGTATCTCGGCATTTGGTTTATCGGAACGACTTAATATTCCCCGTAAAGAAGCTGCTGGGATAATTGAAAGTTATTTTGAAAAATATCCTCGTATCAAACAATATATGGATGAAAGTATTGACAATGCCCGCGAGAAAGGATATGTTGAAACCATCATGGGCAGAAGAAGATATCTTCGCGATATTAATTCAAGCAATCATACAGTGAGAGGATATGCAGAAAGGAATGCAATTAATGCTCCTATCCAGGGAAGTGCAGCCGATATGATAAAGATCGCAATGATCAATATACAAAGCGATTTTAAACAAAAGAATATTAAATCAAAAATGCTTCTTCAGGTGCATGATGAATTGGTGTTTGATGTTTTGAAGGAAGAACTTGAATCAGTTAAAGAAATTGTTTCACATAGAATGCGCACAGCTATCACTTCATTAAAGGTTCCAATGGAAATTGGAATGGGTGTAGGAAATAACTGGCTGGAAGCTCATTAATATCAGCTTCCGGCCAATTCGCATTCTGCTTCTTCAGCGTGATTGATAACTGATACATTCTTTGAGGTCAGGCTTATTTTAAAAGTTGAGCCTGTACCTTTAATACTGTCCAGATGTATTTCACCTCCTAATTTTTCTGCTCCCTTTTTTACAAGGTAAAGTCCCAGGCCTGAGCCTTTCAGATCACTTGTGCCGCGGTAATACATTTCAAAGATCCTGCTTTGTATCGATTTCTCTATTCCCAGCCCATTATCATTTACAATGATGTCCACCGTTCCACTTTGCTCTTTGATCTGAATGTTTATAAATGGGTTCGGTTCCGAATAGTTTTGATATTTGATGGCATTCTCAATTAAATTCTGAAGGATGGTCTCAAGTATAAACTTGTTTGAAATGAAAGGATTTTTCAGCGTAACATTCAGATCGATCTTAACTCTTGAATATCCCGGGAAAAATTTGAATTTATCAATCGACTCTTTTATCATTGATTCAAAATCTATCTCATTATTAAAATCGTTGATGTTTTTAATTTCCATTGCTTTTACCAGTTCGGTAAGAGTGTAGTCTAATTTTTCAGTTCCTGTACCAATCATATCCAGATATTTCAGTGCAAGCTCGTCTTTAATTTCAAACTTACTGATGTTTGCCAGTCCGATAATAGAAGCCAATGGTCCTCTGAGATCATGTGAAGCACGGTATATAAAAGTTTCCAACTCCATGTTTGTGGTCAATAATGTTTGTTCAGTCCTCTTACTTGCCGAAACATCCTGTCCTGCAATCATTATTGTTTTTTTACCGTTACGATTCACATAATAGCAACTTACCATCATATATACGATATGCCCGTCCTTTGTTTTCCATTGGCGTTCAGTATTGCTTGTTTTTCCGTTTGCGATAATGTTATCTACAATAACATCAATTTCTGCTTTATTATAATTAATGAAATCATACATCTGAAGAGTATCAGTTTCAGATGCTGAATAATTTAGTAATTCCCTGAAAGCGGAATTTGAGTAGGAAAGTGTTTTAGTGTCAGGATCCACGAAATAAATGCAGAGCAGCGAGTCATTCATAAAAGTAGTCATCAGCTTTTCACTTTCAATAAGAGCTTCTTCTGTTGTAACCTCTTTTGTAATGTCATGACAAATGCCTGTTAAACGGAAGGGTACTCCATTCTGATCCAGATCAAATTCACTGATCGAGTGGATATGCTTTACCGTTCCGTCTTTACAAAGTATACGGTGTTTAAAAGAATACTTTGTCAGGTTGGTTACTCTTTGTTCAATATGCTCTTTAACAGAGTCTAGATCCATTGGATGAATCAATGAAAGCCATGTTTCAAATGATTGAAATTTTTCTGAAGGAGGCAGTCCATAAATCTTAAGTGCTTCTTCTGACCAGATCGCTTGATTGTCTGAAAGATTTAATTCCCAGCTTCCAACTTTAGCAACTTGTTGGGCTTTTTTTAATCTCGTTTCGTTTTCAATCAATTCCTGTTCAGCCTTTTTCAGGAACGTAATATCTTTGATAACAGAAAGAGAACCAATGATGGTATCGTTGCTGTCCTGATAAGGGGAGGAGTTTATCAACAGTGATTTGGTTTCAAGATCTTTCGTCATCAGATCTGTTTCATACTGAGAAGAACTTCTGTTTCCTCCCATTTCATTTATCATAAAATAGGATGTATTTTGTATAAGTGATGTGATATCTCTTCCCTCTAATTCACGGGAAGTATATCCGGTTAAATATTCAAACCCTGCATTGGAATAAGTGATCTTGTTTTGATTATTTACAATTACCAAACCTTCGTTTGATATGATCTGTTCCCAATGGTGTCGTGGAGAGAAATCAAGTATTTTGAATTTTTGCATCGCTATTAATATTGTCACGGAGAATGTTGTCATCAGCGGGACAGCAATAGGAATAACATTATAATTGATCAGCAATGGTAAAATGAGTTCGCCTAGCACCACACCCAGGATTGGGATTGTAATTCCGGAAAGTAATAATGAGGATTGTCTCCGTTTTAAAGTACTTTTTTTATTTTTAATATAATGTGCCCACAGCAATATTACCAGAATGGATGCACCCACGCTCATCCAGACACTCAGGATGATCATAAAAGGGGTTAAAGCTGGGTTTGTGATCCAAAAAAAGTATTCGGAATTAACAAACGTATAAGAATCAAAATGGCCTTCTACCAGGATACAAAAAACAGCGGCAGGAATGAGGAATACAAAAGATACAAGTTTGTAAGTTATAGTATTCACGCATTTGGTAAAGCGAAGAACAAAGAAAAGAGAAGAAGGAATAAGCAGGATGGTAAATAGCTCAGAGATTCTTATCCAGCCATTTGCCGTATTTTCTGTTATACTTAATCTCATAAATCCTTCTGTCAATTGCCAACAGCCCAAAAGAAAAACAAAAAGGGAAAAAAGGAGGTTGGTCTTAGTTTTCATAAATTTAAATGATACATATCCGAGTATCATAAAATTTATAAAGGCGGGAATTATTGAATGCAATAAGATCTGCCAACGGGTAAAGTCTAAACTAAATAAATCGGGCTCCATTTTAACTGTGAGAATTAATGTTGAGCAAATTTACCTTTATAGGAAGGAATAGCTTATGCTACTTGACATATCGAGTTACAGTTGTAAGAAAAACACAAAAAATGTAAAAAATGGCTTTTATCAGAAACGATAATCCTTATAGCCTTTGGTGAATTCTTCAGGTGCAATATATGGATTGACCTGAAGATCGTAATATTCGTAGGTTTCAAACAAGCCTTTATCATCAAATATTTTGTTGTTTACCGGCAGCATATATTCTTTGTCAATTAGTAAGAGGGTGAGCTTGGCATATGCATTTGGAACTTTGATCACCTGTCCTTCTTTAACATCATTATAAGAACTGATCTTCGGGTTGTTTTCAAGAACCATGTATTCGCTGACACGAAGCTTCCGGGATAGTGTGGTTAGATTTTCGCCCTTCTTTACTGTATAATTCACCCAAGCGTAATCAGGAAAAGAAATGGAAAGTTTATAGCAATCACGACCGTTATGCTTATCCTCTCCCAGGATCTTAAAGTATTTGTCCAGATTATCTCCCGCACGTTTCATTCCGTCACGGAGAATATCCGCAAGATACTGATACCCCATTTCATGGATTGTATGGTGCTGATCCTTACGCATTAAAGAACCGTATGTATCAAGATTTAGATTCATATAAGGAAATGCATTTGGATTTACCAGTGCTTCTCCGTTGTTCATTCCTGCAACCCACAATACTTCCACTCCGCGAATATTCAGATATAGTTTCCGGGGATTTATCTGCATCTTAACTTTAGACTCCGTATGCTGCATTCTGCCTTTAATCCGTTCATTACATTGAAGGCTGTATTTTAGGGTTTTAACATTATCAATAGCATTAAAGATCCTTGCTATAAATTCTTTATTGTCTTCCTCGATCTCTTTTTCTTTGATTTTAAAAGAGGTAAAAACCCCAACGATTACAACAACTAAGCTGAAAAATATAATATGTCTTGTACCTGATCTCATGATATCTATTATGATTGCAAAGGTAATGTTTTAAAAAAAACTGCATTAAATTTAATTAAAAAATGGCTAAAAACCATAACCTTTAAAGGATTTGGAAAATTCATTCTCCGCAAAAGGCTTATTTATAATCACATGGGTAAAGTCGTAGCTTTCAAATAAACCTTCATCATCATATATTTTGATGCTTAAAGGAATAGCACTTTTTTTGTCGATATATAAAATTGCCTTATTTGCATACGGAGTAGGGATCAGCAACTTTTTACCTTGTTTAATTGTGCCAAAATAACTGGAAAGTTCATTGATGTGTCGAATCTTAAAATCACTTGTATTCAGTTTTTGGGCTATACTGGTAACGGTTTCGCCTTTCCCTGTAATGTATTCGATGAACTTGTATTCAGGGTAATTAATAACGATCTGATGGCAATCATGATTATCAAATTTTACGCTCCCGGCATACAGAAAATGTTTGTCAAAATCCTTCGGAGCTTTTACAATAGTATTAGCAATGGTAAAACCTATATATTGAAAACCCAGGTCGAAAATAGTATGATGCTGGTCTTTCCTCATGATGCTGCCATAAGGATCGAGGTTGAAATTCATCAGTGGTACCGAGCCTGAACGAACAAGGGCATTGTTATTATTTTTCCCTGATACCCATAAAACCTCAATATTTTTTTCTTCATTAAAAAGATAGATCTTTTTAGGATTCAGATCAATTTTCACAGTTGAACCGGCAAACATCAGGTGACTACCTACGCGTTCAGTGGATCTTACATGATATCGCTGAGTTTTAATGTTCTTAATGCTGTCGAGCATCTGGTCTATTATTTCTCTGCACGAAACAGTTTTGGGCTGAGATACTGCACCCGCAATGAGAAAAATAAGTAAAAGGCCAATGCTTATCCTTAATAATTGCATAATTGCAAACATACCAAAAAAAGGGTTTGGATAAATGCTTAAATTCGTGCAATACAACATTCAAATGGAGATCTTAGGAATAATTCCCGCACGTTATGCAAGTACCCGTTTCCCGGGAAAACCGCTTATAGAAATAGGTGGAAAATCAATGATTCAACGTGTGTATGAACAGTCGAAAAAATCTTCGGCTTTAACGGATGTGGTTGTGGCAACTGATGATGATCGGATCTATAATCATGTAATGGAATTTGGTGGAAACGCTGTTATGACTGATACAAATCATCAGAGTGGCACAGATCGTTGTTTTGAAGCTGTTAATAAATTTAAACCTTCAGCTGATGTTGTAATAAATATTCAGGGAGATGAGCCGTTTATTCATCCGCAGCAGATAGACCTGGTTGCATCATGTTTTTCTTCTAAGGAAGTTAAAATAGCAACTCTCGTTAAAAAGATCACATCCGAGGAACAATTGTTCAATGAAAATATTCCCAAAGTTTTATTGAATAAAGATATGGAAGCGATCTACTTCAGCAGGCAGACACTTCCTTTTATTAGAGGAAAAGAACGCCAGGAATGGCTTGCTGCTTATTCTTATTACAAACATATTGGGATCTATGCCTATAAAACCAGTGTTCTTCGGGAAATTACCGCTCTGAAGCAGTCCCCACTGGAGCTGGCCGAAGCCTTGGAACAACTACGCTGGATCGAGAATGGGTATAAATTGAAAGTTAAGTTAACTGATTTAGAGAGTGTTGCAATAGATGTTCCGGATGACCTTAAAAAACTAGCGGCATTTTTGTAGAATTTTAGTATTTTCACGTTCCCTTTGACATGGAAAAATTAGATAAACATATCAGTGAATTGCTGAACGAGCACGATTGTGTGATCGTTCCGGAGCTAGGCGGATTTGTTGCTAATTATGCGCCTGCAAAGATCCATCCTGTTCAGCATACCTTTACTCCTCCTTCAAAGAATATAGTCTTTAATAAGAATCTTAAGAATAACGATGGCTTACTGGCCAATCATATTGTGATTGCCGAGCAGAGTTCGTATCCTCAGGCCCTTAAATATATTCAGCATTTCGTGGATGATGCTTCAGCGCGTCTGAAACAAGGTAAAAAAGTTAAGATAGATGAAGTAGGAACACTATTCCTGGATGTAGAACGCAACATTCAGTTTGAACCGGACAGAATCACAAATCACCTGCTGGATGCATTTGGATTGACTCAGTTTCAGTCGCCAGCAATCAAGCGCGACAATATCAGTAAACGGATTGAAAAAGAATTTAAGGACCGGGATGCGATTCCTGCCGAAAGAAAGAAGATCAATATCAAACGTTATGTGGCACTTGCAATTGCAATGCCTTTGCTTTTCGGAATGATTTGGGTTCCTTTAAAAACAGATCTGCTGAAGAATATAAATTATTCAGACCTGAATCCGTTCTCATCTAAAGAGATCGTAAGGCCTGTAAATAAAACTCCAGACACTTCTGCTCCTGTTAAAATAGTGATACCGAAAGACACACTTGCTTCGAATGCTTCTTCAAAGAATACGCAGCCAGAACCGGCAACCGTAGCTCTTATGGAGCCGGTAAAAGCAGATACTACTCATGTTTCGGTTGAAATGAATGTTGATCCTAACAACAAATATCATGTGGTAGCCGGTTGTTTCGCGATAGAGGAAAATGCAATAAAGTTTGTTGCAAGCCTTCAACAGCAAAATCTGAATGCGGCCATCATTGGAAAGAATAATAAAGGTTTATTTGTTGTAAGCTGTGGTGATTACGCTACACGTAAAGAAGCCAATGAAGAATTAAGCAATCTCCGGAAATTACAGCCTAATGCCTGGCTGTATAAAAATTAGCTAAATTGTGTGTGGGTTGTCATCCTGAACTTGTTTCAGGATCCGCGCGCAGATTCTGAAACAAGTTCAGAATGACCATCACACTCCTAATTTCTTTCTCCGCTCTCCATTCCCCCTTCTCCGTTCTCCGCCTCTTTTTTCAATCTGCTTTTCTTATAAAGTTTGATCGCGAGCATTAAAGTTACAGCGAATACTACTAGACCCAGCATGCCCCAGATAAAGCCGGTATTGCTTTTCAGTACGATCAAAAACACAATTGCAACAAGGAAAATGGTTGCTATTTCATTCCATATACGCAGCTTAAGGGAAGAGGATTTCACTTCATCGTTCTGTAATTGCTTGAAAAATACATGACATTGAAAATGATAAAGGATCAATCCTCCTACGAAAGCAAGTTTCAAAATAAAATAAGCCTGGGTTAAAAAAATTGGATTTACCCATAACAAAGAACCTCCAAAAACAAGTGTTAGAAACATAGAGGGCCAGGTGATCCCATACCACAAACGTTTTTCCATTAGTTTGAACTGATTCTGCAGTATGCTTTTTTCAGGTTCGGTTTTTTGTTCAGCTTCAGTATGATAAATAAATAATCTTACAATGTAAAATAATCCGGCAAACCATGTCACGATAAATATGATATGTAGCGCTTTAAAATAACCGTAATATTCTGCCATAAGAGGATTTGTTTTTACAAAAATACAAAGTTAAACCGTAGTCTGTCAAATATATGTTATGTATTCAGATGGTTGAGATACACTCTGCGCTCTCTGCGTCTCCCTTGCTTCGCTGAAGCTTCGTGAAGCCAGGTGCGAGAAAAAAAGAAACATTTAGCGCCTTAGCGCCTTCGCGGTAAAAAAACTTAACTTTGCTAAAAATTTAGAACAATGAAATCCAAGACACCAAAAGACTCTCTTACCATACAAACACAAATGGTATTGCCAAACGATACCAATACCCTGGGAAATTTATTTGGCGGTCAGCTTTTACAGTGGATGGATATTGTTTCTTCAATTGCCGCTCACCGCCATTGCAGAAGAGTCGTGGTTACTGCATCGGTGAACAATGTTTCTTTTAACATGCCGATCAATCATGCAAGCTTACTTACTCTTGAAGCAAAAGTTTCGCGTGCATTCAGTACTTCTATGGAAGTATTCATTGATGTGTGGGTGGAAGATCCTGTTTCAGGTGAAAAGAAAAAATGTAACGAGGCCATCTATACCTTTGTTGCCGTTGATCAAAACGGTTCTCCATTGCCTGTACCTGAATTAATTCCTGAAACTGAAGAAGAAAAACAGAGATATGCAGGTGCTTTACGCAGAAAGCAATTGAGTTTGATTCTTGCCGGTAAAATGAAACCAAGTGATGCTACAGAGTTGAAAGCTTTGTTTGCTTAAGAATTTAATTTATAATAATTTTTTTATTGAGAGACTTTTTCCCGGTCTTCAATTCAACGAAATATATTCCTTTTGTAAAATCCCTAAGATCGATTTGCTTTTCTGATGAATTGAGCATTTGCGCTATTAAAAGGCAATTTCCCAGAATATCATATACGCAAACGTCCGTAGTTATATTTGTGGAAGTCTTAATTAATAGGCTTTCAGTAGCGGGATTTGGTGATAATTGAAACTGAATATTTTGAAATTCAATTAAGCCAACAGGCGATGGGGTAAATTCGTAAAAATCAGTGGGTGAAGATGCATTCACCGACCTTCCTGCACCAATATAGCCTTTATTACCTGTAGTGGCTGCTTGAATCGCATCACATCGACTGTTTCCTGGCAAATCAGGAAGTTGAATCCAAATTTGAGTATTTGGATCCCATTCCCAAAAGTCTTTATAAAAAATAGTATTATCTACTCCAAGCCCTACATATCCTCTAGCACCAATGGAAAATCCTGATGGTTCTTCTCGTGGCTGTCCAGGGAAATTATTTAATTGTTGCCAGGAATCATTAATTTGATCCCATTCCCAAAAATCATTTGTAGGCCCAGACAAACTTCTTCCTAATCCAAAATATCCCTTCGATCCAATAGAAAATGCAACTGCTGCGGATTTAAAGCCGCTCGGGCAAGTTGCTTTTTGAGACCAGGTATTTGTTGATTGATCCCATTCCCAGAGTTTTGGAATATGTGAATCTGGTCCTGATGAATATCCTCCAACAAAATAACCTTTATGTCCAATCGAAAAACCCGAAGCATGTGCTAATCCTCCTGAAGGATGATCCGCTTTACGAATCCATAGATCATTTGTGGAATCATATTCCCAAAAATCGGTATAGATATTTCCATGCTGGTCTTCTCCAGTTCCCACATAACCTTTATTACCGATAGAAAATGTTGCTATGTAAGAAAGGTCCTCTCTTGGAAAATCAGCTTTTCTGATCCAACTATTTGTTGTGGATTCCCATTTCCAAAAGTCTCCCCAACCTCCCAAAACATATACATCATTACCAATAGACAATGTTCCTTCGACTCCGCCTGAAGGATAAGAAGCTTTAGCTGTCCAGGTTGATTGTGAGATTCCCGAAAACAATAGAAGAGAAAAGAGAATTGTAAAAAAGTGTTTTTTCATAAGAGTGATATCTAGAAGAAAATCACGAAATATCCATGCCACTTGAAGTTATAAGAACTGATTTTCATCAATATCTCTCATGCACTTAAAATGTCCCTGCGGACATTTATCATAACCGATCTTTGAGCAAGGCCTGCAAGGAAGATCTTTTACTTCTACAATTTTTGATTCTTTACTCGGCAGATAAGGAGTGAACCCGAAAGCAGGAACTGTGTTGCCCCAAACAGAAATGATCTCTTTGTTAAATGCTGCTGCTATGTGCATCAAGCCGGTATCATGGCTTATCACTTTTACAGACTGCTTCACAAAAGACGCAGACTGATTCAGATTGAATTTTCCGCAGGCATTAAAGATATTTTCTCCGACTGCATTTTGTATGGTAATTGCGCGGTCCGCATCTTCTTTACCTCCCAACAATACAATTGGTGAATTAAGTTTTTTGCAGATTGAAATGATCTTTTCAGTAGGTAATTGTTTTGTATAATGTTTCGCTCCGATCACAAAAGCAATGTATCCTTCCTGATGCGAGAGTGGGAGAGTGGAAAGAGTTATTTCATCAGTATGAGGTATAAAATAATCCAATCCTTTATGATCGTTTTTGACGTTTAATTTTTTTGCTGCATCAAGATAACGTTCAACTATATGCGGTAAAAATATACTTCGCGCCTTAAAGCGCACTATCAGCCATTTCTTAAAATTCATCTTTTTAAATGCAGTGGCGGGCTTTCGAAGCTTAAGTTTTACATGAAGTGAACGCAGGTTATTGTGAAGATCAATGATATGATCGAAGTTTTCTTTTTTAAGATCTTCAATTATTTCATTCACATCTTTTTCGATGAGGTGTAATTTCGTGATGTAAGGATTATGCTCAAGTATACTTTTGAAAGAACGTTTTGTGAGATAATGGATCTCACAATTTTCCACCTGCTGTTTTACACATCTGATAACAGGTGTTGTTAAAACGATATCACCGATTGAACTGAAACGTATGATCAGGATTTTTTTCAATTGCTTGGAATTATGGGACACGCAATTATTTTTCGTTATAGATCACCTCTAAAAGCGTTTGTCCTACTGCTTTTAATGTTTTCTTATCTATCATGTCCATATTGTCTTTATGTGTATGATGATAATCAGCAAAACCACCTTTAGTCTGATTGTATTCTATAATATCTATACATGGAATGTGCGCATCTTCATTAACAGGAACATGGTCATCAATGCCAACGAAATTAACTGTTTGCGGTAAGAAATAATTTCCGTATCCAATTTCATTCGCGGTTTTCCATACTTTGTCAACTACACTGCCTGCATATTTTACTGAATAACCTTCCTTAACAAATGTTGCATCAGGCCCGCCCACCATGTCAAGTAAGATTCCAAAATTTGCAATGTAATCACGCTTATGTAAATTATTCGCCCAGTATCTTGAGCCAAGGCCCCATGATTCATTATTTCCGCTGTCACCGTAATCCTCCAGATCAAAATAAATAATGTCAATCCCGACAGTAGGATTGGTAATGCTCACCTGTCTGGCTATTTCCATTGCAACTCCAACGCCACTGGCTCCATCATTAGCACCGTCACCGGGCTTGTCCTGGTTTTTTGTATCAGATTCCGTTATGTGACGAGTATCCCAGTGTGAACAAATCAGGATCCTGCTTTGTAGTTCAGGTTTAAAGGAAGCAATAATGTTTTTCAGGGCAAACTGTTTCTTGTCATAAGTTCTCACTGTTTGTCCGGTAGGAATAATAACTTCAAAGCCATAAGATTTTAATTTGGAAGATAAGTAATCAGCGCATTTTGCATGAGCTGTAGTTCCCGGGACACGGGGTCCAAAATCAACCTGAGCTTTTATAAAGGCATACGCAGAATCAGAATTGAATTCTGGAGCAGGAACTCTTTTTACTTGTACCGTAGGAGCAGGAGTTTCCGTTACTTGTTGAGCGGGCTCAGTACTGCATGAACTTAAGATCAGAGTGAAGAGGGCCAGAAGTTTAAATGGATAGTTAAGAAACAGAAATGTTTTTTGTTTTTTCATTGATGTATCAAAGGAATTATATTTTATTGTTCGATCGACCAGTTAACTCCTTCTTTTGTATCCTTTATGGTGATCTTGTTTTTGGCAAGTTCATCACGAAGCTTATCAGAGGTAGCGAAATCTTTTTTGGCTTTCGCTTCGTTACGTATCTGGAGAATAACTTCCATTACTCCGTTTAATGTTTTGTCGTGTCCGGTGTTCGACATTTCAGGTTTCAATCCGAGTACATCAAAAACAAAATCATGCATTATTTTTTTAAGTAAAGCAAGATCTTCCTGTGTGATGCTTTCTTTCCCATCATTTACAGAATTAATGATCCTTGCTCCTTCAAATAAATTCGCAACCAATATTGGAGCATTAAAATCATCATTCATTGCTTCATAGCATTTCTGCTGAAGCTGTTTTATATCAGATGTTGTGGATGAAGAAGTTTTTAAAGTATCAAGAGTCTTAATGGAATTCATTAAACGTGCATAACCTTTTTCAGAAGCCTGAAGAGCCTCATTTGAAAAATCAAGTGTGCTGCGATAATGAGTCTGCATCATAAAAAAGCGAACCGACATCGGACTGTATCCCTTTTCAAGTAGGGGGTGATCTCCGGTAAAAAGTTCTCCGGGTAAAAATCCGTTTCCTGCAGATTTGGACATTCTCACTCCATTAACGGTAAGCATATTTGTATGCATCCAGTAATTCACCGGAGCTTTATGATTACAAGCCTGTGATTGGGCAATTTCATTTGTGTGATGTGTTGCCTGAAGATCCATTCCGCCACCGTGAATGTCAAATGTTTCACCGAGATATTTGCTGCTCATAGCTGAACATTCTATATGCCAGCCGGGAAATCCCCATCCCCAGGGCGAAGGCCATTTCATTAAAGTTTCCGGTTTCGCTTTTATCCATAATGCGAAATCAAGGCGGCCGTGCTTTTCATCCTGCCCGCTAAGCTCACGGGTTCCTTCCAGTAATTCTTCTAATTTTCTGTTTGTAAGCTGGCCGTATGAAAACTCTTTATTATACTTTTCTACATCAAAATAAACGGTACCGTCAGTAACATACGCATAACCCTTTTCAATGATCTGTTTTATCATTTCTACCTGTTCACAGATATGACCGGTGGCCGTTGGTTCTATGCTTGGTGGAAGTGAATTGAAATCTTTCATTACATCATGGAACCCTACAGTATACTTCTGAACGATCTCCATTGGCTCCAACTGTTCCAGCTTGGCTTTTTTAGCGAATTTATCATCACCTTCGTCACGATCCCCTTCAAGATGACCGGCATCTGTAATGTTCCTTACATAACGCACTTTAAATCCCAGATGTACAAGATATCTGTATATAAGATCGAAAGAAATGAATGTCCGGCAATTACCCAGGTGAACATCACTGTAAACCGTTGGTCCGCATACATAAAGCCCGACCATTCCCTTTACGATAGGTTCAAATTTTTCTTTTGAGCGTGATAGGGTATTATAGATATAAAGTTGATCCTGCATATTCAAAACTGTTTCTGAGAACAAGCTTTAATTAGTAAATGAGTAAGAAATATAATTCAAAGGGAAGGCAAAAAAAAGAACCTATGAATATTTCATAGGTTCAAAGATATTAAGTTTTTTCAGGATATAATAAGAATATTATTCCTCAATAACAGCATCTCCTACATAAGCTCCGCCCTTATAGACAGCTACTCTTGTCAAAATTCCATCAGAATCATAATGATATACTTTACCGTCTACCAATCGGCTTTTAGAGAATATTCCATCTTTTGAAACCTGCTTGTTAGAATTTAACAATTTCCAATAACCTTCTCCATTAAATACTTTCCCAAGATTGTCTTTTTCTTTTTTATCAGCAATAACCGGTGGTGTTGCTACTTTTTCTTCCGGCTTTTTTACAGCGATAGGTTTTTTAGGCTCGTACGTTTTTGTTTTTGCAATATCAATATTTCCGCCATCGAAAGATTTTTCAGATTTGATATCACCGTTTTCGTAATATTCTTTTAATACACCGGCCTCTTTACCTTCAGCCCAGCTTCCTTCTATCATTACTTGTCCGTTTTCGTAAAAATAGGTCTGAGGACCTTCACGTTTACCGGTAGCATTGAATTTAAATGCTTGCTGAACTTGTCCGTTGTCATAATATAATTTGTAATCTCCTACCCAGCGGTTGTTCTTCCAAAGACCTTCTTCTTTGATCTTTCCATTTTCATGATACATCTTTGCGTAACCATTCGGACGGTTATTTTCGTAAGTAATTACGCTTTTAATGTTCTTATTGCAGTAATATTCTTTCCATGGACCCGTTTTTTTGCTGTCAACGAATTTTCCTTCCTCAACGATCTGGTCATCAGCATAGCAAGGTTTATGAAGTGTAATGTTTTTAATTACCCATTTACCTTGTTTTTTTCCGTTAACATCAGTAAAGTTAAGTGTGTCCTTCCCCGATAGTTCAAAGGATTGTGCTACAGCAATTTTGCACGTAATAAACAACAATATCAAAACAACTTTTCTCATTGGAGTATGGTAATTTTTGTATTAATCTTAGCTAATTTATAACAGT
>JAJTCJ010000051.1 GCA_021323165.1 Bacteroidota bacterium | reverse complement strand
TCTTGGAGAGATCATTACTGAAGCCGAACTAGACAGAAGAGCAGAAAATGACATTTATGGTTATGCTTTTTATATTAGTAAAAAGAAGTGTATAGATGCATACTACCGCCCGGAAGCTCTTGCACGCTACGCTAACGATGCTAAAGGGATAGTTCAGATCAAAGGGATTAAAAACAATTGCTGCTACAGGGTTTACAAGAACCGTGGATGGATCGAAGCTGAAAGGAATATTAAAGCCGGTGAAGAGATTTTTGTGAGCTATGGCGCTGAATACTGGAGAGATATTCGCTACAATATAAAACTCGAAGAAGAGAAAAAAGCAGATAAGGCCAAAGCTTCTAAAAAAGCAAAGAAGGTTAAGAAAATAAAAAAGGCTTAACGCATCCCAATCAACATTTTTATTTAACCGGGATCTTTCCTCATAAATTTTAGTTTTTTTTATTGAAACTAAATGCGAACTTGTGTCCGAAATTTCAAATGACACACAAGCACTTTCTTTTTTCATTTATCCTTTTATTAACCTTTCTCACTTCCTTTTCACAACAGGAGAAAGTTGATTCTCTTTACAGGCTCCTGGAAAAATATCCGGCAAAAACCGAATACTCACTTAGCGATACAAACAAGATAAAAATTCTTAATTTATTATCAGACAGACTCTGGCATCAGAGTGAATTTGATAAGGCAATGCTTTATGCAGGAGAAGCAAAAGTGATCTGTGAAGAGATGATCTCTGCTGAGCCAACAGAGAAAAAAAATTTAACTACCCTCTACTCTTCTGCACTCAGCAATATTGGTGTTATAAACGATTTTCAGGGTAATTATCCTGTCGCCATGGATTACTTTTTTAAATGTTTGAAACTAAACGAAAGCATTAATAATAAAGACGGCATTGCAACAGCGCTGAATAATATCGGGATAGTATATTATGAACAGCGTGATTTTAATACTGCTTTAAAATATTATCATGATGCTTTAAAGATCCAGGAAGAACTAGGTGATGAACAAGGCGTTTCTTTTTCTTTAAACAATATCGGGCTAGTTTACAGTGATAAGAACGAGATCGAAAAAGCACTTGAATATTATAACAGATCACTAACAATAAAAGAAAAGGCTAATGATAAAAGAGGAATTGTGAGCGCCTTATTGAATATAAGTGGTGTATATGCACAAACCGAAGATTATGACCGTACACAGGAATATCAGTTCAAAGCGCTTGAAGTAAATAAAATGGTGAATAACCAGGCTGATGATGCCAAACTACTTAATAACATCGGCAAAGTGTATCAGTTGCAAAATCAACATAATAAAGCCATTGATTATTGTACTAAATCATTAGAAATTGCATATAAGTTAGGTACCCTGGAAGTAATTGCAGACGCGGAAAATGCTTTGAGCGAATCCTATTCCGCATTAAATAATCCGAACAAAGCACTCATTCATTATAAAGCCTTTGTGAAGGCCAAAGACAGTCTTTTTAATACAGAGAATACTAAAGAAATTGTAAGATCAGAGATGAATTTTGATTTCGAAAAAAAACAAGCTATTGCAAAAGCCGAACAGGAAAAGAAAGATGCATTGAATGCTGAAGAATTGAAACAGCAAAGAATGCAGCGTAATTATTTTATTACAGGATTTATATTGATGCTGCTGCTAGCTTTATTTATTTTCAAAAGCTATCGGGAAAAGAAAAAAGCAAATATGATCATTGCCGAACAGAAAGCATTAGTGGAAGAAAAGAACAAGGACATTACTGATAGTATCAATTATGCGAGACGTATTCAAACTGCTATTCTTCCATCAGAAGAAACAATGAACAGATCTCTTTCTGATTTTTTCGTCTTTTACCAGCCGAAAGATATTGTAAGCGGTGATTTTTACTGGTTCACTGAAAAAACAGGAAAAATAATCTTTGCTGTTGCAGATTGTACAGGCCATGGAGTTCCGGGGGCTTTCATGAGCATGATAGGCAACGATCTTCTCACACAGATCATTATTGAAAAAAACATATTAAAACCGGATCTGATCCTCAGTAATCTTCATGAAGGTGTGAGGAATGCATTAAAACAGGATTCTTCAGCTGATACGAAAGACGGAATGGACATTGCCTTGGTCTGCATCGATTTCCAAAACAAATCACTTTCTTATGCAGGTGCTCTAAGGCCATTATGGATGATCCCAAAAGGCACCCATACGCTTACAGAATACAAAGCAGATAAATTTTCTATTGGCGGATCCTACTCTTCTGAACAACGAATATTCACGTCTCATACAATCAGCTTTAATGAAGGAGATTCGATCTATATATCTTCTGATGGTTTCGCTGATCAGTTTGGTGGCGAAAAGGGTAAGAAATTTATGACAAAGAACATGAAGGAGCTTTTACTTTCCATTTATGAGCAACCTATGTCTGAACAAAAAGTTATACTTTTAGATTCCTTTAATAAATGGAAACATGGAAGACATCAGGTTGATGATGTGCTTGTTGTCGGTATAAAGCTCTGATCAAATGAAAAGAATTTCTTTTGTTTTATTCTCTTTCCTTTTAACTATTTGTTCGTTCGGACAAAGTAAAAAACTGGACTCACTTCTACTTGTCCTTAAATCTCATAAGGAAGATTCTTTAAAGGTAAATACACTGAACCGCATAGGAAAAGAATATGAATTTATCGATCAAAAACTATCAAAAGAATATCTTAATAAAGCCTTAAATCTCGCTTCGGAGATTGGTTATCAAAAAGGTAAAGCCGCATCTTACAAATTTATGGGTTACCTGGCGGATGATATTTCTCTTTTCGACAGTGCAGTTTATTATTATAATAGATCCTATGAAATTTTTTCTAAGAACGGAAATTTAGTTGAGGCAGCTGATCTTTTAAAACTTCTTGGTGATACATATTCTGATCAGGGAGATTATAGCAAATCGCTTGACTACCTGCAGCGTTCTTTAAAATTATTTGAGAAAGGAAATTCCGAGGATGGGATTGCAGGGATTCATTATTCTCTCGGACAATTATACCAAGGTTTAGGTCAGTATGAAAATGCAATGAAGTCTTATCAAGTGTCCCTTGAAATGTATAAAAAGCTTGGAAAGACCATTGATATTGCAAATGGACTTACCGCGGTTGGAATAATGCACGATGCCTCAAAAGAATTCCGCCTGGCGAAGAAAAATTATGAAGAAGCTGAAGCTATCTATATAAAACATGATTATAAAAATGGCTTATCGAATTTATATACATGGATGGCTATTACCGAGTTCAATCAGAAAAATCTGGACGGTGCCCTGAATTACTTCATGAAATCCATGAAGCTTTATGAAGAGATCAATAACACCGGGGGACTTATCTATGTTTATAATAACATTGGCAGTATTTATAGTGATAAAAAAGAGTATGATAAAGCCATTGAATATGAAAAGAAAAGTCTTGATCTGGCAATTAAGTCCGGCAGTTTTGAATACATCAAATATTCATATGAGATCCTTGCCAATACATACGGAAAAAAAGGAGATTTCAAATCTGCTTTTGAGTATCAGTATGAGATGATGAAATATAAGGACAGCATCTTCAATGCTACAAGTATGCAGCAGATCAATGAGATGCAAACCAAATATGAAACAGAGAAGAAAGACAAAGAACTTTTGCTGAAAGATGCTGAAATAACAAAACAGATGAGTCTTGCAGACAGACAGGCTGCCCAGCGTAATTATCTTTTTATTGGTTTAGGTTTAATGATAATCGTTTCAGTTTTGATTTTCAGAAGCTATCGCCTGAAACAAAAAGCAAATCTTATCATTGCTTCTCAGAAAGAAGAAGTTGAAAAACAAAAGGATCTTATTGAAGAAAAACAAAAAGAGATAGTTGATAGTATTAATTATGCAAAGCATCTGCAGCAGGCCATCTTACCGCCACTTAATTTTGTAAAACAACATTTGCCTCAGAGTTTCATACTGTACAAACCGAAGGATATTGTTTCGGGCGACTTTTACTGGATGTATGTTAATAACGATGACATTTATATTGCTGCCGCAGATTGCACAGGACATGGAGTTCCGGGAGCAATGGTAAGTGTTGTTTGTTCCAATGCAATGGACAGAACTGTTAAAGAGTTTGGAATAAAAGATCCAGGACAGATATTGGATAAAGTACGTGAACTTGTTGTGGTAACTTTCGAAAAAAGTGAAAGTGAAGTAAAGGATGGGATGGACATCTCACTCTGCCGCTTAAATTTAAAGACGATGCACTTACAGTGGGCCGGAGCAAACAATCCTTTATGGATCATTCAGAATGGTGTATTAAAAGAAATAAAGGCAAATAAACAATCGATAGGTAAAACAGACAGCCCTCTTCCATTTATTACTCATGATCAAGATTTGAATAAAGGCGATTCTATCTTCCTTTTTACAGATGGTTACGCAGACCAGTTTGGTGGAACAAAAGGCAAGAAATTCAAATACAAGCCATTTCAGGAGCAGTTGCTTGCTCATTCTACAGAAACACCTGAAGATCAAAAGAACGCTTTAGATGCAATCATTGAGAGCTGGAAGGGTAATCTTGAGCAAGTGGATGATATCCTGGTAATAGGAATAAAGATCTGATAGTTTAAGTTTATACCAATAAAAAAAGGAACCCGAAAGTTCCTTTTTTTATTCAAATTATTATTTCTGTTAATTAAGCTGTTCCTACGTGCTTTAAATGTACGACATGAGATTTAACAGCACTTAATACAGTTGGAAATTCAAGGTATTGTATATTAAACTGAGCACATGTCTCTCTCACAAGCTCGCTGATCTTAGGATAATGTACATGGCTTATACGGGGAAACAGATGATGCTCAACCTGAAAGTTAAGCCCGCCTGTAAACCATGAAACGATCTTACTTTTCGTAGCGAAATTAGCTGTAGTCTGGATCTGATGCACAGCCCATTCATTTTCTACTTTGTAATTCTGAACATTTGGAGTTTCAAAGGTTGCATCTTCTACAATGTGTGCTAACTGGAAAACCACAGCGATGATAAAGCCGCAAACACATGCGATTGTTAAATAACCAATAACTGTTTCAAGAACACCAACTGTAAACATAGGAAGAACCAGGAAAGCTCCGACATAGAATAACTTACCAACCCAAAAAATAATATGCTCTTTCAGATCCATTTTACGGAAAGGAATATCACCGATCTTACCGGTAAAATATTTTTTAAAATCCTGAACAAAAACCCATAGGATATAAGTTACACAATAGAGAATTGCCCAATAAACATGCTGAAAGCGGTGAAACCAGTGCTTTTTCTGATCAGGGTGAATACGTATCCAGGGCTTGATATCAATATCTTCATCCATCCCTTCAATGTTTGTAAATGAATGGTGGTTCACGTTGTGCTTATATTTCCAGAGATATACACTGCCGCCCATGAAATTCAATGAATATCCCATTAATTCATTTACCCAGGTCTTTGTGGAGAAACTTCCATGTGCACCATCATGCATAACATTAAAGCCAATAGCAGCGAGGTTTATTCCTAATAAAGCACACAGTAAAAGAGATAAGAAAATATTCTGAGGTGTGAAAAAAACCAGGATTGTATAAAAGCTTACTGCGGATAAACATAAGATTATAGTCTTTATATACAACTTATAATTTCCTGTCTCTTTTATATTATTTGATTTGAAATAAGTGTCTACTTTGTCTTTTAAAGCATTAAAAAAAACACTGTTCTTGTTGTTGAAACTAACTCTTTGCATGCTAATAAAATTTTGATTGTACGAAGGTAAATATAAAAACGCAAAATGACTGTTAAAATTATACAAATGAAGCTGTTAAAAACTATTTAAAGCTTAGCTTTCAGCGACCAGGTAAAGATAAATTCAGACACTATTTCACCATTTTCATTTTTTCCTTGAGATTTTAAATTAATAATAACGCCTTCTACACTATTCTTTGCACTTAAAATTGATGCCGAAACCAATTCACCATCATCACATGTAAAAGTAATTTTCCCTGTTGCTTTTTTAAAGAACTGAGATTCGTTCTTTATAACAAGCATTGAAATTCCGGGCTTTGATTCATAAGTTCCATTCATAACAAGCAAACCAGTGGACATTTCAGCCGCCATAGCCTGGCAGGCAAAATACATTGAGCGAAATGGGTTTTGATTTATCCAACCGAATTTAATTGTGGTATATGCACTTTTATCATTCAGCTCCCTTACGCGGATGCCGGCAAAATAAGCCATCGGTAAACTCTTCAAAAGAAAAGCACGGAAAAGAAAGGAATTATTGACAAGTTTCTGGAACTTAGACATTACTTATTGTTTTAAATTATGAGACAGGGAATGTGTTTCCAGCCAGGATCATTGCTTCATTAAAAGCAATTTCATCTATACCTGTTTTTATATTATGTTTCTTAAAATAACTTAGCAATTTTTCTGTCGGCATATTACCTGTTAACTTATCTGTCGCCATCGGACAGCCACCATAACCTTTAATTGCACTGTCGAACCTGCGGCAGCCGCTGGTGTAAGCAGCATGAACTTTTTCTTCCCAGGTATCAGGTGTAGTGTGTAAATGTGCACCTAATTCTACACCGGGAAATTCAGGAACAAGTTTTGAAAACAGATAATTGATATTCTCTGGGTTAGAAACACCGATCGTATCTGATAAGGCAATTATTTTTATCCCCATTTGCGCCAGACGTTTTGTCCAGGTATATACAACATCACTGCTCCATTCATCTCCATAAGGATTACCAAAAGCCATTGAAATATAAACAACAAGTTTTTTCTTATTGCGCAGACAAAGGTCCTGAATCTCTTCCACACGTGAAAGGGATTCTGCTATATCCGAATTTGTGTTTCTTTGCTGAAAGGTTTCTGAAATAGAAAAAGGAAAACCGAGGTAGCTGATCTCTTCGAATTCAACAGCATCCTGTGCTCCTCTTACATTGGCTATAATGGCAAGCAGCTGAGATCTGGTATCATTCAGTTCAAGCTGATCAAGAACCAAAGCCGTATCTCTCATCTGGGGGATCGCTTTAGGAGAAACGAAACTCCCAAAATCAACAGTATCAAATCCAACTTTTAAAATAGAATTAATATAGGCAACCTTTTTTTCAGTTGGTATAAATTCATGAATTCCCTGCATTGCGTCACGCGGACATTCTATAATTTTCATAGTAGTATTTATTCGTTAAGGTAATTGGTATTTAATTCTTGGAATACCTTTGTAAGATCCCTTTATTAATGCGTTTCGCTATTCCGGGTCCTTCATATATAAAACCTGTATACACCTGAACCAGACTCGCACCGGCATTTAACTTTTCTATCGCATCTTCAGCAGTGTGAATACCACCAACAGCAATGATTGGAAATGCTTTCTTCGATCTTTCACTTAAATACCTGACAACTTCGGTAGATCTTTTGGTAAGTGGCTTTCCGCTTAATCCTCCTGCTCCAATCATGGTTAATCTGTCTGAAGAAGTATTTAGATTCTCTCTGGAAATAGTAGTATTTGTCGCCACTACACCATCAATTTTCGTTTGCTCAACAATTTTAATAATATCATCCAACTGCTCGTTTGTTAAGTCCGGTGCGATCTTCAACAATATAGGTTTCTGAACTTTTTTAGCTGAGTTGAGCTCTTTCATTCTCATTAATAATTTCGTCAGTGGTTCTTTATCCTGAAGAGCACGTAAGTTTGGCGTGTTGGGTGAGCTTACATTCACAACAAAATAATCTACATGATCAAATAATGCTTCGAAACATTTTTCATAATCACTTTCCGCATTCTCATTTGGAGTAACTTTATTCTTCCCTATGTTCCCGCCAATAATAATTTTAGTTTTTCGCTTCTTCAATCTTTCCACTGCGGCTGCAGCTCCTCCGTTATTGAAACCCATTCTGTTTATAAGTCCATCATCCTCGGGTAAGCGAAACATTCTTGGCTGTTCATTTCCCGGTTGTGCCTCCGGTGTCAGTGTGCCTATCTCAATGAAACCAAATCCATAATATCCTAATTCATCCGAAAGTTTGGCATCCTTATCAAAACCAGCAGCCAATCCTACGGGGTTAGGAAAAGTAAGCCCGAAAACCTTTCTTTCGAGTCTTTTATCATTTATAACATATATGCTTTTAATAAGTTCAGGAATTCCCGGAATCCGGCAAAGGAACTTTATGGTTTTAAATACTATATGATGGATCTTTTCAGGTTCAAAAAGAAAAAACAGAGGCTTTACAAGAAGTTTATACATAGAATACAAAGTTCGCAAGGAAATCAGGATAAACAACTTTCGTTAATAATTATCCAAAATTGTTAATTAATAAGCTTGGTAATTATTAATTTAATCTATATATTTACATAGTTTATCTTACAAATTAACCACTTAATCGTAAATGAACAAAATTATAACCCGCACAGCAGAGATCAGTTACACTCCGGAAAACCGAATCCTGAGAATAAAGATCATTGAAGGCGCTGAAATTGAACTTTCAGATGCTTTGCAAAATTTTGAGGCAACTAAGCTTCTCACCAAGAACGATCGTTACCTGATCCTGGTTGACGGAAGGGTAAGTCTATCCATTTCAAGGGAAGCCAGAGCTTTTGCAGCCGAATCTAAAAATGATGACAGCATTGCTTCCGCGATGATCATTACCTCTACAGCCAACAAGCTGATCGGGAACTTCTATATTAATATTAATAAGCCGAGTATCCCAACAAGGATATTCTCCTCAGAAGAAAAGGCTATTGAGTGGCTCAGCGGTTTTTTATATCAAACGGAAGAGACTGAAAATAAACTTACTTCATTAAAATTTTAAGATCATTTCTTTGGAGGCGGTGGATTGCAGCTTTCAGCTAATGATTTAGCGTCTTCTAATCCGAATGATGCGGCCATTTTAAAATCCTTACAGGCGCTATTATCTTTTGCATCCTGATTTGCGAGTCCGCGCTTATAATATGCCAATCCGTCTTTAGGCTTAATCCGTATTGCTTCTGAATAATCATAACATGCGGATCTGAAATTTTCCATTCCTTCGCAGGCAGCTCCTCTTTGAAGATATGCTTCATAATGATTAGGGTCAATCCGGACCACCTTGGAAAGATCTTCAAATGCTGCTTTATAATTTGATGAAGCGTTATAAGCACATCCACGGAGATAAAGGATTTTTGCGGTATCAGGATTTATCTTGAATGCTTTATTATAATCATTGATAGCTTTATCGTATTTTTTTAACATCAGCTGGCATTGCGCACGTTTAATATAGGCAGAAGCCGAATCAGAATTCAATTGAATGGCTGAAGTATATTCAGCTAATGCTCCTGCGTAATCTTTACTTTCCATTTTCTTATCCCCGGCCTGCACAAATACCACACTCATACCCGAACATGCGTTTTTTTCATAAAGCTCTTTTGCTTTTGAACTTCCTAAAACTTTTGCCTTACGAAGATCAATACATCCTTTATCTTTCATATCCTTAGAAATCAGAACAAGGCCTCTTTCACAAACTGCATCCGCATATTTAGGATCGATTGTCACTGCTTTTTCAAGATCTGCAAGAGCTTCATCCTGTTCATTCAATCCTTTATAAGCAAGTGCACGGTCATAATAAGGAACAGCAAGTTCATGATTATAAATGAAACCATCCGGCATATCAGAGCTTGATCTCTGGAATTCATTCAGACTTCCATATTTTTTCATTTTGTCAAGATAGGATGAAGTTACACCGTCATTCAGACGAATGGCAGTAGAAAAATCTTCCTGTGCTGCCTGATAATTTGCAGCCAAAAGCTTTGCCTCACCATTCTTGATTATTGTAGGAAGATCCTGGGAATAGATCAGGTAAGAACCAAGGCAAAAAAAACAACTTAAAGATATTCGGAGTGTCATCATAAAAATAAAAAAAGATCCTGCAAAAGCAGGATCCGGATTATAGAATTAATTATCTAACCATTAATTTCTGAGTAAGCTTGCCTTCCTTAGTTTCTACTGAGATCAGATAAGCACCTGCATTAATATTTAAAGATAGGCTATTAAGAAAATAATTTTTTTCTCCAGCTATCATCTCGCCATCATAAATTGTGATTACAAGATTACCCAGCATGTCATATAATTTTATTGTGCCTTGTGTGTTCTTGTTCACAGATAAAGGTATACATGTTATCCCGTGTGAAGGATTCGGATAAACAGGTTTAAATGTAAATTCAGCTGAAGAATGAGAATCAATTCCGGTTACACCGAGAACATCAAACTCGAAATTTCCACGGGGAGCAGGCATAGGACGAACCTGTTCTTTTCCCGAATTAGCATGACCCTTTACATAATAATAAACATGTGTCCCTGCAGGCTGTGCCGGAATAAAACCTGTCCAGGTGTTATTGGCTGCGTTTGTTAAGCTCATCGTTACAGCTGAATAAGGAATTGAAGCTGTATCTGTGGTATAATATAATGTCGCAAACTGAATTCCTGATTTATGCTGAATTCGAGCGTCTACCTGGTATGGCGTAACTGTATTGGTTGTATTCGGTAAATTCTGGTGAACAATAAGCATAGGATTATTAACACCTACAGAATGTGTAATACAATGTAAAGAGCCGCTGGAAGGAATTGTTGCGTTCGAATTAATTCCTACAACAGTGTATCCTGGCATCGCATTTCTCCAGATTCTCAATGCTGTGGTGTCGTATTGTGCATAGAACTGAGGAACTATAATCGATTTGTTAATTATGGTTGCATTTGTATAGGTAAGATAATTTCCTCCATTATCAGGATATGTATAACCATTAAATTGATCAGGGGGCTGAGGAATACGAACAACTTTATAAGGAGTTCCAAAAACCGAATTAAAGCTGGAAAGCACATAAGCAAGATTAGCTTCTATCTGCGGACCATCGGCTTCCCCATCAGGATACTGACCGACAAGCAAAGTTTCTTCGTTAAGCAGCTTCATATGCATATCTATGTGATGAATTCCATCAAATGGAAGTGTTTCCATTTTTATATAACGATCTATTCCCATAAAATCTTCCATGATCTGATCGATCTGTGCTTCCGTTTTAGCTGAATTTTCATTCAATACAAGGTTGGAAGAAAAAGCGGTATGTAAACCATCTGTCATGTAATTCCCGCCTGTATGAACAAGCTGGGTAGGATTTACAGTTGTCTGATATAAAGGGATTCCCAGCAACGATGCATAGGAAACAGGCACAGCATCATCATTCGGACGAGTTGGACGATTGTATTTCCAATCTACAAGGATAAGAGAATCAACATCATTCAGATAACAAGGATTTGCGCCATAATCACGGATCCACACAGCATCAGCCGAAGTAGGATTAAAACGGATATTTGTCAAAGGAACACCACCAGCAGCAAGATATGATTTAATAGCAGTAGAATCTTCGTATTGAGTGCTTCCGGAATTTGGATTGCAGTTAATGATCACAACAGTTTCTTTTCTTGCAGCGCGGACAATCTCTCTTAATACAGCATCAAACTGACGCCATGTGATAGTAAGTGCCTGAGTTTCCTCCCATTGTGCCATATTCCTTACAGGCAGTGTTGGAGGCGTTGTTATTGCATCCGGACTTAAAAATGGTTCTGCTATTTCACTGCGTTGAATAGTTTCCAGCTCTTCCACTGTAAATCCGACAGGAAGATCTGTCTGTGCCGAAACAGATATAGTTGACATAATTATTGAGCATAAAGTAGCGCAATACTTAAGTAAAGATTTTTGCATAAGAAAGTATTTTTTGATGAAGGTATAGTAAATTTGCAAGAAATCCAATACCGTTATTCCATAAAAATCAGACAAATGAAAAAAAATATTTTTTACTTTATTCTTTTGAATATATCACTGCTTTTGGCTTTTGTTCCAGATAACTGTAATGTTAAATACAATGGTATATACGCAATCAAACTTGATGAAGAGCATTCAGCTGTTCTGCGTTTTTATGAAGACGGAACCGTACTGGCTTCTACTTCTGTAAACGATTATATGGATGTTATGACATGGTTCTCAAAAGAGAATAAAGAAATGGTCTTAAAAGGAAATTACAAGATCAAACAATGTTCGATAAAATTTACTGTTAGTGGAAACAGCGGAGAACAAAGCTATGAAGGAGAGATCCAGAGAGATAATCTTAATTTCGAACTGAAGAATAAAGATTCAAAAAAAGGGATCAAAAGAACATATAGCTTTTTTGCTCTGTAATTTATTCATACAGATTATACCTGATCCCGATAAAATATCTTCTTCCCTGCATTGGGGCATAATTATATGAAGGATCAAAGGAATAACCATTCGGATTGTTTTCTTCTATATGTTTATCGAAAGGATCAAAAGGCCTTAAAATAGGGTCATCCGGGGTAAAATCAAAAATATTCTTTACACCGGCATAAATTTCAAATTGCCCTCGGAATTTTTTTGTGATCTGGAAATTCTGGATTGTAAACCATGGAGATCTTTGTGGACGATAATCATTTGGAACTACCGGAAGATGCATGGGACTTTTTACATTACCTGTGTAATCAATAGTAACCTGTGCTTTGTTAAAGGTATAACTGATGCTGTAATTTCCTGAAAAATCAGGTGCATGTAATTGTGGATGTCTTTCAGAAACACCATATTCGTTTTTTTCAACACTGTAAACCTTCATATAAGTTCCACCAAGATTCATTTTTAATCCGCTAACAAACGTTGCATTAACACTTAGCGAAACACCTTCTGAAACGGCATATCCATTAATGTTATCAAATATTATCTTATTAGGATCAGTGATGAAATCACCAATTATCTTATTTGAAAAATAAGTATAGAATGCACTAGCATCAATTTCCAGAAAGCCTTTGGCCATAGTAATGAACTTTTGATAATTCAGATTGGCATTCCATGATTTTTCCGGTTTAAGATCATTTTGAATTACCACTTCCCTTGCACCTGTCAAGGCTGCATGATCCTCTGTAAACAGGTTCACAACACGGTATCCATTACCTCCGCTCAATCTGAAAATGTTATCGGAATTCATTGCATATTTTAAACTTAATCTTGGAGAGAATATATTTCCATGAATAGTATTATAATCATATCGTAATCCGGCAAGGGCGGTAATCTTTTTGTATTTAGTTTCCGTCTGCACAAATATTCCCGGTAAATAAGTCTGCTGCGGTTTATTCACAATTTTATTAGAATCTCCTGTTTGAGTGCCTGTTGTATTGTCATCATAAAATGTATATCTGAAAGGCAATCCGACTAATAATTCGGTTGTGGGAATTATTTTTTTAGTCCAGTAAAGCTGAGCGAAGGCAATATTCTGATTTGCCATATAAGAAGTTGTACCATAATAGGAATTCTGATCATGATTATTCAAAGAGTATTGAAAGAAGATCTTTTCTTTAACCGGCAGCTGATAGATCCCAATCAATTCATACCTGGAAGTAAAAATTGATTCACCGTAAATACTGTCACTTCCCCTCCATTTATTCTCCCAGGATGTTTGTCCTCCCCATCTGTCTTCATAAACAAAACGCGCTGCAATGTTGGCCAATCGTCCGTCTTTACGTTCAAAGCTCCACTTATTAAAGATCGATATTCTGTTTTGTAATGTTATATCAGTGAAACCGTCATGATTCTTATCCATTACATTATTAAAGTTGAAATAATTAATTCCGAGCAAGCTATGAGCCTTTCCAACTTTGAATTTCAATCCTATGTCTGTATTGTATTCCTGATCTGATGTAGCAAAAACATCAACACTCAGTATCGGTGCCCCGATAGGATTTTTTGTAATAATGTTTATAAGCCCGCCAACAGCTTCAGATCCATACAGAGTGCTCGCAGGTCCTTTTACAACTTCTATACGATTCACCAGACTGTTAGGAATTCCACTTAGACCATAAACTGTCGACAGAGCACTAACTATTGGCATACCATCTATTGTTATCATGGTGTAAGGTCCTTCCATACCATTAATATGGATGTCACCTGTATTGCAGACATTACAATTCAGCTGTGGCTGAACGCCATTTACCATCTGCATGGATTCGAATAAACTTGGGGTTGGATTTTTCAGAAATAATTTTGGGGTGAGAATCTCAATTGGTATAGCCGATTCGGAACGGCTTATCTCCTGCATTGTACCCGTAATAACAACTGTATTTAAGCTGTTTTCAGTCATTACTACTGATTGTTTCAGACGTATAACATCAGAAGAGTTTATAGTTATATTCCTCTTAATTTTTTCATAACCGACCATGCTAAACTGAAGTTCATATTTGGAAAAAGGTATTTCAGAAATACTGAAAGCTCCGTTTTTATCGGTGATGCTGCTAAAATTTGTTCCTGTCAGTCCTACTACCATAAACTCCACCGGTTTCCCTTCGCATTCCACTCTTCCCTCTATCCTGCCCGTTTGCGCAGCAGCTGGATAAAGAAATAAAAATAGAATTATTGTGAAAAGACTTTTCATTTTCAATTTTAAACAAATGTACATTTTATTTTTAGACTTGTCTAAATTTTATTTAAAACGAATTAAAATATTACAACTATATTTGTATAAAAAAATGAACCATGCATTCATTTACCGAAGAAAATTATATTAAAGCCATTTATAAACTGCTTGAAAGCGGTGAGAATACTGTCAGCACAAACGCTATTGCTGAAAGAATGCATACCAAAGCGGCCTCTGTCACAGATATGCTGAAAAAGCTTTCTCTTAAAAAGCTTATTAATTATCAAAAATACCAAGGAGTAAGCTTAACGAACAAAGGTGAAAAAGCTGCATTGAACATAATCAGAAAACACAGATTGTGGGAGATGTTCCTTGTAGAAAAATTCAATTTCAAATGGGATGAGGTTCACGATGTTGCCGAACAGCTCGAACATATACAATCGGATAAATTAATTGAAGAATTAGATAAGTTCCTGAATTTTCCTAAAGTTGACCCTCACGGTGACCCTATTCCTGATGCGAAAGGAAAATTATATATCAGAAAATCAAAGCCTCTTTCTCAATTTGCAAAAAATGATGTATGTATTATGACGGGTGTAGTTGACCACTCTCCTGCTTTTTTGCAGTATCTGGATAAAACGGGGTTTGAGCTTGGCAACGAAATTAAGATCAGGGACATTGTAGAATTTGACCGGTCTTTGCAAATTGTAGTAAATAAAAAGAATACATTTTTCATGAACAAAGGAAGAGGAAGATCACTTGATGAAGTTCATTCAAGCGTAGATACAGGAAAAAATACTTTCTGGAAGAAACTTTTTGCATTTATGGGTCCGGCCTATCTCGTAAGTGTCGGATACATGGATCCTGGAAACTGGGCCACGGATATTGCAGGTGGAAGTCAATTCGGTTATCAGTTACTTTGGGTATTGCTAATGAGTAATCTGATGGCTCTCCTACTTCAAAGCTTAAGTGCCAGACTGGGGCTTGTTCGCGGGTTGGATCTTGCTCAGGCTTCAAGGGCAACATATCCGCGCACTATCAATTTTTTTAACTGGGTTCTTGCAGAAATCGCTATTGCAGCGTGCGATCTGGCAGAAGTGATCGGAATGGCAATCGGACTTCAGCTCTTATTCAACATTCCATTGCTTGCAGGTGTATCGATCACTGTACTGGATACACTTCTGATCCTTTTCCTTCAAAAACACGGCATAAGGAAAATGGAAGCGTTTATCCTTGCACTTGTAGCTACTATTGGTATTGCTTTTATTGCTGAATTATATTTTGCAAAACCTGTAGCTGCGGATCTTTTTAAAGGATTCATTCCATCAATACCTAGTAACGAAGGATTGTACATTGCTATAGGAATAATTGGTGCAACGGTGATGCCTCATAACCTTTATCTTCATTCCTCTCTTGTGCAAACAAGAAAGATCAACCGAACTCCTGAAGGGATCCGCGAAGCAATAAAATTTAATTTTATAGATACGGGAATTGCTTTAAACATGGCGCTCTTTGTAAATGCTGCCATTCTAATACTGGCTGCCAGTGCATTTTACACAACGGGAAGATTTGGAGTATCTGAGATCCAGGATGCTTTTAAATTACTTGAGAATGTTTTAGGCTCACATCTCGCACCAATTCTTTTTGCAGTAGCCTTGATCGCCGCGGGCCAAAGTTCAACCCTTACAGGAACATTATCAGGACAAATTGTAATGGAAGGTTATCTTAATCTTAGAATTCAACCATGGCTTAGAAGACTTATCACACGGATGATCGCTATCATACCAGCTTTTCTTGTGATCTCTATTTTCGGAGAGGATGCAACCGGAGAACTGCTTATATTAAGTCAGGTTATATTGAGTATGCAGCTTGGATTTGCAATAATTCCACTGATTCACCTTACCAGCGATAAAAAACAAATGGGAATTTTCGCCAACAAAACCTGGATGAAAGTATGCGCCTGGATCATTGCCATAATCATTGTCGGGTTAAATGCCAAGCTGGTAATTGAAACAACAGCTGAATGGATCACAAATGCTGAGAATCCAATTATACTTTATTTAACTGTTGTACCATTAATAATTGCTGCAGGACTACTCCTCCTGTATATAACTTTTAATCCGATCATAAGAAAGTCAAAACACAACTTAGGGAAAGTTCCTGATGGTACTCCGGATGAGCTTGACATTCAGCCTTTATTAAAATATAAAAGGATAGCGATCACAGTTGATTTTAGTCACAGTGACAGTAAAGCAATCAGCAGTGCCTTCTCACAGGGCGGTAAAAGTGCTGAGTACATACTTATACATATTGTTGAAACCGCAGGTGCAAGAATGATGGATCAGGAGATTGATGACCTGGAAACAGCAACAGACAAGATCAATCTTGAAAAGTACCGTGCTGAACTTGCCTCAAAGGAATATAAGATCCAGACAAAGCTTGGATTCGGAAATCCAAAGAAAAGTATACCAGAAATTGTGAATGCCTGTGATTGTGATCTTTTGGTTATGGGAGCTCACGGTCATAGGGCTTTTAAGGACATACTACTTGGAACTACTCTGGATACTGTGCGTCATAATGTTAAAGTGCCTGTTTTAATTGTTAAATAAGGAAGACGGAACTTCGGGCATGAATGTTTTTATATTCAGTTATTAGATTTTGGATACATAAATATGTAATTTTGCAGCATGGGCACTGACAATAAAATAGATATTAAAAACAGGAAAGCATCCTTCGAGTATGCATTTCTTGATAAATATCTTGCCGGCATGATGCTTACCGGCACAGAAATAAAATCTATCAGAGCCGGCAAAGCAAACATCAATGAAGGATTCTGTGTATTCAACCGGGATGAATTATTCATACGCAATATGCATATTGCTCATTATTTCAATGGAACATATAATAACGTTGAAGAAAAACGTGACCGCAAATTATTACTTAATAGAAACGAGCTTAATAAGCTCCAGAATAAATTAAAGGATCAGGGACTTACAATTATACCTCTACGTTTATTCATTAATGAGAAAGGTTATGCAAAGATGGAGATCGCTTTAGCCAAAGGAAAGAAACTTTTTGATAAGCGTGAAGATATAAAGAAGAAAGATATAGGAAGAGAAATGGACAGAAGAATGAAATAGTTATTTTTTTATTGTAAAACTAAATTTAATTCTTTCCTGTCACAGAATCAAAATCAATACGCTCACCGCTTTTTTGCACAAGTCTTTAATTAGCAAGCCCCATAATACAACTTTTGTAACATTGCTATTCAATTTCAATATTGTATTTGTTTAATAAACCCAGTATACCATTCCTGGAGAACTTAGCGTTTTTAATCCGGTTAACTTCAGGATCAATAGAAAAATTAAATGCGGTTCTGAAATCGACTTTCTCTAATACGGAATTAATAAAAATCGCATTACCAAGATCACAATTTTTAAAATTTGATAAACTTAGATCAGTTCCGGTAAAGTCTGCCTCCCTCAATTCACAATCTTTAAATCTGGTTGCTTTCATTTTAAGTTTGTGAAACGATGTCATATTCATTACACAAGCTTCAAACATAAAAGTCAACAAAAATGGATTACAATAACTAAAATCAAGCCCAAGCAGTTTGCAATTTAAAAAGCTTACTGTTTTCAAGGATGTGTTATCCAACTTAGCTAAACTTAAATTAGACCCCACGAATTCGCAGTTCGTGAAAATAAAGTTTGAAAGATCTGAATTTGAAAAATTACAGTTTTTAAATGTACATGCTTCATATTCACCTTCCTTGAGGGGAGAGACTGAAAAATCAATTTTATCAAAAATTGCATTTTCACGAATTAAATTGCTCATATATAATAATTATTACAATTCTTTGATCATCCATAGATTACAGGCAAAATGACCGGTATTGCCCATCGGGGATTTTAGTTTCTTAAAACCTGCCTCTTCATATAACGTAACAGCTTTTGCTAATTCCGGAAAACTCTCAAGATATATTTCTTTGTATCCTGCTTCTTTCGCTGAAATAATACTTTTTGTCATAAGTTTTTTCCCTATTCCCTTTCCACGTGATTCTTTTGATAAATAAAACTTAACCAGCTCGCAGCATCCTTCAGGTAAGCCATTACTTGGATATATTCCACATCCCCCAAGAATAACACCTTCATCTTCTGCCACCCAATAGTATGAACCTTCAGTTTGAAACAACTCGAACAAATGATCGGTAGATGGATCAGTATAAACAGTTCCGGGTCTATCAATCCCGTATTCTCTAAAAACCTTTCTAATAAGATCAGCGAGAATGCGATTATCTTTTTTTTCTATAGGTCTGAAAATCTCCATTAAGTCAAATATAAATATTCTAAAGGTAAATACAGGAACTGTGAATTATGTAAATTTTTAAAAGTAAAATGCAACAATCAAACTTTTGAAACATAGCATCTTTGTAACGAATTAAAACATAAGAAAAATGAAAAATATTATAATTGCAGCAGCGCTGATCTTTGCGGGAACAAGTTTTACATCATGTAAAAAAGATTACACATGCAAATGCTCTAAAACCTATACAAGCGGTACAGGAAGCTCTACACAGGACTACTCGGTTTATACTTACAGAGAAACAAGAGACAGGGCTGAAACCAGATGTAATGAAAACACCACAACAGGATATGATCTTGGTGGTGATTACAGCATTAATTGTCAGATCCAATAGATTTTGGTTGAATGAAGTGAAGAACGTTGTGGACATCCACAACGTTTTTTCGTTTATTTATACATCTGAACCATTTCGGTTAAGGCATTTTGAGTAGCCTTATTAATTTTCACAAGTGGTAAGCGGACATTAGAAGAGCAAATCTTCATCATTTCAAGTACTGCTTTAATACCTGCAGGATTACCATCTGCAAAAAGCTGTTCAATGATGTCTGTTAATTTATAATGAAGTTTTTGGCCTTCTTTTAAATTACCGGCAAGCATTTGACGCGTCATTTCTGAAAAGTCTTTTGGGAATGCATTTGCAACTACGGATATAACACCGTCTCCTCCGCTTGCAATGATAGGCAAAGTAAGAGCATCGTCTCCTGAGATCACCAAGAAATCTTTAGGTCTGTGCTTTATGATCTTCATGCACTGTTCAAGACTTCCTGAAGCTTCTTTGATACCAATAATGTTTTTAAATTCTTCCGCAAGTCTTAAAGTTGTATCACCAGATATATTTGAACTTGTTCTTGCGGGAACGTTATAAAGAATTACAGGTAATGGAGAATTTTCTGCTATAGCTTTATAATGCTGATAGATTCCTCTTTGATTTGGTTTATTATAATAAGGTGATACTGATAATAAAGCATCTATGTGAGCAAAGCTTTCTTTATTTAAACTATTTAATATCTCCTGTGTATTATTGCCTCCTAAACCCAGCACTATTGGAACCCTTGAATCTACAGTTTCTATAACATGCTGAACAATTGAATTTTTTTCTTCTTTGGTTAGAGTAACAGATTCTCCTGTTGTACCCATAACTACAACATATTCCACTCCTCCTTTAATGATAAAGTTAACAAGCTTTTCAAGGGATTTAAAATCAACATTCCCATCTTTATTAAATGGAGTTACGATCGCAACACCTGTTCCTTTGAATCTATTATTTTTGCTCATAAAATTTCCTCATAAAATTTGAGTTGTAAAGATATACAATATTTTAATTTAGAATTTGTGGACCCCTTAACTCAAACGCAATAAAAAAGGTTCAGAGCAATTCTGAACCTTTTCTTTTTTAGTAACCATCAAGATCAACAGGCCTGAGCACTCCAAACCACTTTAATGTTTTCTCTCCAATTCCATTAGCTTTTACGTGTATTATGTACATTCCGCTTGAAACAGGGATTCTTACATCATTTTTAAGATCCCAATCAACCGAAGTAATATCATTATCTTTTTCAATTCTACGAACAAGATTACCATTTAAACTATAGATGCTTACTTCACATTTAACAGGCAGATTAGTGATCTTCACAACATTTTCCAGTGTTGTTTTTTCATATTCCGAATAAGCATAATATGGATTAGGAACGATATTGATCAATTGCAGTGCATCTTTTGCAGCAGCATCATTTTTCAAGATTGTCTGAAGTCCTGACGTATTAAATGAATACATAGGAAAATTATGATTTTGCTGAACCATCGCGGTGTCATTAGAAGGAGAAGAAACAGTACTGCCCCATCTTGCTGAATATGAGGTTAAATAAGGTTTCGACATTCTTATTTTCACTCTTACTTCCGACTCCATAGCAGAATGTCCGTTTGCCAGTAAAGGAATATTAACCCACATTGCATGACTAAAGACTGCATTTTTTTTCAGATTATAGGAAGCACCAACTCCCTGTTCTGACGCTCTCAGCATTTTATAAATCGCAGCTCCTCCATCATAACGCGGAACATCCTTTAATTCTCCCGGCAATAAAAGATCCCCGGCCGGCCATCGAATATCACCGTTATGTCCGAATACATATATATAATGCTTTCCTCCATATACAGGTAATCCGGTTGATGAATAAACAACTGATGTCGGATCCCATTTCATATTTTTACCATTGCTTGACTCCAGCCATGAATCCTCTCCAAATGCCATATTCAGTCTTTCACCTGTTTCCAGATTTAATGCATAACCCGGAAACCAGCTCATACCTGTAGGAAAATCATTATTATCAGCTCCTGAAACCGGATCACCAGCTTTATTAACTGATGCATGTCTTCTTAAAGCAAGTTTCGGTGCGCCACCCTCAGCAAGACCTGGCTCTTCCTGCATTTCTAAAACCGGACAGCGTGTCCACTTAGATCTGTCGTTTGTTATTACGATATCAACACTGGACAAATACGTTAAACTATCATGCAAAATATTAACTCCGCCTCCATTTGTTAATGCTGGTCCACATGTACTTAATTTAGCAGCATCTGAATATGCACACAAGGCATAAGGTGCCCAGCTACCATTTAAGATCTTCTCAAATTTTGCCTGCGGATCAATAAACTCAACATTTGTTCCCACTACTTTATATCTGTCATCAAAAGCTGCCGGCCCGGTTGCAGATTTATAAGATCCGGAACGTATCCAATTGGAAGGCAGATCTCCATCCTCATCAGGCAAACTTGTAAGCCACCGTTTTGATGGATCAGAAAATGACATTGTAGCCTCCATAAAACCACCGGTTTCCAGATCAGCAGAACCAGCCGGCTTTACCTGAGTAATACTTACTGATATTCCCCATTGAGGAAAGAGCTGTTCATTTCTGATTGCAATTGACCGATCCGAATTTACTGTTTCACCTGTAACATTATTCTTGAGAGACCACATAGAAGTTGTTTGTACTGAAGTAAATTTTAAAGTAAAATCAGCAGCAGGCACGTTCAGAGGATCTATCACTTTAACTTCAATTGGACCTTTACCTGATTGATAAACAGGATGAACAGATCTTCCGTCATTCGAAAAAACAATTTCATTTTCCGATTGATAAGTCAGATCTACTAGTCTTCCTCCGTTACCTTGACCTTCAATCCTTGTAATTTCCGGACCGCTTCCATAATCAGAATTTTGTATCGTTCCCATTGCTTCAGGATTTGGTATGTGCGGGATAGCAGTATATACTTTCACATTACGTCTGCCGGATAAATATGGCTTATTTGCTGTATTGCTTACAAAAGGATTAGCTGCAATTTCACCACTGTTAAATGCATAAGCGATAACCATATAATAATATTGTTTATGATTTACCAGATTGTTAACACCAGATGCAAATTTATCTACACTAAGATTAAATGAGTGAATGATTCCCTTGTTACTTCCATTCACTTCTTCAACAGGAACCCAGGAACTAATTGCAGGATCATTGGTATAATTGATTATCTGACCTGTACTGTTCTGTATATCGCACTGCATAACAAGCCTCGCCTTATCAATATTATGAAGATCATTAACATTCACCGTTGGATCTTTTAACTGGAAAACCTGATAACCTTCGAACTTGTAAAGTGTATCCGGACCTGAAAGTACATATGGATCCCGTTCTGAATAATTTTCGCCAATGTTATTTGAATTTGCCGATTGAGACAATGAAAATATTAATTGATTATTTAATTCCTGGATCGTAAGATCAGGAGCTGTTGGGCCATCAAGGATTTTGAAACAACTTTGAAATAATGCCTGCGCTTTTGTATCGGCTGCTTTTAATAAAGCTAAAGAGGCAAGATTACCGCCTTGTGTTGCTCTTGCCCAAACAACTCCGGTAGTAATATAATTTACTGAACCCGATTTAAGTGTGAATGGACCAGATGACTGAAGAAATCTTCTGTCAGCAGGATGATTGTTAACAGAACTTTCATCCCATGACGGCATAATATTTCCATCAGTACCATAACCATTCGGATCCGAATCACCGGGAAACATATAATCACATACAGGCCCTCCGGATAAATGTCCGGTTCCTCCATAAGTGAATGGTGTGGCATCTCTCCAGTATCCTGTAAGATAATTATAGAATTCGAATGCCGTATGTGGGTCCCCCTGACCTGAAGGAGCGCCATTTGTATAATAAACAAATTTGGACATTCCCAGTCTTTCATTATCAATAATAATATCATTGTAACCTATTCCATTTGCAGAGCTATCCTGAGGATCAGCTAAGCCGTTATCATCAGCTTTTGGCCCTTCAAAAAAATCGATTCCGATTGCCGGAGGATTTGATCCGTAGGTATTTTCTCCTCCCAAAACACCATCATCAACAAGGTCACCATTATAACAATATCCCAATCCTCTTGTAACATCACATCCAACATAATCATCTCCTCCTCCACCAAGATCAGGATCTGCCCATACACCAAAATATGTTTTCTTAAGATCAAAGGAAGATTTATTGATTATCTTATATTTATAGAAAGTCATATTATTGATCTCATCATTTGTTTTGAATCCGAATGCCTGTGCCTGGATCTCAAGTCCGATTGAATTTCCACCGGTTTCAGAATGGGAGTTTCCCATGTCGTTGAAAACCCACCATAATGTTTTATCCCCTTTTAATTGTGCTTCACATCCTCTGTTTCCATTAAGGTCGTAATCAGGATAATCTCCTGCCATCGGATTGTAATCACCATTTCCATCAGTATCAAAGAAAGGAGCCATTGGTTGACCTGATGAATTAAAAGCAGGCCAATTAGTGATATTAGGTGTTGGAATACCTGTCGAACGAAAAGTTTCAACCTCTTCTCTTGTAATTGTAAAATGTTTATCCCATTGGGTACAGGTAGAAGAAGGAACAGAGCCAAAAGCATCCAAAGGGCCCGGCCAGAAATCATTTCCTCCTTGCCTGTATGTCATTGCTGCAATTTTTAAATTATCCCCTGCATCAAGTCCTCCTATCCATAACGAACCGGCATAAAGAGATGTAACACCACTTCCTTTCGGTATCTCGTATTGCCCGTGCATGAGATCCCACCACATATCACCACCGTTTAAAATTGTTGCTCTCACATTATTTATATCGAGATCTGTTTGCGCTGTTGCCGGTGCACATCCCGACATCATGGATCTTTGTTTAGATGATCCTGATAAGGGAGCGAGATCGGAATGCCGGATCTTTTCAGCCTGAACATTAGAGATAACAGCTATAGTTGTTATCAGCACAATGGTTTTTTGAAATTTCATAACACTTGTTTTTAGAATAAAACAAATGGCATTAGGGGAGATTGTTAAGCAAGTATACGCCTGTTTTAAACATTAAGTTTTACAAAATATTTCATTTCTATACCAGTCTGAAACTGAAAACAAGCTATTAATATCCCGCAAACTACTCTGATTAAAAGGATTTTTTGGGTAGGCATTTCCGAATTCTTATACAAGTCAGGATCAAAATTAAACTCTTTAATATTTTGAAAACATGAGTTTCTGGTAGTTTAAGCATTCGTTAAAAACCGTTAAATGGGAAAATTAACCGCTTATTAAATAATACATTTGAGAAATGAAGAATTAATTATCTTTATTTCATATGAAAAAGATCTTCGTGCTGCTACTGCTAATGTACTTGATACAGAACCTGTATGCACAAAAAGATAGTATTAAAAGAAAAGAGTATGAAATCACAAGAGCATCTAAAACTCCTAAGTTGGATGGAATGCTGGATGATGAAGCCTGGATAAATGCAAGTGTAATTAATACTTTCCTTCAGAATTATCCTGTTGAGAAAGCACCCTCCTCTCAAAGAACACATGTAAGATTGGTTTATGATAATACTGCCATTTACATCAGCGCTAAACTTTATGACACTGCACCTGATAGCATAAGAAAACAGCTAGGCAACAGGGATGATAACGTTAATGCCGATGTATTTAGAATAGTATTTGATACTTATAATACTCAGCAGGATGCTTTTGATTTTTCTGTTACTGCATCTGGTGTTCAACTCGATTCAAAATTTTCAGACGCCCAATATAATGCCGTATGGGAAAGTGCCATAAGAATTGAAACTGACGGATGGAATGTAGAAATGAAAATTCCATACTCAGCTATCAGGTTTCCAAATTCGGAAAAGCAGATCTGGGGTTTGCAGGTAACCAGAAGCATTGCAAGGAATAATGAATTTGTTCAATGGGGATTAACTCCAAGAGGAGCATCAAATGGCTTATTCTATTGGGGAATCATGAAAGGACTTGATAACGTTAAAGAACCTGTGCGTTTATCGCTTACTCCATATATTACAGCTTATACTTCACATTATCCGACCAATATTAAAGGCGAAAGTAATTATACTGCAAATATTACAGGAGGCATGGATCTTAAATATGGGATCAATGAAAGTTTTACTGTTGATGCAACCTTGTTACCTGATTTCACTCAGGTACAAAGCGATAATATAGTTAAGAATTTAAGCGCATTTGAAGTACAATATGCTGAACAGCGCCCATTCTTTCAGGAAAGCATTGATCTCTTTCAAAAAGGTGGATTGTTTTATTCTCGAAGAATAGGCAGAAGACCTGGAGGGTATTATAACGCCTACTATCAAACAAATCCCGAAACAAAAGAAGTTATTGTTAAAAATCCTGATCAGGCTAAATTATTAAATGCAACTAAAATCTCGGGACGAACTACAAATGGCCTGGGTGTAGGAATATTAAATGCCGTGCTTGATGATACTTATGCAATTGCAAGAGATAGCATGGGTAACGAACGCAAAATTTTAACTGAACCATTCTCTAACTATAATATCATTGTTTTTGATCAGCAGATGAAGAACAGTTCGAATATGTATATTATAAATACAAATGTGAACAGGCAGCGGGGATATAATAATTCTAATGTTACAGGATTCGGAACACGACTCAATAATAAGAAAAACACATATGCGGTATCTGCTGATGCTTCCATTACCAATGTATTTACGCCTGATACAGCTAAAAACAGTTATACTGATGTGGTAGGACATAATTATTTCTTAACTGCATCCAAGACAAGCGGAAATTTTCAATTCACATTATTCAGGGAAGGAATAAATCCTACTTATCAGAACAATGATATGGGATATAATCGTGAAACTAATTACATATGTCACGGAATGGATCTGAGCTTTAATCAGTTCAAACCTTTCGGCAGATTTTTAAATGCAGGACTTGGGATCAATGTCAGACAATTTGAAAATTATACCACTCACCGATTAAATTCAGTAAACATTGAACTGAATTCATATGCTACTTTTAAATCTTTTGACAATATTAATTTTGGCGGAGACTGGAGAGTGACAGAACAAATTGATTATTATGAACCAAGAACTCCCGGAAGGATACTTATCAGGCCCAGAGGCTTAACATTTTGGGGAGGACTTAACACTGATTCCAGAAAAAGATTCAGAGTTAATTTAAATATTTATGCAGGATCAACTGAAAAAGTCACAGCAACTATTGGTTACAATCCATACTTCGGTATTAATCTGTCGCCATCCATACGATTCTCTGATAAGTTCTCTCTTTATCTCTCATCCAATTATTCCAAGGATCTTGGTGACAGAGGATATGTTAATAAAGATGCATATGGAAATATAATTTTCGGGGTGAGATTCTTGACTAATGTCACAAACACAATTGAAGCACGTTATCTTTTCAGAAATAACCTATCCCTTGGTTTCAGAGCAAGACATTATTGGGCAAGAGGTGATTACAGAAGTTTTTACAACCTGACGGAAGAAGGTCGTTTGATTGATAATATCAGCTACGATCAAAATCATGATTTTAATTTTAATGCCTTTAATATCGACATGGTCTTTCAGTGGCAGTTTGCTCCAGGAAGCTTTATGAATATCGTTTGGAAGAACTCAATTTACAATGAAGGCAATTCCGTAATAAACAGTTATTCTGAGAACTTAAATAATACTTTTGAAGCCAAACAGTTAAATACAATTTCGTTAAAGGTCATTTATTTTTTCGATTATCTTTACCTGAGAAAAAAACACGAAAACAACTAATGATCAAAGCATCTGATATTCATAAATCATACGGTAAGCTTAATGTGCTGAAAGGAGTTGAGATCGAAATTAAAAAAGGCGAAGTCATTTCTATAGTAGGCGCTTCTGGAGCTGGAAAAACCACTTTGCTTCACATAATAGGAACTCTTGACAGAGCGAATAAAGGAACTTTGGAGATCAACGGAGTTAATATTTCAAGTCTAAACGATAAAAAACTTGCAGAATTCCGTAATAAGAATATTGGCTTCGTATTTCAATTTCATCATTTACTTCCTGAGTTTACGGCATTGGAAAATGTTTGTATTCCTGCTTATATAGGAGGAGTTTCAACCTCAGAAGCGGAAAAAAAAGCTAAAGAGCTTCTAGCATTTTTAGGATTGGAAGAACGCATGCATCATAAACCCAATGAATTATCTGGTGGTGAACAGCAGCGTGTTGCTGTTGCAAGAGCCTTGATCAATAATCCTTCAGTTGTTTTAGCTGATGAACCTTCCGGAAATTTAGATTCTGCCACTGCAAAGGATCTGCACCAATTATTTTTTACTTTAAGAGAACGATTCAATCAAACCTTTGTTATTGTAACTCATAATGAAGAATTGGCGAATATGGCTGACAGAAAACTTGTGATGAGAGATGGGAATATAGTTAATAGTTAATGGTTGAGTGGGTTATTTAGACTTGCCTTAATTAACTCAATTTTTTAATCAACTCTTTTACCCTTTTTTCAATCTCATCTCTTACTTTATTAAACTCAGAAGGTTCCATGTTCTTTGGATCTTCCAACTTCCAATCGTCACGATGATCAGCTTTAACGAATGGACATTCATCTCCGCATCCCATAGTTATAGCATAATCATATTTTATCTGAGGGATCTCATCAAGTGATTTTGAAGAATGAGAATTGAGATCATAACCTAATTCTTTCATTGCGGCAATTGCTTTTGGGTTGATCTTTCCGGAAGGACGAGACCCTGAACTGTAAGCTTCCACTTTTCCTTTCCCGTGGATCTTTGCGAAAGCTTCAGCCATTTGACTACGGTTTGAGTTTTCTACGCAAACAAATAATATCGTTTTCATTTTACTTCTTCAGATTTATTATAAAAATTAAACGTAAATACTCCTGCAATTGCCCCGGCAAACGGACCAGTAAGATAGATCCATAAAAGATCGGTGTTGCTGTTCATCACGGCAGGAGCAAATGAACGGATCGGATTCATTGAACCGCCACAGTACTTACCACCAATAAAAATTCCTAACGCAACATATGCTCCAATGATCCATGGTTCGTATTTGATCTTCTTTCTTGCACCAACAAGGATCACTATCATAAGAAAGAATGTAAGAATGAACTCCATTGTGAATGCCCAATATGCACTTATTGATGGCAGAGTTTCACCTAATGTTGGACTATGCGGAAAAATCTGTCGAAGTAAAAAACTTGCAGTTAATGCACCTGCAGCCTGTGCGAGAACATAAGGGAGAACATCTTTTCTTAAAAATTTACCACCGAAAGCAAGAGACAATGTAACAGCAGGGTTCATGTGAGCACCGCTCCATTTACCGAGTATTATAATCATTAAGGAAACGATCAGTCCGGTTACAAGAGAAATACCTGCAAGAGTTATTTTTCCACCATTAACGTTATCGAGTATAACAGATCCTGTTGCAACAAAAACAAGAAAGAATGTGGAAGTAAATTCCGCCAATGATTTTTTCATATGTAAATAATTATTTTAAGGTCATATGGAATACGCCATTGTTTTTATTCCGATTTGCTTCCTGATGGAAATGGCTATTTCATAATTCAGATATTTAGATCAAAGGGCATTTGCCCTTCGATCAGTAAATATATTTCAAATTTTAACAACATCCTCCACCCGGAGTACAACATCCATTTGCCGTATTACCTACAGGGATAAGTTTTTCTTCCTGTTTAATTCCGCAGGAATCGCTGGCCAGGCAGTTTGTATTCTTTGCTGTTAAAATAAATGCGCCATCTTTATACTCCACACCATACCGTCCAATTGTGTTAGTCTGATACTCCACTTCTACTTCATGATCACCTGAAACAATTGCTTTTTCGGAAAGAGCAATAATATTTAACAACTTCTCCGGACTCAGCCTGTGATTAAAATCGTTGGCCTGCCAAAGCTGAAAATTCACTACTCTTTCTTCACGAATAGTTCCTCCGCAATCAATAAAGTTCTTTGTAGTAATACCAACTTCAGTAATATGAAAATGGTGGGGCACTGCTTTCCCATCGGGCTGAATAAAATTAACATCATTTAATTTATTCAAATTGCTTTTAAATTCTGATAGTTTCATGATATATAGTATTTAGGGTTAATATAAATTACTGATCAACAACATTTTTTCATTGCATCAAATTTCAGATTAAACAATTCAGTAAAGATCGCTTTTGCTTCCTTCCAGTTTTCTTTATCAATGCAATAACAAACTCTGGGTCCATCTATTTCACCCTGGATGAGTCCGGCATTTTTTAACTCTTTTAAATGCTGTGAAACAGTGGATTGTGATAAAGGGAGCTGTTCGACAATATCATTACAAATACAGGATTTCTGTTCTGCAAGAAACTGGATAATAGCAACTCTTGCAGGATGTGACAATGCTTTAGCGATCTCGCTTGCTTTAATTTCAATCTTGCTGAACTCTGTTTTTTTTGAATATGCCATGACGTTAAATCTTATATCGCAAATATACGATTAATTTAAACGTACAAGCAAATGTTTTAACCTAATTCTTTAAAAATATTTTTCTATTTTTTTAATAAAGGATTCCGGAGCACGGCACGGGCGGTTAGTAGCCATATTTATAAAGATCAAAGTGGTGCTTCCGGTATTTAGAAGTACATTTTCCTGATTATATATTTCATAATCAAAGGAAATCTTAAGCGTTGGCAATTCTTTAATAATAGTTTTTATTATAAGGAGATCATCGTATAATGCAGCTTTATGATATTTGAGAGAACATGTATAAACGGGAAGCATTATTCCATTCTCCTCCATTTCTTTATAACTGGTTCCCAAAGAACGCATTGCTTCTACTCTGCCTATCTCATAATACTGAGTGTAATTACCGTAATATACATAACCCATTTTGTCGGTCTCAGCATACCGTACGCGCACAGTTGTCTCAGAAATATACATCTCAGAAAATTTATTTTGTTGCAGTCAAAATACATTTTTTATTCAATTAAAACTAAAAAATAAATTTTATTATTTAACAGGAATTGCTTTTCAATACCGTTTTTATTTTCTATAATTGTGTGGCTCTAGGAAAGTAAATACCAATTAAATTTAATGAAATATCATCGCCTGCAATTTTATATTGCTTTTCTTCCTATTGCCTTATTTATAGGCTGTTCCGGCTCGACTAAAATAAGATCGGTACAAACAGCTTCTATAGAATTCAATTCACAGAACTCCACGGTAGATTCATCAGCTTACAAGCTCATTGCGCCATATAAAAATGGGATGGATAAGATAATGAATGAAGTTCTCGTGATTTCTGATTCAGCTTTAACTAAAGGATTGCCGGAAAGCTCACTTGGCAATTTTGTTTCTGATGCAGTTTTAAAAAAAACAAATGATTTTTATAAACCCGCTGATCATCAACCAGCTGATATTTGTTTATTAAATAACGGAGGATTACGCGCACAACTTCCAAAAGGACCTATCACACGCGGCAATGCTTTTGAACTCATGCCATTTGAGAACAGCATAGTTATACTTACTATCTCAGGAAACAAAATGGAGCAGCTGATTCAGTCTCTCATTAATTTCAATGGAGCCCCATTTGCAGGAGCAATGATCACTGCGAAAGGAAAAAAGATCGGTGATGTTAAGATAAACGGAAATGCATTTGATATAAACAGGAACTATAAAGTTGTTACTTCAGATTATCTCGCAGCAGGCGGAGATATTAAAAGTAAAAAAGATGGACGAATTAAATTTGAATAGCAGACGCGCCTTCTTAAAAAAATCAGCATTTGCAGGAGCTGGATTTTTTGCACTAAGTTCTATACCGGACGAAGTGTTCGCAAAAACAGATCTGGTTAAGTTAACAATATTACATACAAATGATGTACACAGTCATGTTGATCCTTTTCCGGATAACGATCCCAAATATCCGGGTTTAGGAGGCGCAGTGAATCGTGCAGCTGTGATCAAAAAGATCAGAGCCGAAGAAAAAAATGTTTTATTATTTGATGTCGGAGATATATTTCAGGGAACACCATACTTTAATATGTATGGAGGCGAACTCGAATTTAAACTTATGACAATGATGCAATATGATGCATCAACAATCGGCAATCATGATTTTGACAATGGGCTTGAAGGACTTGTAAAACAATTGCCTCACGCAAACTTCCCTTTCATTAATTGTAATTATGATTTTTCCGATACACCGATGGCAGGCAAAACACTTCCGCATAAAATTTTTGTTAAGGATGGAATAAGTATCGGAGTGTTCGGATTAGGAATTGAATTAGATGGATTAGTAGAAAAAAGAATGTATGGCAATACAAAATATCTTGATCCTATTTTAAAAGCAGCAGAAGCATCACGTTATTTAAAGCATGAAAAAAAATGTGATCTTGTAATTTGTCTTTCTCATCTTGGATACAGTTCAAGAGGAAAACAAATAAATGATGTTGAACTTGCAAAACAATCTAAGAACATTGACGTTATACTAGGCGCGCATACCCATACTTTTCTGGATAAACCAGCCGAGTATGAAAATAGTGACGGCAAAAAAATTCTTGTTGCTCAAGTTGGTTGGGCAGGTATCAGATTAGGTATAAAAATTTCCAAAAAGTCAATAGCAATTTGATTTTTTTTTAATCTTTTTTTCATCAATATTTGTTGCCACTAAATTAAAGTTGTATATATTTACAGCAGAATAAGCCGAAACACAGCATATACAGGATAAACCAAGCATTAAGTTAAACAGTAAAATTTTTTGAAAGCGAATGGAGAAAGCGTACGTAAAAGTCTGGGAGAGTTGTCTGGCGATAATAAAGGACAATGTTAGTTCACAAAGTTTCAAAACATGGTTCGAACCAATTAAACCGGTTAAATTAAGCAGTAACGTTTTAACAATACAAGTACCAAGTCAATTTTTTTACGAGTGGTTAGAAGAACATTACATCACTTTATTAAAGAAAACGATCAAGAAAGAATTAGGCACAGAAGGCCGTCTGGAATACAGCATTATTATGGAGAATTCCCATAATACCTCAAAACCATACACAGTTAAAGTACCAACAACTAGCAAGAAAGAATTAAAGAATCCATCGGTATCTATGCCGATAGATCTTAATCAGAATACCATCCGTAATCCATTCATTATTCCCGGATTAAAAAAGGTAAATGTTGAATCTCAGTTAAATGCAAATTATTCATTTGAAAATTTAGTTGAAGGTGATTGTAATCGTCTTGCACGCTCTGCAGGCTTTGCTGTTGCTAACAAACCAGGTGGTACTGCTTTCAATCCATTATTAATATATGGTGGTGTTGGTTTAGGAAAAACACATCTTGCTCATGCTATTGGTATTCAGATCAAAAATGAATTTCCTAACAAGACCGTACTTTATGTATCATCTGAAAAATTCACTCAGCAATATATTGATTCAGTAAGGAATAATAATCAAAATGACTTTGTACATTTCTATCAGATGATTGATGTATTGATCATTGATGATGTTCAGTATTTTGCTGGAAAAGAAAAAACTCAGGACGTATTCTTCCACATCTTCAATCACTTACACCAAACAGGTAAACAATTAGTTTTAACAGCTGATAAACCTCCTGTTGAATTACAAGGATTTGAACAGCGTTTATTATCACGTTTCAAGTGGGGTCTTGCTGCTGATCTTCAGACACCAGGTTTGGAAACTCGTATTGCGATCCTTGAGAAAAAAGTTTACGCTGACGGAATTGATCTTCCTAAAGAAGTTATCGAATACCTTGCATACAGTATAACTACGAATGTTCGCGAATTAGAAGGTGCTCTTATTTCATTGCTGGCTCAGTCTTCAATGAACAAAAAAGCGATTACTTTGGAGCTGGCGAAACAAATGATCGATAAATTCGTAAAAAACACTGCGAGAGAAGTTTCAATCGATTATATACAAAAAGTTGTTTGTGACTATTTTGATCTTCCGATTGAGTTATTGAAATCTAAAACACGTAAACGTGAAGTTGTTCAGGCTCGTCAGATCGCAATGTATTTTGCTAAAAGCATGACAAAGTCATCATTAGCAACAATTGGATTACATTGCGGTGGTAAAGATCACGCTACAGTATTACATGCTTGCCGCACAGTAAATAATTTAATGGATACCGATAAACGTTTTAAAAACTACATCGATGAGCTTAACAAAAAAATCAGTATCCAATAACATTAAAAATAAATCTCTCTAATCTTTAAATAGGAATCAGGCTAACCCTGATTCCTATTTTTGTTTATATACCAAATATAGCATTTGAGAATAAGACATCTACTCTGCTTGTTTTTAATTTTGATCGGACTTCTTTCGATCAATTCTTCATGCGTTGCCCAAAACTTTAATTTTAAAAATTATTCTCTTGATGATGGGTTATCTCAATCAGAGATCAATTGCATATATGAAGATTCCAGAGGTTATTTGTGGATGGGAACTTCCGGTGGGGGCCTTAATCGTTTTGATGGTAACACCTTTAAAGTGTATGAACAAAAAGATGGATTATGCAGTCAGATCATTACAGCAATAACCGAAGACAAAAAAGGGGTGCTTTGGATTGGGAGTCAGCAGGGTTCACTTTGCACATTTGATGGTAAAACTTTCACAAAAATTGAAGATGGTGAAAAGGAATATTTTTCCAAAGGACGAGTTTCATTCATATCAGTTGATGATAATAAGAATGTGATCATTGGAAAAGACAATGGTTTATTTCTCTTTAACGGCAAAAAGCTTGAACGCTTATCTGTAACAGGTGAATCAGCAAAAGATTATAAGATCAACTGTTTTAAAAAAGACAGCAGAAACATTACCTGGATAGGTACGACAGAAGGAATTTTGGTATTAAAGAACAAATCACTTGTTCGCATTACCGGCCCTGACCTTGATCATACAATGAATGTTACTTCTATATCAGAAGATATTTATGGTAATCTCTGGGCTATAAAAAACAAAAAGGATTATTTCATTGTTAAAATAGTAGGCCCGTCACATTACCAGGTGAATGTTATTAAAATAGATACTATCCCCTCTCCTGAAAAAACTGAGATATCTTCCATTCATTTTGATAAAAAGAACCAACTCTGGATCGCCAGCATAAACAAAGGAATTGTAAAAGTTTCAGGATCTTCTTATGCACATTTCGATCGCACTAATGGACTTTCAGTAGAAAATATCAAAAACATATTTGAAGACGCATCAGGTAATCTTTGGTTTGGAACAAGTGGCGGAGGCTTTATTCGTTTTACCAATCAAGCCTTCGCTTATTTTGATAATCTTGAGGGTTTCAACTCTCCTGATATTTTTGCAATAAATGCTGATAAAGAAAATAATATCTGGGTAGGAACACAATTACACGGAGTTTATAAATTCAACGGAAAAACAACTTCGAAGATCACGCAATTTTCAGATGATGAAGTCAGATGCATTTTTACAGATCAAAAGGGATATATTTGGTTTGGAAGCACTTTTGGAATCGTTTTATATGATGGAAAGAATTTCAGCAAATTTCAACCTCAGGCAGATTTAAAAAATATTCGTGGGATCTTTGAAGACAGCAAAGGAAATATGTGGATAGGAACAAAAGGCTCAGGAGTTTATGTATATGATAATAAAACGTTAAAAAAGCTTGAGGATGTCCATGACAATGCATACTCTTTTGCAGAAGACACAAAGAATAATGTCTGGATCGGAACCGGTGACGGTATTTATTTATATCATAATTTTAAACAGGTAAGCCATTATTCAACTGGTGACGGTATTTGTAATTCATACGCTGGAAGTATGGTCAAAGACAGCTATGGTAATATGTGGGTTGGAACAGATAACTGCGTGGCTAAATTCGATGGAGTAAAATTTACAAGTTATGGAATTGAACAGGGACTTACTTCAGGTACCGTTTATCTGATAAATGCCGGTCCGCTCGGGAATGTTTGGGTAGGAACAAATAAAGGTCTGGACAAAATTCAATTAAATAGCAAAGGTGAGATAGAAAACATTCATAACTACGGAAGATCAGAAGGGTTTAAAGGAATTGAATGTAACTCACGTGCTACATGTACTGATAATGAAGGAAATTTATGGTTTGGAACAATTAAGGGTGCAATTAAATTCAATCCGCGCGAAGATATTAATCTGTCACCAGAGATTCCGGTTACTCATATTAATAGTGTAAAACTGTTTTATGAAAATGTCGACTGGCTGCAGTACACCGATTCTATATCGACATGGTTCAACATTCCTATAGCACCTGTTTTACCTTATAATAAAGATCAGATCACCTTTGAATTTTCAGCTGTAAGCAAAACATTTCCCGAAAACATACGCTACAGTTTTATGCTGGAAGGCTTCGATAAAGATTGGAGTCCGGCCGATGACAATCACTCTGCCTCCTACTCTAACCTGCAGCCGGGAACATATACCTTTAAAGTTAAATCGGTTAATAAAAGCGGAAGTTGGAGCGCACAAGCTGAAGAATTTAAATTCACTATCAAAACCCCTTTCTGGAAATCATGGTGGTTCATTCTTTTGTCCTTAATAGCCATTTGTACCGGAATTTATTTTTACAATATATATAGAAAACGTAAGCATGAACTTTATAAAGAACGTCTTGAAAAAATTATCAGAGAGCGTACCTCCGAAATACTTAAACAAAGAGATGAAAAAGAAATACTATTAAAAGAAGTTCATCACAGAGTAAAAAACAATTTACAGATCATCAATAGTTTGATCAATATACAATCGGATTATGTAAGTGATCCTAGGTCACTTGAATTGTTCAAAGAGATAAGGAACCGCATAAGGACCATTTCTCTTGTTCATGAGAAATTATACAAATCAGAAGATTACGCTAATATTAACGTAAAAGAATACATTAATATGTTGGTTGAAAATCTTATAGAAACATATAGTTTTGATAAAAATATTGAACTTAAAGTTGATCTCCAGGTTGAGTACTTTAACTTAAATACTATTATACCTTTAGGATTATTATTAAACGAAATAATCTCTAATTCATTTAAATATGCATTTAATAATACGAATAACGGCATCATAGAGATAAAGCTTCAAAAAGCATTGAATGAGAGGTACGTATTGATAATTGGTGACAATGGAAAAGGGTTTGACAATGATCCATTTACCAAGGAAAGCGGAACACTTGGTCTTGAATTGGTTAAGATTCTCTCAGATCAATTAAATGGAAAAGTAGAAAAATTAAAACAACAAGGAACTTATTACAGGTTAGAATTTAGGCCTTTGAAAGATTAAAATATGATGAAAATATTAATGGTTTGCCTCGGCAATATCTGCAGATCTCCATTAGCTGAAGGGATTCTAAGAGTAAAAGCAGAAAAAGCAGGAATTGACATCACAATAGATTCAGCAGGAACTTCCAATTATCATATAGGCGAATGCCCTGATAAACGTACTATTTTGAATGCACAGAAGCACGCAATTGATGTTGCCAAACTTAAGGCCCGTCAATTCTCTGTTAATGACTTTGATGAATTTGATCACATCTTTGTAATGGATAGTTCAAACTATTCGGACGTAATTTCTCTTGCTCGAAACAACACGGACAGGAAAAAAGTTGAATTGATCCTCAACAGAGTTTATCCCGGTTCTGATATGTCTGTTCCTGATCCGTATTTTGGTGGTGAACAAGGATTCGAGAATGTTTTTATTCTTCTTGATAAAGCATGTGATGTTATTGTTAGCTCTTTAAAAAAATGACAGGATCATTAGCTGTTTCAAAAGGTTTACTTTACCTTATTCCAACTACTCTCGGTGATACCGCTGAAACGATGGATGTACTTCCGGTAAAAGTCAACAGAGTCATCAATACAATTGATGAATATATTGTTGAAAATGAAAAATCGGCAAGGCATTATCTGAAAAAGATGTGTATTCAAAAGCCTTTGCAGGAAATAATTTTACATCCTTTAAACCAGCATACTGAATCAAGTGCAATTTCTTCTTATTTAAATTCTATCACTTCAGGAAAAAATATTGGTATTATTTCCGAAGCGGGATGTCCGGGTGTAGCCGATCCAGGAGCTGAAGTAGTTAAGCTCGCACATGAAAAAAATATAACTGTTGTTCCTCTTGTTGGTCCCTCGTCTATTCTTCTTGCATTGATGGGATCAGGATTTAACGGGCAAAATTTTGCTTTTAACGGATACCTGCCAAAAGAACGCGGAGAGAGAATAAAAAAACTGAAAGAGCTGGAGATACTTGCTGTTAAAAAAAATCAGGCCCAGCTATTCATTGAAACGCCTTACCGTAACATGCACTTATTGGAGGATCTTCTTGGCAATTGCAGTCATGATACAAAGCTTTGTATCGCCTGCGATCTTACCTTGCCTACTGAATTTATAAAAACAAAAACAGCCGGCAGCTGGAAGAAGCAATTGCCTGAGCTTAATAAACGTCCGACTATTTTTATTCTTGGACGTTAATCCAAAATCAAATAAACCTTAAACAAATCATGAAATCACTTAAACTATTTTTATTCGTTACAATAATGAGTTCCGGCTTTTTAAAAGCGCAGAACAACATTCGCATGACTTCTTATTTTGATATTAACGACAGTAAGAGTTATTATATCGCATGGGATATCAAAACCGGAAAGTCGATCCAGTATTACTGGAATGGAACCGACAGCAGATGGGACGCTTTCGAGATCAATCTCCCGGCTAGTCCGGTTCCGGGTGCTTTAGGAAATATCATGTTCGATGTATATTACGATCATACAGATAAAAAAGCATATTACATTGCGTGGGACACTAAGACAGGAAAATCTATTCAGTATTACTGGAATGGTACAGAAAGTAAATGGTCAGCTTTTGAGATAAATCTGCCTCCTAGCCCGTTACCGGGAGCTTTGGGAGACATACTTATAAAAAGTTATTTTGATTCCAACGACAGCAAAGCTTATTACATAGTATACGATACAAACGGAGGAAGATCAATTCAGTATTATTGGAATGGTAATGAAAGTAAATGGAATGCCTTTGAAATTAATTTACCTCCAAAACCTTTGGCTGGAAAATAAAAAGAAGTGGTGCTTACAAAGCACCACTTCTTTTTAAATCTAATTGGATCATAATTTTTTTTCGATCAGATATTTATTTCTGTCGGAAGAATTTCTTGAAACCAATTCTCCTATAAATCCTGCAAGAAAAAGCTGCGTACCAATTATCATTGCAACTAGCGCTAAGTAAAACAATGGTTTATCGGTGACATTTCGAGTAGGAATATGCATAGCAGATTTATATATCTTTTCTCCAACAAGCCACAATGTAATGATACCACCCATAAAAAAACTTATAGTACCATAAAGACCGAAAAAATGCATTGGTCGCTTCCCAAACTTTGACATGAATGAGATGGACATCAGATCCAGAAAGCCATTGATAAAACGTTCAAGTCCGAATTTAGTAACACCATATTTACGTTCGCGATGAGCGACTTCCTTTTCTTCAATTTTTGAAAATCCGGCCCACTTAGCGATTACCGGAATGTAACGATGCATTTCTCCGTAAACTTCAATGCTTTTAACAACATCTTTTTTATAGGCTTTCAATCCGCAGTTAAAATCGTGTAGATTGTTAATACCACTCATTTTTCGGGTGGCCCAATTAAAAAGCTTTGTAGGGATAGTTTTAGTCAGGGGATCATAACGTTTCTTTTTCCAACCGGAAACAAGATCATGTCCCTCTTCATTGATCATTTTGTATAATTCCGGAATCTCATCGGGAGAATCCTGAAGATCAGCATCCATGGTAATAACAACATCACCAAGCACGGCTTCAAAGCCTACGTTCAATGCTGCTGATTTTCCATAGTTCCTTCTGAATTTTATTCCGTGAACACTTGGATTTCTAGCTGCAAGAGCTTCGATCACTTGCCACGACTTATCTTTACTGCCATCATCAACAAACAGTATCTCATAACTGAAATGATGCTTGGTCATAACTTTTACGATCCAGTCGTGAAGCTCAGGCAAAGATTCTTCCTCATTGAAAAGAGGTATGACTACTGAAATATTCATTGAAGCAAATATATACACAAATTATTGATTTTAGTATCCGATTCAGTTGCTCAAATAAGGTTTAAAGGAATGTGAGCAAATAATTCCTTAATTCAATCCCCGAAAACAAGGCATTACAGGAATAAATTTTAGAATTGATATTACTTTGTATTCTGAAAATTATTAGTACTTTTGTGTCGGGGTAAGTCCTATTCAAGCAGCTCCCTTTAACCCTCCAGGTGCGGAAGCAAGCAAAGGTAACAGGTTGAGCGCTGTGCTTTAGGTAGCTTACCCCTTCTTTTTTTCCTTACGGATACTAATCCCACCACTTTTCGAAGATAAAGCCATTCCTTAACTGGAGAAATATTGTCAACTTGTAATACAATGTTATCATCTACTTTTCCACAATCCACTATTAAACACTTCAACTTTTTAACTTTGCCTAAATAATCGGATCAACATAATTAAACTTAATAAAAACAAACATGAAATTTTTTATTGATACTGCAAACCTTGAACAAATAAAGGAAGCTCAGGACTTAGGTGTTCTTGATGGTGTAACTACGAATCCTTCCCTGATGGCTAAAGAAGGAATCAAAGGACAGGAAAATATCCTAAAGCATTATGAAGACATCTGCAAAATTGTAACAGGTGATGTAAGTGCTGAAGTTATTTCAACAGATTATGCAGGTATCATTAAAGAGGGAGAAGCTTTGGCAAAACTTCATCCGCGTATTGTTGTAAAAGTTCCAATGATCAAAGATGGTGTTAAAGCAATTAAATATTTTTCTGATAATGGGATACGTACAAACTGTACCCTCGTATTCTCTGCTGGGCAAGCCCTATTAGCTGCAAAAGCAGGTGCTACGTATGTATCGCCATTCATTGGTCGTTTAGATGATGTTTCAACTGACGGTCTTCGTCTTATTGAGGACATCAGACTGATCTATGATAATTATGCTTATCATACAGAAATCCTTGCAGCCTCTGTTCGTCATCCAATGCATATTATCAATTGTGCTCAGCTTGGCGCAGATGTAGTAACCTGTCCTCTAAGTGCTATCCTTGCTTTACTTAAGCATCCACTTACTGACAGCGGACTTGCACAGTTCCTTGCTGACGCTAAAAAATAGATCTCACCCCAACCCCTCTCCTAAAGAGAGGGGCTTTTTAATTGTGCTTATTGCAAACTCCTGCAAATGTTATTAAGAATCAACGCTGCCAAACCAAACTATGATGAGATCGCTCAGGTAGTTAAATGCCTGCGTGATGGTGGTGTAGTTATTTATCCTACAGATACTGTTTATGGGATCGGCTGTGATATAAACCGCCAAAGAGCAGTTGAACGAGTGTGTAAATTAAAAGGCATTAGCCCTGAAAAGGCAAACTTTTCCTTTATCTGCAGTGACCTTAGTCATCTCTCGGATTTTACCAAGCCGATCGATACCGCAACCTATAAACTAATGAAGAAAGCCTTGCCGGGGCCATTCACTTTTATTCTTGAAGCAAACAACAGTGTTCCCAAATTATTCAGGAACAACAAAAAAACTGTTGGAATAAGAATTCCAAACAATACTATTTGTCTTGAAATAGTAAAACAGCTTGGTAGTCCGATCATGAGTACTTCTGTTCATGATGCAGATGAAGTACTGGAATACACCACAGATCCGATGGACATTTATGATAAATATAAAGACCTTGTAGATATTGTAATCGCTGGAGGATACGGAAATAACGAAGCCTCTACAGTAGTGGACTGTTCAAATGGTGGCTATGAGATCCTAAGACAAGGATTAGGAAACCTTGAAGAGTTTTTATAATTTAGTTCTATAAAAACCATCCCTTATCTTTTTAATAATTTTTAAAATGATCAAATATTGTTTTTTATTGATCACTCTGCTATTTCCTTATTTCTCATTCTCTCAAAAAATAAATAAACTTAAACACAATGAACGTCATGGAATCTGGATCATATACCAAGACAGTACTCATAAGGTAATTGATAATATCGGCAAATACAGAAAGGGCATCCCGAAAGGCACCTGGAGGTATTATGACGAACTCGGACGATTAACGAAAAAAGAAAAACACTTTTTCAGAAAAACATATATTAAATTTTATCATTCTAACGGAAACCTGAAAAAGAAAGGAAAGGCTAAAACCATAGTCGATGATCGGTTGATCCACTATTATTATTATGGAAATTGGAATGTTTGCGATACCATGGGTTTATTGGTCAAAAAGCAGTTTTATAAAGAAGGTTATAAAATTTCTGAGTCAGGCGTTCGTAATAATGATAAAACAATTCAAAACGATTCCCTGACTAAAACAATGCAGGAAATTAATACTGCGTTTTTTAAATATTCAGATTCAATAACAATCACGCAGCAAAAATTCGGCATCAGGTCAGAGGAATATGAGAGAATTGTTTCTTTGAGCAATCTGAATGCTTTAAAAATTTTAGAAGATCTTGATAAGATCATCGTGCAATACGGTTATCCGGGTAAAACACTTGTGGGTGAAGAGTACGCTATAGCATTCTCAATCATCAGCTCATCAAACATTAAATTTAAAGAGAAGTATCATGATCTTATTGTGAATGCTGCTGATAAAAAAGAACTCGAATGGGATGATGTGGTATTTTTTGTTGACAAAGTAAAAGTCGCAAAAAAAGAAAAACAGCTATATGGTACCCAGTATCGTTATGATGAAAAACTGAATCAGATATTCTATTACCCCATTGAGAAGAAGGAAGAGCTGAATCAAAGAAGAAAAGAAAAAGGCCTGAAAGAAATTGATCCTTCAAGCCTTAATGATACAGCAAATTATAATTAATTCTTTCCTTCCACAGGATAATCTTTCTGAACCCAATCTTCTTTAATTCCGGTTGGGATATCAAGGATCTTTGCTTTCTTAAAACCCTGATCCACTAAATACTTATGAGCAGGCCTGATATTAGGACAGTTAGAAGCTGTGCAGCAACCGCAATAAACAACAACTTCTTTATCCTTGCTGATCTTCGAAACTTCAAAACGAAATTTCTTAAATCCTTCTTCAGTGCTTGCAGCACCGGTATTTATAGCAGTTTTGATCTGATCAACAGGCCCGACATTATAAACTACAGGTTTTACAGCCTTAGGATCATTTAACTGAGCAGCAAGCTCTTTAGGATCTTTTAAATTTTCCTTTTTAATGGCTTCCTGCTGATAGAAAGAGAATAAGAGGAACGAAACGGGAAGAATAACCAACAATAATTTTTTCATAATATTTTTTTTCCCTTTAATATCAATTTTTATACCGAAATTTTTTATTTGCTGACAACTTTAAATTCCGTTCTTCGATTAATTGCACGGTTAGTTTCTGAATCGTTTTTCACTTTAGGTTTGGTGTCGCCATAACCTTTATAGGTCAATCGCCTGGCATCTACTCCATTTGCTACCAGATAATCATAAACAGTTCTTGCTCTGTTTAAAGAAAGAGTCATATTCAGTTTTTTATCACCCACGTTATCGGTATGACCGCTTAACTCACCACGAATATTTTTATTTGCATTAAGAAATGTGATCAGTTTATTCAGCTCTGCTTTGGACTGTGGTTTAAGATCGAATTTAGCTGTTTCAAAAAATACATTCTTTAACTCAATCACATAACCGGTATCAATCGGCTGCATTGGAACATCCATTAAGAAAGGTTTTGTTTTATCAGTAAGTTCCTTAAGTGCGAAGTTCTCTGAATAGAAAAGGTAGCCCGGCATTGAAACATTTAATGCATAGTTCTTATCCACCGGCAATGTAACGAGGAATTCACCATTACCGCTGTTCGCGTCAGATTCAATAACCGTTTTAGCTGTTTCAAGATCGATAAGCTCAAAGTGTGCTCCTAATGGAGCATTTGATCGTACATCGTAAACCTTTCCTTTTAAATATGTAATGAGGTCTGGACGGGCTTCTTTATATAGTTCAAATTTGTACATATCCAGTCCGCCTAGTCCCCCTGCTCTGTTAGATGCGAAATAAGCAATGTCTCCTGATGCTCCAACCAATAAACTATTTTCATCCCCATAAGTATTCAATGGATATCCAAGATTAACAGGTGTTCCCCAAACACCCTTATTATCCTTCCTTACCAGGTATATGTCATAGCCGCCCATACCCACTCTTCCGTTAGAACTGAAATATAATGTACGGCCGTCCGGATGAATAAAAACAGATTGTTCGTCACCTTTTGAATTTACATTTTTTCCCAGATTTGATGGTCTTCCCCAACTTCCATCAGGATTTAATTCTGAAACGTAAATATCATGTTCACCCATTCCGCCAGGACGATTACTTGCAAAGTACAGGCTTTTACCATCAGCAGAAAAAGATGGTTGGGTTTCACGAAATTGAGTATTGACAGTGGTTCCTAAATTATATGGCTTTGACCATGCATCTCCAACCTTCTGTGCATAAAAGATATCACATCCGCCATATCCTTTTCTACCCGGGCCAAAACTACCTGTCTGGTCCTGGCAGACAGTAAAAAATAATATCTGTCCGTCCACAGACAAACTCGGAGCACCTTCATTACCCTGAGTGTTAATTCCGGCACTCGGAATCAAATAAGCTTTTTGCCAGGCCCCATTTGCCTTTTTGCTGATCATAAAATCTTCCTGAGTTGCAATGCGTTCTGTTCTGTTATTTCTTGTAAACAAAAAGGTTTGATCATCAGCAGTGATCGCAGGGAAATATTCATCAAGGTCAGTATTGATTCCTTCACCTAAATTCAGAGGTTTAAAAGGTTTAGGATTATTTATCGCATCCAAAGCAAAATTGCAGTTCTCAACATTTCTTTCTGCAATTTCTCTTGAATCGGGATTAATATGTTGCTTTTTCAAAAAACGTTCAAAATCAACTTTCGCATTTTTGTAATCTCCGATCTTCATTTCGAGACGACCAATATTATAAAAGTTGTTAATGTTAAAATCCGGACTTATCCGTATGGCCTTTTCATATTCTTTAATTGCTGCCGGAATATTTCCTTTTATCTGATAGATCTCAGCAAGTAACAAGTGCGGTTCGATAAAAGTACTGTCCTTTTCAACTGCTTTCAATAAAGCCTCTTTAGCATCATCATCTTTTTGCTGCTGATATAATTTCATTGCATTTTCAAAATGCGCGATCGCTTTTTTATTTTTTGAGGTATATTCTCCGGGAGGCAATTGAGCTTTACAGGAAAAAAACAAACCTATGAGTGTGATAAGGAAGAATATATTTTTCATCTGTATTAAATATTTCTTTTTAAAATAATTGAATTCAACCGCGTTATAAACCATAAATCATTCCATTATGGAATATTCATGTATTTATGTGTCTGCAGGGAAACATTCCACTTTGGATTTGCCATTACGTAATCTACAATCAATGGCATCATTTCCTTTGATTTACTCCATTCAGGCTGAAGAAAAAGTTTGCATTGAGGACTTACCAATGCAGCATGCTTTTCCGCCCAATCAAAATCATTTTTATTATGAACGATGATCTTCAGCTCACTTGCAAGAGGATAATTTTCAGGCATTGGAGGACTGGTCTTTTTCGGAGAAAGACAGACCCAATCCCAAGCACCGGTTAATTTATAAGCTCCTGAAGTTTCAATGAACGTCTGAATACCTCTAGCTTTTAATTCTTTTGTGATGTATTCTAAATTATACATACTTGGCTCACCACCAGTAACAACCACCGCTTTACCAGGAAATTTTGATGCGTTCTCAACGATAAGATCTGTTTTAGTAAGCGGATGCAGCGATGCATCCCAGCTTTCCTTTACATCACACCAGTGACATCCCACATCGCAACCGCCTACTCTTATAAAGTAAGCTGATTTTCCGGAATGGAAGCCTTCGCCCTGGATCGTATAAAACTCTTCCATTAATGGAAGCTCGAGGCCTTGTTCAAGCAATTCTTTATTTTTTATTTCTTGTTTCAATTCTTAATTTCTAAAATCAACATTTCAAATTTCAATGGATCAAATTCTTTTTTAAGATCAGCAATGAATTGTTTGCCGTTCTTAAGATAGTATGGAGTAAAATTTTCAAATCTTTCCTGGAGATTTCCATCAGGAAAGAATTTATCTTTCAATTTTTTGATCTGATTCAGGCTGGTTTCCTGCTTTTGCTTAGCAGCGCGTAAAAGTTTTCCTTCTATTGATCTGACCGAGCTCAAAACCTTCTGTAATTCAGCCTCCACCGAGGCCTTTAATGTTGGATCAAGTTCAGATACCTTTTCAGATATTTCTCTGAACAAGGAAGTGAGCTTTGCTTCTTCGCCATTAAACGACAGATCCGTTGATGTATTTTTATTAATATATTCTTTGATAAGAATATCAACTTCTTTAAAAAGGTCAGTAAAAGAAAATCCCATTTTATCCAATTGCTGAACAGATTTTTCATCTATCAACGCTGCAAAATTACGCGGAATCAGTGCAGGATAAATGATCTTATGATATTCGAACATTGCCTTGTATTCAAGCCAGTACGCTATTTCTCCGGGTCCGCCAATATATGCAATATTAGGCAGGATCATTTGCTGATACAAGGGGCGCAATACAACATTCGGACTGTATTCTTCAGGATTTAAACTTAATGTTTCAGTTGTGGACTGCTCAATCCTTACGCGATCTTGATCGGTTAAATGAAAAACATTTATCTCTCTGGGATTAACCTGGGGTTTTACTCCAATTTTCTCAAGTTCTGAGATCGTTTCATTGACGATCTTATAATTGATCTGCTCCTTTATGTCAATTTTTATAAGATCAAGAAATTCAGTTTTGAAACGTTTATCATCCGGATCGATTATAACAAGGCCATATTCTCCGAATAGTGCATGCACAAGATAACGGGTTGCATCTGCAAGATTATCATGTTTCAAGTAGGAGTCTTCAAATAAATGAATGAGCTCATCTGTATATTTAGAATCACCGGCAATAACTTTTAATTCTTCTACCACATTTGCAAGTGAGGATGTCGCAAGCCTTCCCACAGCACCTTTTGCAGCCTCATTCCATTTAAGTGTTTTTCCAAACAAATGAACATGGTTGATTTCTTCGAAGTCATGATCTTCAGATGCCATCCAGTAAACAGGAACAAAATTGTACTGAGGATATTTCGTTCTTAGGGCTTCAGAAAGATTGATCGTTGAAATGATCTTATATAGAAAATATAAAGGACCTGTAAAAAGGCAGAGCTGATGACCTGTACATACAGTAAAAGTTGTAGATTCTTTAAGAAGATCAATATTCGATCTTGTTTTTTGATAATCAGTTTCAATAATTTTAATCCGGGAAGCATATTGATCATTAAGGACATCGGCCAATAACTCCCGATTAATGCTTACTTTTGAATGGTCTTCAATTACCTGTTCAAATGAAGAAATATCAGGAAGATAAGAATAGAACTTTCTTAACTTTTCGTCAGCATTAATATAATCCACGATCAGTTTCGAAAACTGCTTTGTTTCTGAGAGATTTATTTGAGTCTTTTTGAATGGCATAAATATTATGTAAAGATAACAATTTTAGAGGCATTGTTGAATGGCCTCGGAGAATGTTTAATTATGATTAAATAAAAGAGAATGAACGATCAAGAACACAAGAATCCCTGGACAACATTATCATCTGAAAGTGTATATGAGTCGCCATGGATAGGCCTAACAAAACATTATGTTTTAAATCCTAACGGGAATCCTGCAACCTATTCTGTGGTGCATTTTAAAAATCTGGCTATCGGAATATTACCGCTTGATAAAGATTATAACACTTATATAGTCGGACAATTCAGATTCCCGATCAATCAGTATTCCTGGGAAATGCCGGAGGGCGGAGGCCATCTTGATGTTGCTCCCTTAGAATCAGCAAAACGCGAATTGCACGAAGAAACAGGAATTAAAGCAGCTAAATGGACCAAGATCCAGGAGATGCATCTTAGTAATTCGGTTAGTGACGAATTCTGCATTCTTTACGTAGCGCAGGATCTGAGCTATGGAGAAGCCGAGCCGGAAGATGATGAAAAATTAGAAGTGCGGAAATTACATTTTGATGAGCTTTACAAAATGGTACAGAATGGTGAAGTTACGGACAGTATGACAGTTGCAGGAGTTCTTAAAGCAAAATTACTGATGCTTGAAGGTAAACTCTGATCAATTAAGCTTTTCGGGATAAACCTCTTTGAATTGAAATGGAATGGATACCATGTGTTCAAAGTCTTTTCCGGCTTCATGAATATCTTCATCATCATAACACCAGGTGATAAGAACTGATTTTCCCCCGTCATTTAATTCTTTTAATTTATAAAGAATAAAGAGAATCATCTTCGAAGAAGTAATATTGAAATACCTGAGATTAAAAATAAAATGAGTTACCTGGTTAGGCTCAAGTGCGTATTCAGCAATGAAATCCAGTACAGGCTGATAGAACTCTTTGCCGTTGGAAGGAAGTGAAATGCCTTTTATCTCAAAGATCCCGTTCTCTTTATCCAACGTTATATCGGGATAGATATCAGAGCGGTTTATTTTAATTTCTTTCAGCATTCCGACACTAAAATAGAACCTTTAAGTGAAATAAAGGAGATTATATTTAAATAAACTTACTCTTTTGGCCGCTATGGCTTAGGAGATAAGTTCAGCGTAAAGATCATAGTCTTCAGCAGAAGTTATCTTTACATTCGCAAAATCACCAATCCTGACAAAATCTTTATCTGCTCTTATCAAAACTTCATTATCAACTTCAGGGGAATCAAATTCAGTACGGCCAATAAAATAATCCCCTTCCTTTTTATCAAACAGTACTTTATAACTGTTCCCTATCTTTTTCTGATTAAGATCAAAAGAGATCCCCTGCTGCAGTTCCATTACGGCTTCAGTGCGAGCTTGTTTAACTTTTGAAGGAACGTCATCTTTCAATGAGAAAGCATGTGTGTTTTCTTCATGAGAATAAGCGAAGATCCCTAAACGTTCGAAACGGGTTTGCTCAACCCATTCAAGCATTTCCTGGTGATCCTGTTTGGTTTCACCCGGGTAACCGGCAATAAGTGTTGTACGGATAGCGATTCCTGGTACTTTATCACGGATCTGGTTTACAAGATCGATGGTTTTCTGTTTGGTGGTTCCTCTGCGCATACTTTTCAGCATATTATCAGTAATGTGCTGCAGAGGCATATCCAGATAATTACAGATATTCTTTTTTTCATTCATAACATCCAGAACATCCATAGGAAAGCCGGCAGGGAAAGCATAATGCAGACGAATCCATTCAATACCTTCCACATCAGAAAGCTGTCTTAACAGCTCGGCAAGATTTCTCTTTTTATAAAGATCCAGACCATAATAAGTAAGATCCTGTGCAATAAGCATAAACTCTTTGGTGCCGTTCTTCGCGAGATGTTTTGCTTCTTTCACCAATTCTTCAATAGGACGTGAAGTATGGTTTCCGCGCATAAGCGGTATAGCACAGAATGAGCAAGGACGATCACAGCCTTCCGCAATCTTGAAATATGAATAATGATGAGGGGTGGTTAACAATCGCTCTCCTACAAGCTCATGTTTATAGTCTGCTTTTAATGTTTTTAATAACCTTGGCAACTCACGTGTTCCAAAATAACCATCAACATTAGGAATTTCTTTTTCCAGTTCAGGTTTATATCTTTCGCTTAGACAACCGGTAACATACACCTTATCAACCTTTCCGGCTGCTTTAGCGTCCGCGTAACGGATTATAGTATCAATACTTTCCTGTTTGGCATTATCAATAAACCCGCAAGTATTAATAATGACGATACTTGAATCCTCATCATTGCTTTCATGCTCTACAATAAAATTGTTCGCTTTCAGCTGGCCCATCAATACTTCACTATCGACTACGTTTTTAGAACAGCCAAGTGTAACTACATTTACTTTGTTCTTTTTTAAGGTTTTTGTTTTCATTAAGGAAATGCCAAATTGTATTATATTCGCT
>JAJTCJ010000150.1 GCA_021323165.1 Bacteroidota bacterium | reverse complement strand
GCTTCATATATTGAAGGTTTAGGATATGATGGTATTGTTTGCGAAGGTGTGGACAGATTATTAGGAACAAGATCTCCTAATTTCTTATATAACTCAGTGAATACAAGTAAGATCAAACTTCTGTTAAAAAATTACCGTTTATCAGATGATATCGCATTCCGTTTCTCTGATAAAGGATGGAAGGAATTCCCTTTAACAGTTGATAAATTCAAACATTGGGTGTTTAAAGTTGCAGGCCATGGAGAAACAATTAATTTATTCATGGATTATGAAACATTCGGAGAACATCAGTGGGAATCAACAGGGATCTTCAACTTCCTGGATCAGTTACCTGGTCAGATCCTTGAACATCCGGATTTCGATTTTAAAACTCCTTCAGAGGTGATAGCTTCATATCCGGCAAGGGATGTATATGATGCACATGACTTCATTTCCTGGGCCGATATGGAAAGAGATCTTTCAGCATGGCTAAGCAACTCAATGCAGAAAGAAGCAATGAAAAGAATATATTCAATTGAAAAACAGGTGAAAGAAACTGAAGATCCAGCCATTCTTAATATCTGGGAAAGACTTCAGACTTCTGACCATTATTATTATATGTGTACTAAGTTCTGGAATGATGGAGATGTTCACAAATATTTCAGCCCCTATGATTCACCTTACGATGCTTATTTATATTTCATGAACGTTTTCAGTGATCTTGAATGCAGATTGAAGGAATTCAATAAGAAACCTAAGAAGCCGCTTATAAAGCAGCTGAAAGATGCAATGCCTAAGAAAGCGAAAGTTGTTGAGGCAAAAGTTGTGGATAGTGATTATGTTTTTACGCTTAATACTTCACCCAACTATATTTTTTAGTAAATAGATACTTAAGATCTTATGATTTTAATCGCAGATAGCGGCTCTACAAAAACAGATTGGCGTTTAATTGACCGTAATAATAAAGAGTATAAGTTTAATACTGTTGGTTTCAATCCTTTTTTTCAGGATTCAACAATGATTGCGAATGAGCTGAACCAACTGCTTGGACCGGAAGTTTCAAATATCACTCAAACAACAAATGAAGAGCTTTCAATATATTTTTATGGAGCAGGATGCTCCAGCAATGAGAAATGCAATATAGTAAAAGCCGCACTTACCAATGTTTTTCCAAAGGCGATTGTTGAAGTGGACCATGATCTCCTTGCTGCAGCGCGATCTCTTTTAGGAAAAAAAGAAGGTATTGCTGCCATTTTGGGAACCGGATCCAATTCCTGTCATTTTAATGGTGAACAAATCATCTCCAATGTAGCTTCATTGGGATACATACTTGGCGATGAAGGAAGCGGTGCGTTTATTGGGAAACATTTCATTCAGGATTATTTAAACAAAGATCTCCCTGAGAACATTGCGGCTCATTTCTATGAAACTTATAATCTGAGCAAAGAAAATATACTTGATGCTGTGTATAAGCAACCAATGCCCAGCCGTTTCCTGGCTTCATTCAGTAAGTTTATCAATCAGCATAAAAATGAAAACTATTTTGTTGACCTGATCGAATATAATTTCGAGCAATTCTTCAGAAAACATATTTGTAAATACGAAAAGCACCGGGAGCTGGAGTTATCTTGTGTAGGATCTGTTGCCTTTTACTATAGTGATATTCTGAGATCGGTTGCAGAAAGAAAAAATGTAACTATCGGAAAGATCATTGAATCACCAATTACCGACCTTACCTCCTATCATCTCAGTCATACATAAAAAAAAGACATTAATTTTTTAATGTCTTTTTTGTTTCTAATCATATCTTACTTACTTCTTTTTTTCAGCAGTGGCTTTATTTACTGAAGCATCTATGAATTTCTCCAGCTGGAGATCAAACATGGCGCTATCCAATTTCCCTGACCGATAATCTTCTACAAGGGTTTTTAAATAATACTTATCATACTGAGGAACTTTATCCGGTCTTGCCTCGGTATGTTCAAACATTGATTTATATCTTCCAAAATCAGATGGACTCAACTTTTCGATTTTAAGAACCAGCCATGTGGCGAAAAGAAGATTAAAAATAAAAAACACCGGTTTCACTAAAAATGTATACTTCTTCATAACTCTATATTTTAAAATTAAAATTTCTTAATCTTCCGACTTCCAATTTGCAGCACGGATCATTATACTTAAGTCGATGATATTAAATATTGTCCAGAATGCATTAGCAGCAAAACCGGAAGGGGTAGGATGATGTCCCAAAGACAATAAGATCAAGTTATAGGTAATACCCAGTAAACTTAATCCTATCAATATCATATGAGGCATAATATGCTGAGTGTTCTTAGCATTTGCCCGATCCTTTGGTGTAACATTAAACTGAACTTTTTTTCCTCTAATTACTGAGATCAAAGAAAGAAGCATAAACCAGAAACTTGAAATATAATACTGATCTCCTCTCTTTGTAGCAATTCCCCAACATCCCAGTGTTATAGTAATAGTGTTCATTATCTGAAACGGAAGAAAATACTTAAAGAAATCAAAACTGTAAGCCTGAACAGGAAGCTGAAGAGTAAAGAAGAAAATTATCGGACTCAATAAAAAAATCAAGATCCATAAAGGCGCAAAATATGACCATATAGTATTAAAATAACATACTTTTTGCCAGAATGTTAAACCTTTTTTAAATATTGGATTGTCCTTAAAAGCAATATCAAGCGAACCTTCCGCGTAACGCTGATGCTGCTTGATCCAGCTGTCGAGATCCTGAGTGGAAAGCATTTTACATTCTATATCAGGATGCTGAAGGCTTTCCCATTGATTTTCTCTGTCGGCATGAAGCATAATAGAAGTGTAAATATCTTCTGATGCATGAAATTTAAAAGGTATGATCTTCTGATCCAGTAATAAAGTACGTTTACTTTTAATGTCCACAACTCCACCCTGGCGCTGTGAAGCTAATAGCTTGTGTTTTCTTTTTATACCTTCTGCAAAGTCTTTAAGCGCCAGGGTCATCACTGCCTCACGTCTGTGAAAAGACCCTGCACCACAGCAAAACGCAGCATTATAGTTATTTCTCTTTCTTAAGATCACATCATAAAACAAACGTGGATCATTTCCGAACACATCCTCATTCACCTCAATTTTACCTAAAACAACATCGAGGGGTTTTGTAATGAAACGGTTCTTTAATTTGAATTTAGATTTAATTACTGAACTAAGTGTTTCAGGCTCTGTGGTATCGTAAAACCATTGAGGGGTTTGTACCCAGGCCATTTTTTTGTTGCGGAAATAGCCACTTGTATTAATAAGAAAATCGGGCAATGGCCTGGTATCAGCATCAAGTATCACAAAAAGATCTCCGTCAGTATGCATTAAACCATTCCTTAAATTCCCTGCTTTATAACCTTCATTATGTTCTCTGATAAGATAACCTACTCCCTCCTCCTGTGCCACTTCTTTCATATTCTGCTTATTAGGATCCCTTCCATCCCTTCTTCCATCATCAAGAACATAGACTTTGATTGGAACATCCGGATAAGGATACTTCATTTTTTTAGCATCAATGATACTTAATCTCACCAGCTCTACATCTTCATTATAAGTGGCAATAAATACATCAATTTTTACTGGTCTGTCAGCTCGCTCCTGAAGGTCTTCTATCTCTGATAAATAATGTACTGGGGTGGTTTTTTGGGCATCTTTATAAGACCAGAAATTGATAACGATAAGTATAGTGCTTAAAAAACTTAAAGTTTCTGCAACCACCAAAGGGATAGCAAACCACAAGGCATCCGGGTTCAGGGAGTGAGCCCAGCGCCAGTGTATATAAGATAAACCAAGGGCTATTGTTAAAATACCGGTAAACTGAAATAAGAGTGTCCGGTATTTATTTTCCGGAATCGACTTATAAGGTTTACGGTCATCAAATTTGCTGAAATAAAATTGCTTCATAAAAGGTGTATTAACTGCAGATCAGAATCTCATCCAATCCCAGAGCTTTGATTTTGTTTTTTATTTTATCACACACATTCACAAACTGCACATCTACATCCTTTTCTAATAAAGATTCAAGGAGATTGATAAGATTGGCCATTCCTGTGTTATTAATAAAATATACATTTTTAAGGTCATAATACTGTGTTCCCTGGAAATAGACACCGGGAAGCTCTGTTGTGGAATCACCTAATCGGAATGTCGCATATGATCGTATAGGAGCTTCCTCCTTGATCACAAAGCCATTCTCAGTTGGATGAATACTTTTCAAATTACTGTCCGATTTTTTCAGCATTGTTACCTCAATTCTCTTTGAAAGAATACTTTGTGGCTCTGCACTGATAGTTGTAGTTGTCGTATGATTTTCCATAAGCCATAGATTTGATTTATTCATTACAAAAATATATGCCCTTCATACCTTCAGCTCTTTAGTTTCGATAATAGGGCTTTTTAAATAGCCAATACCTGAGATTAAAAAATCATGCGTCTGATATCTATGTAAACTTTTCCTCATTAAATGCTAAAAAAACAGTTGCTTCCCAATCATTGATTCCAACAAATACTGAGTTGGCACATTAATTTGATAGCATGTAAAAAAGTCAATAACTTAAAAAGAATTTATATGAAAAGAATCTACTTAGCCACAGTGTTATTAAGTACAATGATTAGTAACGTGGATGCCCAAACTTTTGATTGGGCTAAATTGGAAGGAAAATATGCATACGATTATGGGTACGGAATTTCCACAGATGT
>JAJTCJ010000149.1 GCA_021323165.1 Bacteroidota bacterium | reverse complement strand
ACAATCCACCACGGCAATTATTTTTCTGCCATTTTTAATTCCGAACCAATAAAAATCCCCGCTGACAATATCTTTCGGTTTATATAAAACAAATGTTTCCGGAAAATATTTAAAGATCTGTTCTAATGGAGGGAGAATTGCCAGCTGAATTCTTTTTGCATACTGAATACTGCTTGTAATATCTTTATTCTTTTGAGCAAGCTCCATTGTTCGTTCAGCCACTTTTTCCTCAAGCACTTTATTCTCGCGCTTGATCGCGGAAGTCCTGTATTTTAAAAACGCCCAGAAAGCAGCAATGATAAACAAAACAGAAAGCACATAAAATAATTTTGTTTTCCAGAAAGGCGGATGTATCCTTATTAAAAGTTTTACACCTTCATTGTTCCAAACACCATCACTATTTGATGCCCTTACATGGAAAACATAATCTCCTCCGCTTAATTCCGTATAACTTGCATAACGCTGCGATCCATGAGGCGACCAATCATCATCAACACCATCAAGCTTATAGGAATATTTATTCTTTTCCGGCATCTGATAATCGAGCGCAGCAAAATCAAAAGAAAAGAAATTCTGTTTCCAGGATAGATCCAAATATTTTTTATTGTAAATAAGGGAATCCAGCTCTACTTCTTTTCCAAAACGTTTATATGAAATGATCCTTACCGGAGGAGGATTTTGATTTTCTGAAATTTTTGTCGGATCAAAAACATTAAATCCATTAACTCCCCCAATAAACATTTCTCCTTTCCTGCTTAAAAAAAATGCTCCCTGGTTATGCTCCAACCCCTGCAATCCATCACTCACATCATAATTACGAAATGCCGACCCATTATTATTTTTGATATAAGGATTGAATCGCGATATCCCTTTATTGGTTGTCATCCACAAATGACCTTTTTTATCCGGCATTACACAATAGATATAGTCATTTGGTAAGCCATCCTTTACAAAATAATGTTCAAAGTGCTCTGTTGAGGGAATGAATTTATTCAGGCCGTTAGCTGTTGCAAACCATAAATTCTTCTGATTGTCTTCATAAACATGATTGATGGAATTCGAACTGATACTATTATTCTTTTCTTCTCTTGAATATGTTCTTACATGCCCGGTCTCAACATTCAAAGCGTTAATTCCTCCGCCTTCTGTACCGATCCAGATGGTTCCGTTACTGTCTTCAAACAGAGTGTATATATTATTGCTGCTTAATCCTTCATTAATTGTATAGTGCTTATATTCTCCTGTTTTTTTATTATAAGAGAAAACACCTCCCTTATATGTTCCTATCCATAATAGCCCTTTTTTGTCTTGAGTGATGCAAATAATCGTTGCATTATTCTGTGGTTGAAATACAGGATACGTTGTTACCTTCTTTGTTTTTTTATCGTATGAATTTAATCCGCGCCCCCAGGTTCCCACCCATATAATTCCATCCCTGTCTTCAAAAAGTGATAATATTGAATTGTTTCCTGCAGTTGAAAGTTGAGGGTATTGTGTGTATGTATCTGTTTCCCGGTCAAGAACAGATAAACCACCCTGACTTGTTCCTATCCAGACCAATCCGCTTTTATCCTCAAGCAGTGAAAGTACCACATTGCTCTGCAGACTGTTTTGTGAATCATCTTTTTTCTTGTAGAATTCAAACTTACTGCTTGCCCTGAAATAAGCATTTACTCCACCGCCTTCGGTTCCGATCCATACTGAACCTGTTCTGTCAGGATAAATACATTTTATCCGGTTACTGTTTAAGCTGCTTTGATCTTTCTCATCGTATTTATAGTGTCGGAATTTGCCGGTCTTTTTAAAATAAAGATCCACACCTCCGCCATATGTCCCTACCCACATTACTCCATCCCTATCTTCAATAATTGATGTAATGGCATTGTGAGACAAGCTGTTTATCTCTGTATCCCTGCTTGAAAGATTTTTCAGAAATACATTTCCTTTCGGATCAAATATCTGAATCCCATCTCCAAAGGTTCCTATCCAAAGAATACCTTGTTTATCTTCATAGATAGAACGGATCTGATTTGAATTTTCAGAAACAGTTCCGGTTGATTCATCCAGTTTTTGGAAGTGCCTGAAGATCTTTGTTTTTTTGTCAAAAGAATTCAGGCCACCCCCTGAAGTACCGATCCAAAGCTTTCCATCAACAGTTTGCGTAAGACACCATATGGTATTATTTGATAAACTATTCTTATCCTTTACATTATTTAAATAACGCTTAAATATTCCAGACTTACGATCAAGAAGATTCAAACCTTCATCCGTACCAACCCATAATTGACCTTCTCTGTCTTCAAGTATAGAACGAACTTTATTGTTGCTTATCGTTGTCACATCTTTCTTACTCCGGTTATGAAGGAATTTTCCTGTAGCAAGATTGTAACCGTCTAATCCTCCGCCATCGGTACCTATCCATAAAGTTCCATTCTTATCTTCGTAAAGAGTATTGATAAAATTATTTGAAAGAGAATTTGAATCTAAAGGATCATTCTTAAAGACTGTTATTGAATATCCGTCATATTTATTCAATCCGTCCTGGGTACCAAACCACATAAATCCGCGGCTATCCTGCAAGATGCAATTTACAACTCCCATTGACAAACCTTCATCCGAAGTAATATGACTGAACTTTAATTCCTGGGCAAAAAACTTATCTGTTTTTACAACAGATAAAAAAACAAGAATGAAGAATATATATTTGAATTGCCTGAAACGCATCTGGAGTAATATTCGAAGTAAAGATATAAAATTACAGTAACTGATCTGCATGATGATTTGAAAGAAGAAATGATGATCTTCCTCTAAAATAACATATAACTCCTTTTAGATATTTTTTAAATCTTCTTTTAACTTTTTGAAGGCAAAAAGTTACAAAAACCTTTTCTTTTCATAAGGCAATTTCTTCTTTCGCCATTGCTTCAGAAGAACCGCGACTAAATTGATCGTAATAGAAGAAAGCTTCGAAAGGTTAATTGATATCCCGATCATTTATCGCTATTGCTGAATGAAAAGAAAGAGTCACCTGATGAGTATAGCTTTAAATTTTAATTTTAACTCAAAATCAACTTCCGAAGTCGAGCGCGAGCTTTGATCAGGCGCGATGCCGGCACGGGTGAACATTGTTTTACATGAAAATCTTAGAAAGAGCTTTAGTTCTCTTTCTTTAGATTTTCTGTAAAATAATGAGAGGCGGGAAGGAATCGCCTGATCTTGATTTTTTGTTTCTTTTTCATCAAGGAAAAAGAAAAAACGGATTGATTTATGAAATAAAACTTGAATGTATCAAGGAGAAGTGAAGAAAAAACTAAACCCTTACCCCAATCACCAAAATATCATCTACCTGCTCTAGATCACCTCTCCACAATTCATGATGATAATTCAAAATATGCTTTTGTTCATCCATCGTATTATCCTGCATCTCGACTAAAAGCTCCTGGAACTTTTTGTATTTGAATTTTTTACCCAACGGACCGCCAAACTGATCAGCATATCCGTCAGTAAATAAATAAATGCAATCCCCTTTTTCAAGAGGGATAATATTGTTTTTGAACACTTTTATATGAGCATCTTCTGTATCAGCTCCGATTGCCTGCTTATCTGCTTTTATCTCTATGAAATTTTTATTACGCACAATGTATATCGGATTATTTGCACCGGCATACTGCATTTCCAACTTCTCAAGATTGATTGCAACTAATGCCATATCCATTCCGTCCTTAATCGAATTCAGGCTTTTTGTAACTTCCTGGTTGAGGAACTGCAAAGCATCCGCAGGGGTATTAATAGCCGCATTTGTCACTGTCTGATTTAGAATTGTACTTCCGATAATACTCATTAAAGCTCCGGGAACGCCATGACCTGTACAATCCACTGCCGCAAGAACTACGATATTATTTGATGGCGTACCATCAGATGGGGTGGTTTTCACCTGGGCATGCCAATAAAAATCACCACTGACAACATCTTTAGGCTTATAAAGAACGAAATATTCTTTAAGGAACCTATCCAGTTTATCTAAAGGAGGCATTACCGCATTCTGTATTCTTTGAGCATAGTTGATGCTGTCGCTGATATCTTTGTTCTTCTCTTCAATGATCTCATTCTTCTCTTCCAGTTGCTTGAATGATTCTGCAAGAGCAAGACGGGCGATAATCTCCTTTTTAGTCAGGTTGGTTCTTGTATTAATAAGTAAAATAGTGAATAGCGCGACTGAAAGGGTCAGCATACCTCCGTTGATAAGAATATCACTAGTGTGTAAATGACTGTTAAGTTTAAAGAAAATGATATTTGCTATAAAGGAAATTAGAACGATCGAGATCGAATAAACCGGCTTCCATAATACGAACATACCTGCTCCAATAAACAAAGCAATGTATGCGAATGTATGTTTCTGTAATTCCGGAATATCCATTACACTATACATATAAGCATTCTGGATCGATATGCCTATGAAAGGAATAAGTGCTATGATCTCCGGAGCATTGATCAAACGTTTCCTTAAAAGAAGTACTGCTAATGTGATCAGGGAAACTGCAACTCTGAAGATCAAAAAATCATTAAAATGCTCTGGAATAGTGTAATAGTCTCCGATGGCCCAGATAGGATTTAAACCTACTGCCACCCATGCAATAAGAACATGATATTTGAACGCGGCAGCGTTCAGCTCTGCCTGCCAGGAATCCAGTGACCTGGATGGAGTAATTTGTTTCATATAAATG
>JAJTCJ010000148.1 GCA_021323165.1 Bacteroidota bacterium | reverse complement strand
TGTTCGTTTTCTTAAACAATTTAAATCAGCTTTATAAACTTAATATTCGTTATTGATGAGCAGGATGGCGCAATTGCTGGAAATGTTAAAGAGTGAGCCGAATGATCCATTCCTTAATTACGCGTTGGCTGTGGAGCTTGCAAAGCTTGGTCAGATCGACACTTCAATAGATAAGCTTGAAGCGTTGATATCAGGTAATCCCGATTATCTGGGATCTTATTATATGCTTGGAAAGATCTATGAACAGGCTCTCCAACCTGAGAAAGCAATCGAAACCTATAAAAAGGGAATAGAGATCGCAAAAAAGCTGAATGATAAAAAAACACTTGGCGAGTTGAATGAAGCTTTGTTGATGCTGGAGGATTAGGTATCAGATTCCTTTTCTTGATCGGTTGTCATCCCGACCGTAGCGGAGGGATCTTCTCTCTACGAAGCTCTAATTAATGGTACGCGGATTAACTCAGATTTCTTATGATAAAAAATGATAGCAGTGTTTGGTAAGTGGCTTCGCGATTATGATTAAATTATGAGCATGGATACAAGCACTTTGTCATCCTGAGCGCAGTCCACCGCGTGTCGCCTTAGCTTTAGGGGTGGCGCAAGGGTTCTTATTCCAACTCGATGCTTGTAAAAGTTTTCCGGGAAATCTATTTTCACGTTCGGATACTATCGGAAGGAGTAAGGATGTCTGGTGGAAGCTTACACACAGAATAAGATTCCTCCGCTGCGGTCGGAAATACGAATTACTTAAGCAAAACATTATCAATCAACCTTATTTCACCTAATTTAAGAGCAATACAAGCTGCCGCGCTTTTAGCGTCATCAAGCTTGCTTATTGGCTGAAGCGTTTCCGAATCAACGATCTCAAAATATTCCAGCTGCATTAAAGACTCGGAAGCTATTTCATTCTCAGCGAATGCTTTGAGTTCCGAAACAGACTTCTTTATACTCATCTCCTTAATAAGGGAAAGTGTTTTGTAGATCAAAGGTGCGATCTTACGTTCGGATTCTGTTAACCTCACATTCCTTGAGCTCATTGCCAAACCATCCTTTTCCCGGATAATAGGACAACCGATTATTTCAACCGGAAGATCTAATTGTTTGGTCATAGAACGGATAATTGCCAGCTGTTGAAAGTCTTTTTGTCCGAAGTATGCTCTGTGAGGCTCAACTATCATGAACAATTTACTTACAACCTGAGCCACTCCGTTAAAATGACCGGGACGATGCGCGCCTTCCATCACTTTATCGAGCTGGCCAAAATCAACGGGTTTACCCATTGTCCACGATTTATCTTCAATCTTCTGACGTTTTAGCTCAAGTTCTTTTTCGGAATACATTTCGCCTATCTCAGGGGCAAAAATGATGTCGCATTCGGCTTCTTCCAGAAGTTCAGCGTCTTGTCTGAGTGTCCTTGGATACTTTTCCAGATCTTTAAGATCATTAAATTGAGTGGGATTAACGAAAATGCTGCAGATAGTGATGTCATTTTCCGCTTTACTTCTTTTGATAAGTGCTATATGGCCTTCACACAATTTTAAGGTGATTCTGCAGTTCCTGTATGCGGTGAAAAATAATCATATCACAAAAAAGTGTTAAAAGGCAGTCGATTTAATATAAAGAGACGTTTTTTTTCGATAAAACTGTCCAAATCTAACGTTTAAACTTTGAAAATTCGAAAATTTTTGCTTACTTTTGTGTACTTTTTAAATCTCACCCTTAATTCGATCGTATGAAGAAGAAAGCAAGAGTACTATTTGTCGCACAAGAAGTTACCCCCTATTTAGATGAAACCCCGATGAGTATTATCGGAAGGAAGTTGCCTCAGGGAATCCAGGAACGAGGAAAAGAGATCCGTTTATTTATGCCAAAGTTTGGCTGTATCAATGAAAGACGTAATCAATTACATGAAGTGATCCGTCTTTCCGGTATGAACCTTATCATTGATGATGCAGATCATCCTTTGATCATTAAAGTAGCTTCTATCCAGGCTGCACGCATGCAGGTTTATTTTATTGACAATCAGGAGTATTTTGAGCGTAAGCACACATTAACCGATAAAAAAGGTGACCATTTTGCTGACAATGACGAGCGTGCAATTTTCTTTTGCCGCGGAGTTATCGAAACAGTGAAGAAATTAGGTTGGGCTCCGGATGTGGTTCATTGCCACGGCTGGATGACAAGTCTTATGGCTTTATATCTGAAGAAATCATTCAAGGACAATCCTTTGTTCGCTGAAACCAAGATCATCTACTCTATTTATGATGATGAATTCCCTGGTGCTTTACACAAAGATTTTGCAAAGAAAGTAATGCATGAAGGAATTGAAAAAACCGATGTTGAATGGTTTAAAAATCCTACATTTGTCAACGTTAGCAAAGCAGCGATCGATCTGGCAGATGGAGTAATTATCGGAAGTCCTAAGATCAATGCAGACATCACAAAATATTTAAAGAAATCTGGTAAACCGGTTCTTGAATACAAAGGAGCTGATGAATACATGGATGCTTACTCTGAGTTTTATGATGCTGTGCTTGAAGAAGTAGTCTAAAAAAGAATAAGCCATTTATACTGATCAACTTTATGAATACAAATAAAAGAATATTTGAAATTTTGTCCCGTTCATTCGGGACAAAATTTTTTTTAATAAGTCTCTCCGCCCTTTTCTTAAGTGCCTGTAACGAATCGAGTGTTGTTGGTTTAGATGTGCAGCCCGTTGGTGATCTGCTTAATGTGGAATGGAAAGATACAACCACAATTTTTTCTTCAACTGTCAGAGAAGATTCACTTCATACCGATGCATCCATTATTGTGGGAGCTGACGCATTACTTGGAACTTATCTAGATCCTGTTTTTGGTAAAACCACTGCCTCTGTTTACACTCAACTTCGTTTAAACGGAAACAACCCGATCTTCGGAACCAACCCATTATGCGATTCAGTAGTTCTTTCTTTGACCTATGCTTCTGATTATTATGGCAAACGAGAGAGAAAGACGCAAAAGATCAGTGTTTACCGATTAACTGAGGCTCTTAGTACGTCATCAAAATATTATTCAAATAAATCGCTTAGCTATAACAGTAATGATCTTGCAAATGGTTACGTATTTACTCCACAACCGGTTACTAAAGTAGCTGTTGGTGGTGACACACTGAAACCTCATCTGCGTGTTCCTCTGGAAAATGACTTCGGTCAGCTCATTCTTAATAATCAGAGTACGGGAACGCTTTCAAGCAATACAACTTTTCAGAATTTCATCAATGGCATTTATATTACAACTGATGTAAATAGTGTTGTTCCGGGTGATGGAAATATCATGCATTTTAAAATGGGAGATATTCAAAGCAAGATCACTATTTATTATCATAACAGCAATGTCACTAATAATGACTCCCTGAAATATGATATAAGTTTATCAAGTGTTGCACGTTTCTCGGCATTTGAACATTATAATTATTCTACAGCTTATCCTTATCTTCAGACAGAGTTGACAACAACAGGTGTTGATACAGCCGTTTTTGTACAATCTCTTGCGGGTACAAAAGTGAAGATCGAGTTTCCTCATCTTTTACATTGGAACGATTCAGGTAAGGTTGCCATTAACAGAGCCGAACTTGTTATAAAAGTGGATACAACAAATTCACTTTATCAGCTTGATACTTTTGCTGCTCCTACAAGGCTTGTGGTATTCGGGATCACCGAAACCAATGGTAATTATGCTATTCCTGATGCTTCTGATCCTAATGTATTTTATGATGGAACTTATAACTCCTCAACAAAAGAATATCACTTCAATATTGATCGCTACATTCAACAGGTGTTGAAAGGAGTACGTCCGAATACCGGACTTTACCTTGTTGCAGCCGGTGGAGCTGTTAATGCAAACAGAGTGGTACTGGGAAGCGGAAGCAGTCAGGGATATCAAAAAATGAAATTAAATATAACATACACAAAACTTCATTAATCATGTGTGGAATTGTTGGATACATAGGAAATAAACAGGCATATCCTGTTTTAATTAAAGGATTGCAGCGACTGGAATACAGAGGGTACGACAGTGCCGGTGTTGCAATGATTGATAACAACGAACTGAATGTTTATAAATGCAAGGGTAAAGTTGTTGATCTGCATAATTTTATTGGAGATAAAAATACCGGTGGAACTATAGGGATAGGCCACACGCGTTGGGCTACACACGGTGTGCCGAATGATGTAAATGCACATCCTCATTATTCTGCTTCAAAAAACATGGTGATGATCCATAACGGGATCATTGAAAATTACGGTCCGATTAAAGAAGAATTAAAGAAACGAGGACATAAGTTTTTAAGTGATACTGATACTGAAGTTCTTATTCATTTGATAGAAGATATCAAGGAAAAAGAAAATGTACGGTTGGGTGAAGCTGTAAGACAAGCATTAAACCAGGTGGTTGGAGCTTATGCTATTGTTATTCTCTCTAAAGAGAATCCGAATGAATTATTCGCTGCAAAAAAGGGAAGCCCGATGGTAATTGGTATTGGTGAGGATGAATTTTATATCGCATCTGATGCAACCCCGATTGTTGAGTATACTAAGAACGTTGTTTATCTTGAAGACGAAGAGATCGCTTTTATTGAGCGTGGAAAAGAACTTAAGATCAAAACGATCAAAAACAAAGCAAAGACTCCTTACGTACAGGAGCTTGAATTGAAACTTGAAGCGCTTGAGAAAGGCGGTTACGAGCATTTCATGTTAAAGGAAATTTATGAGCAGCCCCGTTCTATTAAGGACAGTATGCGAGGAAGACTAAGTGCAGAAAAGGGAGTTGTTAATCTTGGCGGTATCACAGAATATGAACAGAAGTTCGTGAATGCTAAACGAATTGTTTTTATTGCCTGCGGGACTTCATGGCATGCCGGACTTGTTGGCGAATACTTATTCGAAGATCTTGCAAGAATTCCGGTTGAGGTGGAGTATGCTTCTGAATTCCGTTACAGAAATCCTATCGTTTATGAGGATGATGTGATCATTGCTATTTCTCAATCAGGTGAAACTGCGGATACTCTTGCTGCAATTGAATTAGCGAAATCAAAGGGTGCAACTATAATTGGTATTTGTAATGTAGTAGGTTCGTCAATTGCACGCGCAACACATGCAGGCTCATATACACATGCCGGTCCTGAAATTGGTGTGGCATCAACAAAAGCATTCACAGCACAGGTTACTGTTCTTACGTTAATGGCATTGCGTATTGCATTTCTAAAAGGAACAATTTCTTCATCACGCTTTCACCAATTGTTGAGTGAGCTGGAAGCTATTCCTGACAAGGTACAGAAGGTGCTTGAAAAAAACGAGCAGATTAAATTCATCGCGGATATTTATAAGAATTCAACAAACGCATTATATCTTGGACGTGGTTATACATTTCCTGTGGCATTGGAAGGAGCTCTTAAATTAAAAGAGATCTCATACATTCATGCTGAAGGTTATCCTGCTGCGGAAATGAAACATGGTCCGATCGCCTTAATTGACGAAGAGATGCCGGTTTTTGTTATCGCTACAAAAGGAACTTCTTATGAAAAAGTTGTAAGCAACATCCAGGAAGTAAAAGCAAGAAAAGGTAAGATCATCGCTATTATCACAGAAGGAGATAAGCAGGTAAAAGAAATGGCGGATTACTCAATCGAGATCCCTGAAACGGATGAGATCCTTGTGCCGTTGATCGCTGCTATTCCATTGCAATTACTTTCATATCATATCGCTGTAATGCGTAACTGTAATGTGGATCAACCAAGGAATCTTGCGAAGAGTGTAACGGTGGAATAAGAAAAATCTATCTTAAATAAAAAGCCTTCAGATATATTTCTGAAGGCTTTTTGTTTAACAGGAATTAATTGTTTAGTTATGAGATTTACTTAATCACCCTGAAAAATTCCTTATTTAATATACTGAAATATTCTTTATGTTTGAAGTCCTGAAAATAGGGAATGAAAAAAGCAATCGTCTTTCTTTCACGTTCCTCAAATGAACGTAAAAAATCCATTTTCTGTTTGGAATAATTTTCAATGTTTATTTCTACATCCGGTTCAGGCATTCCACTTAAGTCGTACATTTCACGTGCTGTCATGTATGAACTCGGATAACCCCACTTTTTAAGCAAGGCTGTAAGTCTCTCTTCAAGGATCTTCTTTTCCATGCTGTTTGAATAAACACTTTGATATATTCTTTCTGGATGGATCTTTCCCGCAGCAAACGAATCTACTAACATCTGACTCACTAAGATATGCTCCGGGTGCCCGTACCCGCCCATTTCATTGTCAAGTGAAAATATAACTGTGGGTTCAAATTCATTTATCTTTTTAATGATCAGCGGAAAAATAAGCTCCGTATTAAACGATACCAATATATCCTTTTTTGGAATGGGCATGTATGGTTCCGTAGCATTATCGATTTTGATCCTTCTTTTGTCAGGCTCTACATTTATAAACTCTATTTCATCAAGGATGAATTTTCCGGCCTTGATAAGGGCTTCATCCCTTTTAACATCTCCGCTGGTGAAGCAGATCTGTTTTATTTCCCAGCCTTGCTCATTCAGCATTGCAATAGTCCCTGCCATGGAAGCATCATCATCATCATCATGTGCTGTTACTATCATGGCTTTTTTTCTGATCACTTTATCCAGGTAATCATCTTTCGGAAATGTTTCTTCAGCGGAGAGCTTTTGAATTTCCGATTTGCTTTGAGCGCTTGTCTTTCCGGTTGAAAAGAGTAAAATGAAAACGGCTGTAATTGTGAATGCAGTAAACTTCATTGCTGTTTTATGATTTGAAGAATTGAAATTATCAATTTAATTCAATAAAAAAAACCTCCCGATAACGAAAGGTTCTAAATGATTTTTGCTTGGTTGTGATTTTCTTAATCCATAGTTCTGAAATCCAATATAACCTTGCTTCCATTGTCTTCGAAAGTAACGTTATCAGCCAGATTCCGCATTAAAAACACGCCCCGGCCGTTTGGTTTTTCAATATTCTCAGGGTTTGTAGGGTCAGGCAGGCTCTCATAATTAAATCCCGGACCTTCATCTTTTACACTGAATGAAACTCTGTCAGGATGAGATTTAAAAGAAATATCTATGCTTTTATTTGGGTTGGACTGATTGCCATGATAGATCGCATTGTTAACAGCTTCGGTAAGGGAAACCAGGATGTTTCCGTAATAATCTTCGCTGATATTGAACAGATCACAAACATCTTCGATCATGCGTTCAACAAGTATTATATTTTCAGCTTTGGAAGAAATGCGAATT
>JAJTCJ010000050.1 GCA_021323165.1 Bacteroidota bacterium | reverse complement strand
GAACAGACCACCTAATCCTAATACCGCTAAACCTGCAACACCAAGTCCCATTACAGTTCCACCTGTAAAAGATACTTTTAATGCCTGCTTTAAACTTGTACGGGCAGCCTGTGTTGTACGAACGTTAGCTTTTGTAGCCACTTTCATACCTATATATCCGGCTGTTGCTGAAAAAACAGCACCGATAATAAATGCAATACAAATGATCCAGCTGGAGTGGATCTCTTTACCATTAACTTCATGTACAGTTCCTGAATACGCTAATAAAATAGCTGCGAACAGTACAAAAACACTTAATACTTTCCATTCTGCCTTTAAGAATGCCATTGCTCCATCAGCAATATAACCGGCAAGTTCCTGCATTTTGGCATCACCTGCATCCTGCTTGCTAACCCAAGCACTTTTAATTGCCATTACAAGCAATCCTAAGATCCCTAAAGCGGGTACTAAGTAAATTACGTATTCGTTCATAGTATAAATTAATGGTTTTTGTTTGTTTTACTTCAATTCCTTCCACAGGAACATAGTTCCCCATTTAAGGGCTGCAAACTTAGGCAATTTTATCTTAAATATCAAAATTTGAATTGTGACTGATTATCAGAATGTTATATCAGAAGAAGAAGGTAAAAAAAGATGATCTATTCCAGTGCGCGTTTATTAAAGAGGATATAACCGAAGTGGAAAAGTATTGAAAAAGGATCTTTTTCCTGATCATAATAGTTCAGGCTTAAACTCATCGGTCCAACCGGAGTATGCCATACCAGTCCGCCCGTGGCAATATAATGCTGCAAAGCAAATGGCTGTCCGTAATCGACCTTAAGATCCTCTCGTTTTATCAATGCCTCATAAGGCTGAAAAACATATCCTTCTAACCTGAATTCAATATTCTTCCTGATATTGATAACGAATTTCAGACCTCCGGCTATATATTCATGTGCTCTGTAGTTTTCCAGGAATTGAGTTTTACTGTCTGGTGTAGGTTGAAAAGCAGGAGCAGATAGAATACTGGAAGTATAATTATTAAAAAGAGTTTTAGTGGAATAAACACCTTCTCCGAATATACCGATCTTCAATGTACCTCTTCGGTTAAAATAACGCTCTCCTGTTAATTTCAAAGTAACCCATTCATGATGATTTGTATAATCTGCGAGTGTATCTATCACTGTTGTTGAGCCCGGTCGGTTATTTTCTTCTCCGTTAACATAGCGGAACCTGAAATTAAAATACTCTCCCCTGTTTGCATATTGCTTACGGTTCAAAGAATTTATCTCATAATAGATCTGACCGCTTACTACGTCAAACTGGGTTCTGTCAGCTGTATCGCGTTGAGAAAAACTATTTGTCTGATAGTAATTGTCCGTGGTCTGCGCTAAGGTTGCTCCGGTAACTATCCTGCCTTTCTTTCCCGTAGGAAAACCGCTGTTCAATTCAGCGTAAAGCTCGTTCTGCACTAAATATGCAGGCTTGATATCTTCTCTGAAGTAACTGCTGCTTTTATAATAATCCCATTTATTCCAGACGAAATTAGGCTCAATGTACAAAGGGGTTTTAAATGGAAAATCCAATCTTGTTTTTACCTGGATCGAGCTGTACAGTTTCCCGAAATATGCATTTGCCATCAATCCTGCTGCAAAACGCCCGAGATAGTTATATTGAAGTCCTAAAAACCCTTCACTGATTGGTTTGTTTGAGAAATTACCTCCGAAATAGGTAACCATTTTTCTTTCTTTTTTAATACTAAGGTAAAGATCATAAAAACCTGTAGTAGGATTGTACCTTGCTTTCGGATAAATGTTTTTGATCCTGTTGTCGGATGCCAGGCGAAAATAGCCTTCCTTAATATCTTCAAGTGTTACCAGCTTATTCTTATGACGCAGGATCCTGAGTGCATACTCTTTTTGTTTGCTATTCAATCCTTCTATATGGATCTGATCAAAAATTATAGCGGGTTGTTTATCTTTGAAATGATTCCTTTTTGCTGCTAATTCAATAGGCTCAACTCTTCTCTCAATATACAGTTTAATAAGATCCATTTTTCTCATTGTAGCAACATAACCGCTGTCAATGATCGGATCGATATTATTGAAATTAAACAGCCCTACATTGGTTTTTGGTTCAATTATCACTCCCGCTTCACATTGTATTGTGTAATCAGATTTGCTCTGAGCCATACTCTTCAGCTGAGAGATGGGATCATCTTCATCAGGAGGCGGATTGTTTCCGGTAACATTACTTCCTATTATTACATCCGGAAAAAATTCCTCATACATGATATTAGAAGGAAAATTATTATAAAGACCGCCATCATATAATAAGGTTCCGTTAACTCTTATCGGCCTGATGTAAAAAGGATAAGCCATTGATGCACGTACAGCTTCTGAAAGATCGCCTTTACCAAAGACAATGGATTTTTTCTGCTCAATATCTGAAGCCACACACCGGAACGGAACAAATAAGCTATCGAAATTATATTTAGCTGCTGCAGCCGGACCGCTTGCTATTTCCATGATCCCAAAGTCCATGGCGATGGGTGAGATAAAATTGGTTGGCAAAAGAGATGTGAAACTTGAATCTGTTAATTTAAATGAGATCCAGGATGCATTATTATCATCGCGTTTAAAGTAATATGCAAATTTTTGATCTATGATACCTTCGGACCAGTTCCTGAATTGTTCTGTTTTAACCATCTGCTCGATCTGGTCAGGAGAATAACCCATAGCGTAAAGAGAACCGACAAGAGCGCCCATAGAAGTTCCTGTGATAAAATCGATAGGAATTTGACTTTCTTCAAGCGCCTTTAAAACACCGATATGTGCAACGCCACTTGCCGCACCTCCGCTAAGTACCAGCCCCACTTTCTGAGCTTTTCCACTTGATGGGAATAAGAACAGCAAGGCAATTACCAGAATGGAAAAATGGGGGTATCTGAAAAATTTCATAGATGTGTCTTGCTTCACAAAACTAATAAGAATAAGCCGAGGAAAAAAACATTTAGTAAGAGTTCTGAGCTTATGGTTTTTCAGAAACAGATGCGATCAGATCTGTAAAATATTGAGGAGCTTTTAATAGCCTGGAGCCATACCATGAGAAGATCTCTCCATCTACTACAAGGATCTTTGCATTTGGGAGCATGGAACGAAATTCTTCAATGTGCTTTTCTTTGAATGGATATGGCTCTGATGAAAGCAGGATCACTTCCGGCCTGGCTGCTATGATCTCTTCAGCAGTAACTTCAGGATATCTAGACTCCTTTTCAGTAAATACATTTTCAAATCCGCAGAGCTTCATCATTTCGTTGATAAATGTATCATGACCTGCTGCCATAAATGGTTTTCTCCAGATGAAATAGGCTGTTCGAAGTGATGAGGCCGTTAATAGGTGTGTGCTGCCATTCTGAGCCTGCCGAAGGATTTGCGAAGCTTTAATATCATTCTGAAATCGATGAAAACGTGATTCGATTTCAAGTTTAAGATTCGTAGCCTCTTCATTTTTGCCAACAATTGCACCTAAAGCAACTATCATCCATAATGCATCTTTCAATGTATAAATATCACTCATCCATACATTCTGATCTTTCATTAAAAGTTCGATCTGATCTTTTTCATTTTCTTCTTTATTTCCAATGATGAGATCAGGTTTCAGGTTATTTATTTTTTCAAGATCATATTTTTTTGTACCACCTACTCTAGTTTTGGTCCTGAACCATTCATCGGGATGGATACAAAACTTTGTGATTCCAACAACCTCATCCCTCAAACCAAGATCATACAACAATTCCGTTTGAGATGGAACTAATGAAATGATCCTTTGTGGCGGACACTTAATTTCAAGCTTACGGTTCAGCTGATCGGTGAATAAAGGCATTGCTTTAAAAAAATATAGTAAACGAATATACAATTCAGTTCAATGAAACACGCTGAAAATTTTTAATAATTATTTTCTTTTGATTTTATCTCTGAGGCATATTTTTTTAACCCTTAAAGCGACTAGAAATTATTCTTTCACATTAAAAAACTCAAAATAAAAAATGGAACAACTTATTAAAATGGTAACCGAAAAAGCGGGCATCTCAGAAGCTCAGGCTAAAACAGCAGTTGAATCAGTTATTTCTTTCCTGAAAGACAAAATGCCGGCTGGCGTTGGATCTCAGGTTGAATCATTCGTAAAAGGGACAGGTACAACCGGTGGTTCAGGAGCATTAGGAAATACCGCTAGTGGAATTGCAGGAAAACTTGGAGGAGTAAGCGGTTTATAATCGGTAACCACAATGAAAAAAAAGAGCCGCTTTATCAGCGGCTCTTTTTTTAACTATTTAGTTAAAGCATTGATAACATCGTGTCGTGTGATGATATAAGTTTTGTCAAGTTTAAAATCCTTAACCAATACAGCAGGATTATTATCCGTGATCATTGCCGACAATGAATCAATTGGTGCTGAACTGTCCACAAATGGGAAAGCTGGTTCCATAATAGATTCCACCATGTGAGATTTGATCTCCGGGTTTGAGATCACTTTCTTATACATTAAACTTTCATTCAATGAACCGATAAAACGGCCTCCGTTTGTTACCGGCACCTGTGAAATATTCATTTTGTTCATTAGCCTTACAGCGTTCTCAATAGTATCGTTGCTTTCCACTGTGATAAGCTTACCGTTTGTATTGTTATTCACAAGATCTTTTGCAATAAGGCCTTTCTTATCGAAGAATCCTTTCTCAAGCATCCACTCATCATTGAACATTTTACCTAAATAACGTGTTCCGTGATCATGAAATATTACAACAACCACATCGCCTTCTTTTAATTCATCTTTTAACTGAAGTAAACCTGCAATAGCTGATCCTGCAGAATTTCCGGCAAATATACCTTCACGCTTCGTGATCTCACGGGTCATCATTGCAGCATCTTTATCTGTTACTTTTTCGAAACGGTCAATTACACTAAAATCAACATTCGCTGGTAAAAAATCTTCCCCGATACCTTCTGTGATATATGGATAGATCTCATTCTTATCAAAAATTCCGGTTTCTTTATATTTCTTAAAAACTGATCCGTAAGTATCAATTCCCCAAACTTTGATATTCGGGTTTTTCTCTTTTAAATATCTTCCTGTGCCGCAAATTGTTCCTCCTGTTCCTACTCCAACAACAAGGTGAGTTATTTTCCCATCCGTCTGATCCCAGATCTCAGGACCCGTCTGCTCATAATGTGCCTGTGAATTGCTAAGGTTATCATATTGATTTGGCTTCCATGCATTAGGCACCTCAGCAACCAATCGAGATGAAACTGAATAGTATGAACGCGGATCTTCAGGATCTACATCGGTGGGACAAACAATTACATCTGCACCGAAAGCACGTAAAGCATCCACTTTTTCTTTTGATTGTTTATCGGTAGTTGTGAAGATACATTTATAACCTTTAATGATAGCTGCTATCGCCAAGCCCATACCTGTATTTCCGCTGGTACCTTCAATTATTGTCCCGCCCGGTTTTAATCTGCCGTCTTTCTCAGCATCTTCCACCATTTTCAAGGCCATACGATCCTTAATGGAATTACCTGGGTTAAAGGTTTCCACTTTAGCATAAACAGTAGCTTTTACATCTTTTGTGATGTTATTTAAACGAACCATTGGAGTGTTGCCAATAGTTTCAAGGATATTATTGCAAATCTTTTTCATAGGTACGGATAGCGAAATTAAAGAATGTTTATTGTTATCTGTGTGCTGTCAATTCGAGCGAAATCGAGAATGAGTGTTAGCGGTGCAAAAGTAATAATTTTTGTTGGAAGGGGAAACAATTATTGTGGTTGAGGTTCTCGAAACCACCCTCTGTTATGCTTATCAACTCAACTGAATCGGATTGCCTTCACAGGAGTGATGCGGGAAACTATCAAACTTGGCACTAGCAACATAAGCAAACAAGAAATTATTGTTCCGGCATTTAGCAATAAAATATTTAAAAGATCGAGCTGTACAGGGATCACAGAAACATAATATGTTTTAGGATCAAGTGTGAACAAACCAAATTTCTGCTGAAGCAATGCTATGCTGATCCCAAGAAGATTACCCCAGAACAATCCTTTACCTATCAGATATAAAGCATTGTATAAAAAGATCTGCTGAATACTTTTATTCTGTGCACCCAATGCTTTTAAGATTCCTATCATGTTTGTCCGCTCAAGAATAAGAATTAGCAAAGTCGATATCATATTGATTCCGCCTACAAGTATCATTAGCACGATCACAATGATAGCATTCATATCGGTAAGGTCCAGCCAGGAGAATACAGTTGGATTGGTTTCCTTTATTGTCTGGGCAACAAATCCCTGACCGATCATTGAATCCACTTCATCTCCCAGTTCATCTATCTTTTTATAATCGCTTATCGTGATCTCAAATCCACCTATCTGATCATGTGTCCAGTAATTCAGTTTCTGTATCTGCCTGATATCAACTAACACAAGCCTTTTATCAATATCTTCATAACCGGTGTTGTAAATTCCGGAAACATAAAATGCCTTGGCCCGCTGTTCATAGCTTATGTTTTCAGCGCTGTCAGTTTTCTTTATCAAAAAATAAACTACCATTTTATCATTCAGTTTCAGCTCCAATTTATCTGCAAGAAGCTGAGAGATCACAATTGATTTTGAAATACCTGTATCAGAAACGGTAAAAGCTTCACCGGTTTTCATATTCGCATTTATGAAATCCCAGTCGTAATCAGCGCCCACGCCTTTCAGCAATACCCCTTCATTATCATTCTTTGTTTTAATGATCCCGCTCTTGGTTGCATAAGATTGAATGTGTTTTATTCCGGAAATTGCGGTAATGTCCTTTAAAAAATCCTGCTGATTGCTTATCGGCTTTGGTTCATCACTCAGGTTATTATCATAATTGGTGATCTGTATATGCGATCCGAATCCGATCAGCTTGTTCCTGATCTCCGTCTGAAATCCTGTCACAATACAAACTGTAAGGATCATCAAAGAAATACCAAGAGCAATGCTGAGCATAGACACGCGCATAATGGGGCGCGATAGTTGATTACTGCCGGAGCGTCCAAAGATGATCCGTTTTGCTATGAAGGTTTCTATGCTCAAAATTTATTAGCTTTGATGCTTTAATTATACAGACAAAAGTACTATTTTAAATGAAGATGAATAAACTATATGCTTTGATGCTGTTTGTGTTTATTGGCGCATTATCAAAAGCACAGGGACTTATTCCGGTGATTGATACTTTAAAGAATATAGATGATATTGTAATGGGTGCTGACCGTACTCAGGAATATCTCCCGTTACTTAAAGGTAAAAATGTTGCTGTAGTAGCAAACCAATCTTCCAATATTAAAACTACCCATATAGTTGATTCGCTTTTAAAACTTGGTGTTAATATCAAAAAAGTATTTTGTCCTGAACATGGTTTTCGCGGACTGGTTGATGCCGGTGAAAAAGTACAAACCGAAAAAGATCAAAAAACAGGGTTGAGCATTATCTCACTTTACGGAAAAAACAAAAAGCCGTCTGCCGAAATGTTAAACGATGTTGATATTGTGATCTTCGACATTCAGGATGTTGGGGTCAGATTTTACACATACTTGTCCACATTGCATTATGTAATGGAAGCTTGCGCAGAAAATAAAAAACAGGTGATCGTATTTGACCGTCCAAATCCTAACGGTTATTATGTGGACGGTCCTGTCATGGAAGAAGGTTTTAAATCCTTTCTTGGATTACATCCCGTACCTATCGTTTATGGTTTAACTATCGGAGAATATGCAACAATGATAAATGGAGAAAAATGGCTGAAAGGCGGAGTGCATTGCGACCTGAAAGTAATTACATTAAACAAGTATACTCACCGCGATTTGTATGAGCTTCCTGTGAAGCCTTCACCGAATCTTCCTAATATGTCTTCCGTATATTTATATCCAAGCCTTGGATTATTTGAAGGAACAGTAGTGGCTGTTGGAAGAGGCACAGATCTTCCTTTCCAGGTAATCGGCCATCCAACTCTTCAAAAAGGTACTTATTCTTTTACCCCACAGCCTAAGCCCGGTGCCATGGAACCAAAATACAAAGGGCAGGTTTGTCACGGTTATAACCTTGCAGATTTTGGAAATGAATATATGAAAGATGTGAAAAGGATCTATTTATTCTGGCTTATAGGAACGTATGAAGCAACTCCTGATAAAACTACTTTCTTTGATGAGAATTTTAATTACCACGCTGGAAATGCTACTTTACAGAAACAGATAAAAGAGGGAAAGAATGAAATTGAGATCCGGAATACCTGGATGCCTGAATTGAATAAATTTAAAGTGGTCAGAAAAAAATATTTGCTGTATCCTGATTTCGAATAGTCTTTAAAACTATTTAAATTTCACTTGAAATTTCCGTCATGCCAACGCAATGTCTTCGACAAGCTCAGACGGACCGCGCGCAGGTCATATTGAGCCTGTCGAAATACGTGCGAAGAATTTCTAAGTTCTATAATTAATAGTATAACAAAAGAGGAGCTTACGGGCTCCTCTTTTGTTTTGTTGAGTCAGATCCCGGACCTTCTCTCAACTAATATTGTTCAAGTAGAATATTATTGTTTCTTAACACCTTGAAGGTACAAGACATTTTTCAACCGCTTCCCTGATATGAGAGAAAGCAAATCTGTCTTTCATCACATAATCATATGCTCCATAACGCAAAGCTTTAATAGCAGATGGCATATCTTCCTCATTCGACATCATGATCACAATTGTTTCGGGACTAATCTCCTTGATCTTATCAACAGTGTAACTATTTTGCCCTTCACTTGTTTTCTTGTTCAGTTTATAATCAAGAACAACGATATCAGGTTTGTTATCTTTCTGGATCTTGTTAATGCATTCTTCTTTGGAAATAAATGCTTCTACTTTCACATGCTTATCCAAGGTGCTCTCTAAAGATTGTTTGAGGGATCTCGCATAAAGTTCATTGTCAGCGGCAACAAATAAGTTATAGTAGTTTTCTAAATTTTGCATAGCGAAATCGTTTTGTTGTTTCTTTTTAGGTGAAGTTCTCTTCGAAAAAATAATGCCTGCCCTTTTTTAATTTAAAATGTGGACTTTCTTACACATAACCTTAACTAAATTTTTTATGATTAGATTTGGGTATTATAATCCCATCACGAAAAATTTGTTCCCGTTCGCACCCGAAAATGAAAAACACCCTCACATTAAATGCAAAGATCAAGGCACCTAAGGAAAATCTCTATCCCTACTTTCTTGATTTTCAGAAATTTGGAGATCTTCACCCTTTAATAACAAAAGTTACTAAAACCGGGATCAATAAATTTCACATATATGAAAGTGTACTTCTTTTGGGATTTATTCCAATGAAACCAAATTATCCCGTGGAAGTCACTGAAGAGAACGGAGCAATTATTTATAATTCCAATGTCAAAAAAGGTGTAGACCTCCACATAAAGATCACTTTTGAAGAAGATCTCCACACCGGCCTGACAACAATAACAGAAACTGTAAATGTTAAAGCAATGCGCCTTGTTGCCATCATTTTATTGAACACAATGAAAAAGGCTCACTCCCAACTGTTTGATAAGCTTAAAAATCAATTTCATTAATTGGGTTTATCAAAGGTGATTGAAGCACTTAATTGATTGATAATGCTCACGTGGGTTGTCATTCCATTTTTTAGAAGATGTTTCGACTTCGCTCAACATGACAAAAAAAGCAAACTCTTCTCTTATTACAGTTATTAACAATGTTAACAATTGATAACTATGCTGATTTTATTGAGCCGCAGATCGATATTAACACCCAAATGTTAATTAATTAAATCTCATCAGGTTTTCTTCTTTTTCTTCTGCTCTACTTTTGTCTGTAGATGTCGAAACCTATAATCGCCATGAAGCGAGCACTTTATGTAATACTACTTTCAGTAGTTATTTTGTTTACCGGCTTTAAAAACCCTGAGTGTGGTGAAAATGATACGAAAGCTGAAAAGATCAGTTCAACATTTGTTATACAATCTTTTAAGATCAGCAAAGATGGGATGATCAGCTGGACGGCAGTAAACGAACATGGTTCTCTTCCTTACATTGTTGAACAATATATTTTTGATAAATGGGTAAAAGTCGGGGAAGTTGGCGGAATCGGAAGTCCCGCCCCCAATTCATATTCTGTACCGGTTATTCTAAGCAGCGGGGAGAATAAATTCAGGGTTCGTCAAAAAGGTTATGATAAGATTAGCCGTTTTTCAGATGCCGTTACATATTATTCGAAAAAGGAACCGGTAACTTATTCTATCACCGAACATAACCAGAGAGTGACTTTCTCAGCAGATACTTATTTTATCATCTACAATCCTTATGGTGCAATTGCAAAACAAGGCTATGGAAGCTATGCGGATATTTCCAATTACGCCAAAGGATATTACTGTCTCATTTACGATAACAAACTAGGCGGATTTGAAAAAAAGAAAGTTCTGTTCAAAGAAAGTTTCTGTCCCATTGTGATCGATCCTCCGAGTTGGTTACAAAAAAGAAGGTAGATCGGAGGTTTTAGTTTGTAGTTCGTAGACGGACCGCCTGTAGATTTAATTTCTTAAATACAATTATAATTTAAAGCAGCATCATTGGTCAAACCGTCTCCGAACTACCAATCCGGACTAAGCTCTATCTAACTTGAAGAACTTAAAGTTAATTCGACAGCAAAATGCGTAATGCTAAAGCAGAATCATTGGGCCGACCGGCTCCGAACTACCAACTCCCGAGTAAGCTCTACCTTTCCCCTATCTGCTGCCTCCACATTGCATAATACAAACCTTTCGTCTGTAAAAGATCCTCATGTTTCCCTTGCTCAATTATATTTCCTTTTTCAAGAACGAAGATCCTGTCGGCATGCATAATTGTACTTAAACGATGCGCGATTATGATAGTGATATGATTCTCATTCTTGCTTAACTCTCTTATCGTCTTTCCGATCTCCTCTTCTGTGAGCGAATCTAAAGCTGAAGTAGCCTCATCAAAAACCAGTAATGATGGTTTACGCAACAATGCACGTGCAATTGATAAACGCTGCTTTTCACCACCTGACACTTTCACCCCTCCTTCTCCTATCATGGTGTCTATCCCATTATCTGCTCGGGCAAGCAAGGTCTGACACGCAGCCTTATTCAATACATTCATACAATCCTGGTCGCTTGCATCAGGCGCCACAAATAAAAGGTTTTCTTTTATGGTACCTGAAAACAGCTGAGTATCCTGAGTTACAAACCCTATTTGCGTTCTCAGCTGATCAAGATCAACAACTTTACTGTTATTGTTGTTGTAGATGATTTCTCCGGAAAGTGGTGGATATAAGCCTACGAGTAATTTTACAAGTGTCGTTTTTCCTGAACCTGAAGGGCCCACAAAAGCAATGGTCTCTCCTTTGTTTACACTGAAGTTTATTTTTTCAAGAGCATTGTTCGTAGCTGTCTGATGTTTAAACGAAACATTCTCAAAGCGCAATGTCTCCATACCATGAATGTTCACCGGATTCTTAGGTTTCACTTCTTTAGGTGTATCGAGTATCGTTTTGAAATTATCAAGCGAGACTTCTGCTTCACGATATATATTAATGATATTGCCTAATTCCTGAAGAGGACCGAATATGAAGAAGGAATAGATCTGCAATGTGAATAGATCTCCTATTGTTAATGTATCCCTAAAAATAAGGTATAACAATAAGAACAGAATACAGCTACGTAAAAAATTGACGAATGTTCCCTGTATAAAACTGATGCTTCTTATGTACCGCACTTTTTTCAGTTCTAAACCCAGGATCTTTAATGTGGTGCTGTTCAATCTGTTGATCTCCTGATCGGCAAGGCCAAGGCTTTTTACAAGCTCTATATTCCTTAATGATTCTGTTGTTGATCCCGCCAGTGCAGTTGTTTCTCCCACTATCTTCTTTTGAACCTTCTTGATACGTTTGCTTAAAATAGACGTAATAAAGCCCAGTATAGGAACTGCTGCGAAATAAACAACAGCAATTGACCAATGTATATTGATAGCGTAGATCATAACGAATACAACACCTATCAGTGAAGTAAACAAAATACTTATGAATGCACTGATAAGTCTTTCTACATCTGTTCTCACCTTTTGAAGCTTACCCAATGTTTCTCCGCTTCTCTGATCTTCAAACACCTGGTATGGCAATTCTAAGGAATGCCTCAAACCATCTGAGTAGATCTGGGCTCCTATTTTTTGTACGATCACATTCACATAATAATCCTGGAAATTTTTCGCTATGCGTGAGATCATTGCAAACCCCATTGAAACAAGTATAAGGTTTGCTACGCCTTTTATAAAAAGAGAAGCAGGAAATTTCCTGAAGTAATCAACATTTACAGCATAAACATCCACCAGCCTTTTAAAAACCAACGGATCCATTAATGAGAACACCTGGTTGATTGTCGCCAAAAGCAACGCCAGCAGCACGAGCCCTTTATAATTCTTCAAATAATTTAAAAGTAACTTCATCTATAAAATTTTCATCAAAGGTATATAAATCAGTTTGTATGTATAGACACTTAATTGAGTTTAAGTTTTCTTTATCTATAAAATAAATATATTATATAATATATTATATATTCGTACTGAAATTCATTACTCCATTTTAATCATTAACTAAAACCAATTTTTCATCATGAGAATTCTCAAAAAAGTCCTATTGATCCTTGGTGTTCTATTCGCACTTTTCATCATTGTTTCCTTATTCCTGCCTTCTAAGGTTAAGGTTGAAAGATCTACCATTATTAACGTTCCTTCCAAAGTAGCATTTGACCAGGTAAATAACTTTCATCAGTGGCCTCATTGGTCGTATTGGGACAATATCGATCCTAATATGAAATCTTCTTACGAAGGACCGGAAAGCGGTGTTGGTGCCCGTCATATCTGGTCAAGTGACAATAAGGATGTTGGACATGGAAGTATTGTTATCGTTGACAGTAAGCCAAACTCTTCTATCCTTACAGATCTGGATTTTGAAGGAATGGGAACAAGTCATGGCGGATGGCTTTTCAATGATACAACCGGTGGAACAAAAGTAACCACCTATATGGAAATGGATATGGGCTTCTTCGGAAGAGTATTCGGACTTATGATGGATGGAATGCTTGGTAAAGATTTTGATAAATCACTTGCTGGTTTAAAAAAGCATTGTGAATCGTTACCGGCTTCTTCCGCTGCTGCATCACCTGTAATTGAACCAACCACAACACAGGAACAATGGGTGGCGACATATAAAAGTACAACTAACATGAAAACTATCTCTGAAGATATCGGTAAGAGTTATCAGAAGATCGGAGAATTCCTGGGCAAGAACAAGCTTGAGGTCGCAGGCCCTGTGCTGGCAATCTACCATAGCTTTTCACCTGAGAAAATTGAAATGGAATGCGGAATGCCGATCGCTAAAGAAGTTAAAGGCGAAGGTGATATCAACGTAATTAAAATGCCTGCAGGAAATGCGGTTGTTGCACATTACTATGGTGCTTATGAAGGTACTGAAGGTACTCATGCTTCTCTAAAAAAATACATTCAGGAAAACAATAAAAAAATAAAGGGTGCACCGTGGGAAGTATATGTAACTGATCCGGGGGTTGAAAAGGACACAGCTAAGTGGTTAACTGAAATTTACTATCCGGTAGAATAAATTTTTAAGAAGGCAGAATTAATTATTCTGCCTTCTTTTTTTACTATAAACTCCTATACAATGACGAATGAATTAATTGGAAAGACCAAGGCTGTTTCTATTCTTTCCGAGAAGAATTCCGGGCCATTCGCCATCGCCATACGTGATGACGGTATCGCAAGAATAGCGATCACCGAAAATATTGATATTGAAGTAAATCACATTAAGGAAATAGTGAGTCTGCTTGAACAAGCCGGAGATGGCCAAAAATTTCCTGTACTAATAGTCGCCTCTGAATTCACTCTTCCTTCGGCTGAAGCCCGCGCATACCTTGCTACTCCGGAGTCAGATCCATACGCTATTGCTGAAGCATATATCACTTCTTCATTTTCTCAGCGGCTTGTAGGAAAAGTGTATTTAAGTTTAAACAGACCGGCACGGCCGACACGTTTATTTAAAGAGGAAGCCAAAGCGATTGAATGGCTCAGGACTTTTTTATAATTTCCTTAACTTTTCAGAAATTTCAATAAGTGTTTCCGGATCTATCTCATGCTTGCCTCTGAATCGGATCAGCTCAAAATCAATGTCATTATTTTTAAGCAGTGAAGTATGGTTCTCCACCTGTATTTCACTTATAAATTCATCCTTGTCACCAACTACAAACATCAGATTTACTTTTTTAAAGAATGCTTTTGTTTTAACAAGATCAAGATCATCAGGAACAGATCCTGCCCATATTATTAAATTATCAGCGGTTGAAGAGCCTTTGGTAAGCCACCTACATACCGTTGCAGTGCCCTGAGAAAACCCTAGCACATTGATCTTTACTTTTTTATTAAGTGATGAGATCACCTCCTTATAAACCGTATCAAGATAATTCACATAATCATGGATATCATCGCTGCGGTCTTCTTTTGTCATCCATGAGGCCACCACCCTACCCGAAAACCCATTCCAGTAAAACCGGTGAAAGCCTTCAGGTGCTACTATCAGAACCTTGTCATTAGCCAATGCTTCAAAGCTATTTATGAAATAACTGGCAAGCTGGGCATAACCATGACAAACAAACCATACCTCTTCTACTCCATCTGATAACTCCGAAGAAAGAAAATACCTTGCAGTTTTGGAAACGGTGATATTCTTTTTGATCATGCACAAATTTAAAAATAAAAAAGCCTTCCTGCTATTGCAGAAAGGCTTTTCTATGCTTGGTTATTAATTATTGTTCAATAACTACAACAAGGTATTTGGATGCACTCCAGAAATCTTCAGCATTTAAGATCGTTAGCTTTTCAGCACGCTCATTTGCTCCTTCAATTTTATAAGAACCTGCAGGATGAGTTGTTACAAGCTTAGCCTTCTTAGCTCCCAAAGGAATAACATTCATTGAAGTGATATCGATCTTAGTAAAGTATTCTTTATTAAAATCTTCTTTCATCTTGTTAGATTTTCCTAAGCCGATGAACCCGCCTTCTTTGGTCAATACACCATTTTTGATCAGTTCCTTAGAAGTTCCGAAAGCATAATATGCTGTATGAAGCTTTTCTGTTTTCACCTGACCTGATTGAATCTCTTCCTGGTAAGTAGTGTTCAGATTAGTCATCTCAACATTTAAACGCTCTAATTCGCTCTTTAAGTTTGCGATCTGACCATCTTTCTCTTCAATCTCAGCAGTTAAGCGGTTAATGAATTTTTCAAGTTCTTCATTCTTCTTGTTAGATTCTTTAAGCTTAGCTCTCATTGTAGCAAGGCGCTGCTTGTTCTTATTCATTACATCATAAATCGACTGAATATCAGCAACGATCTGCTCTTCTTTACTTTTACGTGTTTCAGGGTTTTTGCTGTTAACCGCTACGATCTTTTCTTTTTCTTTGATTGTATCAAGGTTAGCCTGAATTTCATTGAATCCACGGATAAATTCCTGGATGCTTGAATCCTGACGCTCAATGCGTACCTGCTGACCGCCACTAATAGCAGTTAAACTGTCTTCTGCAGTAAATCCGCCTTCTTTGTTTCCGTTTTCACAGCTGAATGCGAAAGGTAAAAATGCGATCAAATAAATGAGTTTTTTCATAGTTGGATAATTTGGTTTTGTTTTTTTAATTTTTACAATGCAAAGGTTGGATATAAATTTACATGCCAAGTGATTTTTCGATAACCGGTTAAGGTATTTCGATAGTTGGCGGCTGCAAATATATAGTTAAAAAGATTGGGGTCAAAAATATTCATTTTAGCTTGTTCGGTGAGTTCTATCGAAGACCTTGCGTTGAGTTTGTTCACTTCTTTGTGCGATGTCAGTCTGAGCCTGTCGAAGACCTTGCGTAGGCCATGGGACTGCGTTCCTTTGCCAGTTTAATATTTTTTTGCCGCAGATTCGCAGATTCTAAAATTATGGCAGATTAGATCGCTTCACGATTTGATAGTAGTGTTGTTCGCGGGCTGTCAGTCTGAGCCCTTCGACAAAAGCTCAGGACAGACTTTGTCGAAGACCTTGCGGTGGCCTTGTATGACGTCAGTGTCCTAATCCTCACCCTCCATATCAATTCTCCCCTTCTTCTGACTGAGGATCTCCAATACCCCTTCCACATGATAAGTCGTTCTGTTGAATTTGTTCGAGAGCACAATAATTACAGCTTCATCTGCCGGTCTGCGGAGAAATAAACTGCTATATCCATGCCACCAGCCATTATGATAAATTAGCTTTGGATTTTTACCATCATCCACGGTTCTCCAGCCATAGCCATAATTACGCTTTCCTTTATGCTCATTGCTGTAGCCTTTAAAAGCATCTTCGATGGTTGACTTTTTCAAAAGCACCTCAGAATACAATGCCCTGTCCCATTTGAACATGTCTTCTACCGTTGAGTAAACACCTTTATCACCAACTACATCATCACAGTAAGTATCTTCTTCCGGTTTACCGTTCCCATTATATCCGAATGTCTTGAACTTTTTATCCTGGTCGGTTATGGGGTCATGCACCCAGGTATCATTCATTCCTAATGGCTCAAAAATATTCTTTTCCATGAATTCAGCGAAACGCATTCCTGAAACCTGTTCAACAATAAGAGCAAGTAAAGCATAATTGGTATTGCAGTATTCAAACTTTTTTCCGGGCTTTGCATAAACAGCAGGCTTATTAGTTTTAATGATATCCATCATTCCTGCATTATTAAAACAAGTCCCGTTATAAGTATTAGGCTTGGTACAGAAAGGCTCACAGAAATAAACATAATTCCCTAAGCCGGAGCGGTGAGTTAAAAGCATTTCGATTGTGATTCCGTGATAAGGAAATCCTTTCAAATATTTCTGAACAGAATCTTTCAGATTAATTTTCCCCTGATCTTTCAGTAAAAGCACAGCCGCTGCAGTAAGTGTTTTAGAAGCGGATGCTAATTGAAAAGCGGAATTGGTATAAAGAGAATCTTTGGTTTTGAGATTGGAATAACCAAATGCTTTTTTATAAATGATCTCTCCGTGCTGAGCAACCAGTACACAACCATTAAAACCGGCATACTTTACTTTGTTCTTAAATAAAGTATCTATCTGATAGGCTTTTTCCTTTGCACGGATCTTCACAAGAAACTTATCGATGCTATCCTGGTTAACACTCGTTGTAACCGGATTTTCAGAGCTTGTTTCAGAAGCACCGCAAGAGAATAATATTAAAACGAATGCAGAAAAATAAATTAAGTATCTCACCTCTTAGGAATTGATGAGGCACAAAAATGCACATTCAAAAAGAGAAATTAAAATGTTTGTTAAGAGAAAGTTTGATTACGATCTTTGTGTCAACCACTTTTCCGTATTGTGCAAACAGGCCTTCCAGCTGCATTTCATTGATATCTTTATCGAGGTTCTTTACGAATAATTTCATACGAATAGTTTTTTTTACAAATTTAATAATATGTGAATGCAGATAACGAATCTGTGTGTGTTTTTTACCACTGAGAAACGGAGACCACTGAGAAACACTAAGAAATAACTGGTGTTTCTGAGAGAAAAGAGGAAGCTTCGCTTCAAGATTTTCACCACGCAGGCACGGAGGCCACTTAGTGGTTAATTCTTCAAAGAAGTTTTTTTAACTGATTTTTATCCGTATTTTTGATAAAAGCATTTTTTATGAAAATGATATTAGCTTCTATTGCGTTTTTCTTTTCCAGCTTATTATCATTTGCGCAAACTGCCGCAAATGATTATTATATTGGATCAAAGCCAAAGAAAAAGATCGAAGATCGCGTAAGCGGTTCTGTGATGCTTGGAACAAGTGTAAGTTTTCTTAATTCAAAAAATTCAGGTGTAACCACTTTTATTGCTCCTAAACTTAATTATAAGCTGACCGAGAAAAATCGTAACGAGGGATGCTTTGCTCCGGGATCAGGAAATCTATCCGGTAATTTACTTTTTGTTGGCGGTGATTATAAGATGAATAAAAAATTGTTGGTTTCAGGATCTGTGATGATGGAAACAAAAAACAACAGGAATTTCGATAATAACTTTAAAGCTGTTTCGCTCGGGATGGAATATAAAGTTTCAAAACATTCTTCTATTGGAATTAAAGCCATTATCAGCGAAGGAAATTCTGATTACATGACGGATCCACGCGGTTCAAGCCTTAACCGTAATCTTAACAATAATTCTTTCGGAGATCCTTTTTCAAGCTTCGGACAATTCGGAAGTTCGGAAATGAACAATTCTTTCCGATAATTAGCTTAGGATTATTTCAAATCTTTCATTGAATTTTAATTTCCCATTCACCTTACTTCCATCTTTTACAAAACCTTTTATTTCAGAAGTTTCACCTTTCTTTGATAATGCCTGAATGTGTGTTTCCGTTACAGATTTACCTAAGAACTCAAAAGGGAACCTGATCACACAACCGCTTTTCCAGTTACTGCAGCCGTAAGCTGAATTACCTTTTAAAATATTTCCGCTCTTGCACTTCGGACAAACTATTCCGGCAGCTTCTTTCTTAACTTTTGGTGCAGCAGCTTCTTTCTCTTCGAACTCAATATTAAAAGAAGATGTCAGTTTTAAAATTCCATCTTTCTTCGACTCTCCCATTAAAAAGCCTTTGATAATTGGAGTCTTTCCTTTATCAGCTAAAGCTGTTATTTGAGCATCAGTTAATTTTCTGCCCATCAATTCGAATGGGATTTTAAAATCACATCCGTTCTTAAAGCTGCTACAGCCATAAGCTGCTTTCCCTTTCATCATTTCTCCGCTCTTGCATTTCGGACAAGTGGCTTTCTGATCAGCTTTAGATTTGGATTTTGTTTCTGCACTCTCAACAGCAATTCGTTTCCCTGATTCGTTCTTTACCTGTAAAACAAGATCACTTACCATCTGCTTCATCTCCTGCAAAAACGCATCCGCCTGGTACTCACCTTTTTCAATCTGTCTAAGCTTAAACTCCCAGTTCCCGGTCATCTCTGCAGACTTAAGCAACTCGTTATTGATTGTTAAAATCAGTTCCATTCCCGTAACAGTAGGAACAAGATTTTTTCTTTCACGTTTGATATAATTTCTTCTGAACAATGTTTCAATAATAGCAGCACGGGTTGACGGCCTGCCTATACCATTGTCTTTCATCAGGTCTCTCAGTTCCTCATCTTCAATTTGTTTCCCTGCGGTTTCCATGGCACGAAGTAAAGTCGCCTCTGTATATGCTTTCGGAGGAGACGTTTTCCCTTCCGCTAAATATGCTTCATGTTTTCCTCTTTCACCCGCAACAAATTCAGGCAATAACTGGATGTCTTCTTTTTCATCTTCTTCAAGTGTTTCCCTGCTGTAAACCACTCTCCAGCCTGCATCCAGGATCTGCTTACCGTTTGCTTTAAAATCAACCTCTTTTACTTTACCTAAAACAACTGTATTGGAAACTTCACAATCAGGATAAAAAGCAGCAATGAATCTCTTCGCGATCACATCATACACCTGCGCTTCCGCTCCACCCAATCCCTGTGCTTTCACATCTGTCGGAATGATGGCATGGTGATCCGTTACTTTTTTATCATCAAATACTTTCCCTGATTTGCGGATCGGCTCTTTTAACAATGGTGCAACAAGTCCGCTGTAATTCACCATCTGTTTCATGATTCCCGGGATCTTAGGATACATGTCATCCGGAAGGTAAGTAGTATCTACACGCGGATATGTTACAAGTTTTCGTTCGTATAAATTCTGGATCGTCTTTAATGTATCATCGGCAGAGTATCCGAATTTTTTATTGCACTCTACCTGAAGAGATGTAAGATCAAATAAACGCGGTGAAGATTCTTTTCCTTTTTTAGTTTCAACGGTAGTGATCACAAACTCTTCATTCTTTAGAGAGTTGAGCAGGTCTTCGGCTTTATGTTTTTCATCTCCGTAAAAACGATCGATCTGCGCATTAAAAATTACATCACGGTATTTTGTTTTTAATTCGAAAAATACAGCCGATCTGAAATTATTTATTTCAACCTGTCTGTTTACGATCATTGCAAGCGTTGGCGTCTGAACTCTACCAACCGAAAGCACCTGTCGGTTTCCGTTTCCGTATTTGATAGTATATAAACGCGTGGCATTCATTCCGAGGAGCCAGTCAGCGGCAGCCCTTGAATATCCCGCAAAATATAAGCTGTCGTAATCCTTTGCATCCTTCAACTTTTTAAATCCATCACGGATAGCTTCTTCAGTAAGAGATGAGATCCATAAACGTTTCATCGGCTTTTTACAGTTCGATTTGGCAAGCACCCATCGCTGGATCAGTTCTCCCTCCTGCCCGGCATCACCGCAGTTTATAATTTCATCTGCATTATTAAAAAGTGTGGATATCGTATTAAATTGTTTTTCAACTCCTTTGTCTTTCTTCAGCTTTATACCGAACTTCATTGGAAGTATTGGAAGCATGTTGAGGTTCCACTCCCTGTAGGCACTGTCATATTCATGAGGCTCTTTAAGTTCACATAAGTGTCCGAATGTCCAGGTAACCTGGTAACCATTGCCTTCCCAATAACCATCCTTTCGCTGGCTGGCGCCAACAATTTCAGCTATTTCTTTAGCAACACTTGGTTTTTCGGCAATGCAAACTTTCATTTATAAAATGATCTTTTAAGGGTAATTGGTATATCCGGGTTTCGTATCCCAAAATTAGCAATGGTATTGGGTTTTACTCAGAAATGATTTGATGTTTTATCAACATTTTTATTTAAATTTGGAAAGCCTGAAAAAATAATTACACTGAATTAAAGATCAAAAAATTATGAAAAAAATATTATTAGCAATTACATTTTTATTTCTTGCATTTTCAACCTTTGCTAAAGAAAAGAAACCGAAGCTCGAAAAAGGTTTATACGCTGAAATGACTACCAGCAAAGGAGTTATACTCTTAAAACTTGAATTTGAAAAGGTTCCTATGACAGTTGCAAACTTCGTAGGACTAGCAGAAGGAAAAATAAAGAACACAGCTAAAAAAGACGGAGTTCATTTTTACGACAGTTTAAAATTCCACCGTGTTATTCCTAATTTCATGATCCAGGGTGGTGATCCTGCCGGTAATGGTGGCGGTGGCCCTGGGTATAAATTCAAGGATGAGATCGTCCAGGAATTAAAACATACCGGCCCGGGAATTCTTTCTATGGCAAATGCCGGTCCGGGTACAAATGGCAGCCAGTTTTTTATTACTCACGTTGCAACGCCTTGGCTCGATGGTAAACATACGATATTCGGACATGTAGTTTCCGGACAGGATGTCGTAAATGCAGTACAACAAAATGATCTTATCATTAAAGTAAAGATCATCCGCAAAGGCAAACCGGCAAAAAAATTCAAAGCCGATAAAGTGTTTGCAGAAATGAATAAATAAAAATTTCAAATTTCAAATTACTCTGAAATTTTAAACTTGAAATCTGAAATCCTATGATAGCAACAGTTGAAATTAGCATGTACGCCCTTGAAGATGCTTACGAACAAAAAGTGATCGACTTCATTCAAAGAATAAAACACAATAAAAACATTCGTGTCGAAGTTAATGGACTCAGTACGCAATTGTTTGGAGAATACGATGAATTAATGAACCTGTTGAGAAATGAAATGAAAACAGTTTTCGAAAATGGAAAAGCTGTATTTATTTTAAAGCTTGCAGGCAGTGAATTGACAAGAGACAAATTGCCTTCAGTACTTAAATAATTTCGGCACAATTGTTTCTTTAATATTTATTATAAAACTTAAACTCAATGAAAAAGATCCTTTTATCACTTACCATAATTGCAGCAGCAGCCTCAATTGCATTAAGACCAACCGGAGTAATCGGTAATATGTTCCCTGATATCTCATGTGAGAACTATGAAGGAAAAATGGTGAATATCCCCACGGATACAAAGGGAAAATATACTTTGATCGCCATGGCTTTCAGCACCGCAGCCGAACCGGATCTTAAAACATGGGTCAACCCTATCTACAATAAATTTATTGGTAAAGTAGATGCTTCACAGGCAGATGTTTTTGATGTGAGCTATGAATATGATATTCATCTTTACTTCATTCCTATGTTTACCGGTGCAAATCAGCTAACAAGCAAATCATCCAAAGAAAAGATAAAGGGAAAAACAGATCCGGAATTATATCCATACCTTCTCTTTTATGATGGCGGAAAAACATATAAAGAAGAACTTGATTTTCAAAAAAGAGATGTTCCTTATTTCTTCGTCCTCGACAAAACGGGTAAGGTCGTTTATACCACTTCGGGGAAATATGATGATAAAAAGCTGGAAAAGATTCTTGATATAATTGAAGAAAATTAAACCATTGAGCTTAATAGCTTAAATAACCTGTCGTTTGTGATAAGACATCCGGCCTGAAGCAATTCGAAGACCTCGAGTTGCTTTTCTTTTTCATATGCCCTTTCGGATCTGACCAGATTCACTGAAGCATTATTTGCCTGGTTCCATTGTGAGATCACATCCTGATCGGTGAGATCAAGTGAGCTTGTTTCTTTCACCCTTAAACCTATTAACTTTATTTTATCTTCTGTGAAGTGAAAAATATTTAATGTTTTTGGTTCACGGAATTCCAGGTAAGAGATTTTTGAAAGAACCTTATCATATACAACATCACTGAAGACATCTATCAGCTCATAAGCTTTTGCAGCTTCTTGCTTTTTCATTTTTTCCCAGTCTGGACCGGTGATCTGTGCCGAGGCCAGAAAATTTATAAAATCCGGCTCGAGTGCCTGAAGTTCTTCTGATGTTAATCTTTTATATTTCATCCTTTGAATATTCCACAAAAATACAGTAATTCGTAAGTAAGTTAAAGGTTAAAAGAGAAAAAGTTAATCGTATTTTCAACCCTTTAACTTTTAAACAATTAACATTTAACTTAAATCATGACTATCAACCATACAGTAACCGAAAGATTTCTCAGATACGTTAAGATAGATACTCAAAGTGATCCTGAATCTCCAACCTGTCCATCTACAGAAAAACAAAAAGATCTTGGCCGACTGCTGGTAAAGGAACTTATAGAAATGGGAATCAAAGATGCTCACATGGATGAATACGGATATGTGTACGCAACCATCGAAAGCAACACTTCAAAAAAAGTCCCGGTGATCTGTTTCTGCTCTCACATGGATACATCCCCGGACTCCTCCGGTGCTAATGTAAATCCTGTTTTACACTCAAAGTATGATGGCAGGGACATTCAGCTTAAGAACGACAAAACACAGATCATTCGTGTAAGCGAGCATCCATCGCTAATGAAGCAGTTAGGTAATGATATTATTACAACGGATGGAACTACATTGCTTGGCGCAGATAATAAAGCCGGTGTTGCTGAGATAATGGATGCCGCGCATCATTTAATGACGAATCCAGGCATTAAACACGGAACAATAAAAATTTTATTTACTCCGGATGAAGAAATAGGACGCGGTGCTGACAAAGCAGATCTTAAAAAACTAGGCGCTGATTTCGGTTATACTATTGATGGTGAAGAGCAGGGACATATAGAAAATGAAACTTTTTCTGCTGATGGAGTAACAATAACAATCAATGGTGTAAGTACACATCCCGGATTTGCAAAAAGCAAAATGGAGAGTGCTATCAAGATCGCCAGTGAAATTGTAGCATCTTTACCCAAAGACCGAATGAGTCCGGAAAGCACCGAGAAAAAAGAACCTTTCATTCATCCTGTAAATATTTCAGGCGGAATAGAAAAGACCACATTACAATTTATCATCAGAGCTTTCGATGAAGAAAGTTTAAAAACTCAGGAAGATTTTTTAAAAGAGCTTACCACTCTCGTAATGGCAAATTATCCTAAATCAACTTTCGAATTTCAGGTAAAGGAGCAATACCGCAATATGAAAAAGGTATTGGATAAAAATCCAGAGATCGTTAATTATGCACTTGAGGCAATCAAACGCGCAGGAGTTGAACCTGTGCTTTCCAGTATTCGAGGAGGGACAGACGGATCCCGTTTTTCTTTCATGGGCTTACCTTGTCCGAATATTTTTGCAGGTGAGCACGCCTTTCATTCTAAACTGGAATGGGTCTCGGTTCAGGATATGGAAAAGGCTGTTGCTACGATTGTAAATCTTTGTATGATCTGGGAGGAAAAAAGCTAAAGCAAATATGAAAATTAATTTCTGGTTCGGACTCCTTATCTCATTGTTCCTTCTGCTCAGTGTAGGTGGTGTAATTGGCGGCAGTGTAATGATCTTTAAGAATATCGATCTCCGTTTGTTCGGAGAGAAAACGACTGCACTTATTGTGGACACAGAGATCTCTTCTTCCCTGAACGACCGGGATTACAAGCACACGCAGAGAACCTATGTTTATCCGATCGTTGAATATACCGTAGACGGAAAGTTAATCAGATCAAAATCACATTCGTCTGCAAATAAGATCAAGGAAGATATTGGCGATGAAATTGCTATTGTTTACCGTAAATCGGAACCGGACTATTTTGCATTGCAAGTTCAGTTAAATGAGAATCTCTTAGCAGGCAGTGTCTGCATTATAATTGGAGGATTGTTCACTACAATTTTTACTGTGATAATTGTTCATGCTTACAAAGACAGGAAAATGGAACGTGAAAAGAAATTGTTTGAAGAACATAATTTCCAATCCGGCACAAGCAAGAAATCACTCAGATAATTTTTATGGAATATTAAAAAGATTGCATCTCCATTTAAAAACAAAAACAAATGGAAGATCAGACCAATCTAAAAATCAGCATTCCTAAGCCGTGTCATGAAAACTGGAATAAGATGACACCGAATGAAAAAGGAGCCTTCTGCGGTAAGTGTGCAAAGACCGTTATTGATTTCACAAAAAAATCCACAGAAGAAATTAAAAATTATTTTCTTTCCAGCACAGGCACTAAAACGTGCGGTCGATTTCTGAATGATCAGCTAAGCGATCCGAAAGATAAGATCAGTTTAAACATTCCGCTCCACTTACTTCCCCGAAAATTATCTTTCAACAAAGCATTCGTTTTTGCCGTATTTATAGTGTTCGGCACAACTTTATTTAGCTGCAGTACTCAGAAAGGTGAAATTATAGGCAAGATCGAATCTCACATAACAGATACGGTTATAGAGATTGATGGATTGATTGAAAGTAGAATTGTTGGAGACACCATCGTAGATAATGAAAAAATAAAATGTATGAATCAGATCAAGGGCGATGTTGCTATTGAACAGGTACTAGGCGAAGTTATAATGCCGCTCGACACCATGAAAAGGAACGACTCTATAAACGAAGATTTCAAGACCGGTAAAATTAAAATTCAGAACAAATAAGAATCAATCATCATTATTAAAAACCAAAAGCCCTGCTAACGTTATGTTAGCAGGGCTTTTAGATTTGTAGTTGACAAATATTATCTGTTAACTGTTTTTGCTAATTCAGCGCCAGCTTTAAACTTAGCAACTTTTTTAGCAGCAATTTTAATTGCTTTTCCAGTTTGTGGATTACGGCCATTACGTGCAGCTCTTTTAGAAACTGAGAAAGATCCGAAACCTACTAAAGCTCTTTGTGAATCAGCTTTTGTCAATTTTGACTCAGCTGCGATTGCGTCAACTAATTCTGCTTTGTTCATTTTGTTTTGTTTTTTGGGGTTAAACATTTAATTATAAGACTAATGTATAACAGAAACCTTATATAAAGCAAGTTTTAGAGCATAAAAAATAAAAAAAAGTGCATAAATACCTGTTTTAGCTGTTCTGGCACCCATAAATTCACAGTAAAACCAAGGTTTTCAAAAAATTCTCACATCATCCTGCTCAGTTTAAAAATCACTTAATTCCATTTAAGGTTTAAAATAATTCTTGATAATAATAATCAAGATACCACTTTATTCATTTTTTGTCATTATAAGTTATTTTATCCGGTAACAAATAACCAGGTAGATAGAGCATGTATAAAGCATAGATAAAGCGTACATAGAGCGAGTTTTACCCGGGTACTAAAACTCAAACCTTAACCGCCAAATTTGCAAGCATTTTTTTAATTAAGTAGAAATCAAAAGCTATGTCGTTTAGAAAAAAACATATTTTTACAATAAACATTACTTGAATGGAGAAAGATCAGGAAAAACAGGCGTTCGGAAAAGACACCAAACCTTTACCAAAGAATTTTGAAGTCACAGCTCTAGGCTCACTTGGCCTGCTAGCCCTTGGCCATGTAGGTATTATTGCCTGGAAAAAGAAACGTTCAGAAGAAGAACTGAATAATAAAACAAACAATGAGTAAACGTTTAGCAAAAAAAGTGCTGGTAATCGGTTGGGATGCTGCCGATTGGAAGATCATTCATCCGCTTGTTGATGCAGGATTAATGCCTACTTTAGAAAAGCTCATTAATAAAGGTTCGATAGGAAATCTTGCCACACTTGATCCACCTCTTTCACCAATTTTATGGACTTCCATTGCTACAGGAAAGACAGCAGACAAACATGGAATACTGAACTTCATTGAACCGGACCCCAACACTTCTGATATAAGACCTGTTTCTGTTACTTCAAGAAAAGTAAAAGCGGTGTGGAATATTTTAACACAGGAAGGGTTTAAGACCCACCTGGTTGGTTGGTGGCCGAGCCATCCGGCTGAACCCATCAATGGTGTATGTGTTTCTAACTTATTTCAAAAACAGCCAAAGAGCATAGAAGATCTCTGGGAGCTTCCTAAAGGATCTGTTCACCCCGAAGAGCTTGGAGAAACGCTTAACGAATTCAGAATTAGATTGGATGAGATCACAAGTGCGATGCTTCTTCCCTTCGTGCCTGAGGCCGCAAGAATAAATCAGGAAAAGGATAAATCTCTGCATGCAATAGCTGCTCATCTTGCTGAAGCAACCAGTATTCATGCGGCATCCACCTGGATACTTGAAAACAAGGATTGGGATTTTATGGGTGTTTATTTCGACACCATTGATCATTTTTGTCATGGCTTCATGAAATATCATCCTCCGAAAATGGACGGAATACCTCAGGAATATTTTGATATCTATAAGGATGTCATCAATAATGCATATCGTTTTCAAGACATGATGCTTGAACGAACACTCAAGCTTGCAGGTGATGATGCAACTATAATTCTTTTATCCGATCATGGTTTTCATTCTGATCATTTACGTCCGAAAAAACTCCCGAATGAACCTATTGCTCCTGCCTTAGAGCATAGTCCTTATGGAATAATATGTATGGCCGGCCCAAACATCCAGGAAGATGAAAGAATTTTCGGAGCAACTCTGTTAGACATTACACCAACTATTTTAACTCTTTTCGGATTGCCTATCGGGAAAGATATGGATGGCAAACCTTTACTTCAGGCTTTCAAAGAAGAGATCAAACCGGATTACATCGACAGCTGGGAGAATGTTCAAGGAGAATGCGGAATGCATTCTTCCGATATACAGGAAGATCCCTGGGCTGCACAGGAAGCCATGAGCCAATTGATAGAACTCGGATATGTTGAAGCCCCGGGACAGGATAAACAGACAAGACTGATCAAGATGAAGAATGAAACAGATTTCATTCTTGCAAAAGTATATGCCGGTTCAAGAAAATATCCTCAGGCAATAACTATACTTGAAAAATTACATAAAGAAAATCCGGATGCTGCACGATACGGATTAAAGCTCGCTCATTGTTATCAGATCACACGTAACATTAACGGATTAAGAACTGTGATTGATGAGCTTCGCAGCAAAGATCTTAAAGAATTGCCACATTTGGATTTTCTTGAGGGTACTCTTTTATTATTTGAAAATAAACCACGCAAGGCATTAGAATACTTTCATAAAGCCGAAAAGCATATTTCTCACATGCCTACCTTGCACATTCAGCTTGGCAATGTTTACAACAAAATTAAAAACTGGACTGATGCTGAGCGTGCATTTAAAACAGCTCTGTCAATCGATATTAACAGCGCACAGGCCTATCATGGACTTGCGGTTAGCTACCTCAGACAAAATGAATATGAACTCGCTGCTGATGCTGTCTTAAATGCGATCGGACTTACATACCATTTTCCTGAAGCACATTATCATCTAGGTGAAATATTATTTCATTTGAAGGATTATGAAAGTTCTGCAAAAGCATTTGAGCTATCGGTTACCATGATGCCAGGATATAAAAAAGCCCATCAATGGCTTATAAAAATTTATGAGGAACATCTGAATAGTACTGAGCGGGCTGAAAAGTCAAAACAATTCATCAAAGATAAAATCAAAGGCACAATAACCATTGTTTCAGGCTTACCGCGTTCCGGCACATCACTTATGATGCAAATGCTTAAAGCCGGAGGCATGGAGATTCTTTCAGATAACAAGAGACAGGAGGATAATAATAATCCTAAAGGTTATCTTGAATATGAATCTGTCAAAAGCATAGGAAAAGATAATTCCTGGCTGATCAATGCAGAAGGAAAAGTGGTAAAGATTATTTCGAATTTACTTCAGTATTTGCCTGATACTTATTCATACAAAATTATCTTCATGAAACGGGATATGATGGAAGTGCTTCAGTCACAGCAAAAAATGCTGAAGAAAGATCCCACTGCTTTTCCAATGGGTCTTGCGGAAACATTTAAAAAGCAACTGGAAAAAACCGAAAACTGGATCAAGGGCCAGCCTGAGATGGATGTATTATACGTTAATTACAAAGATGTTATCGAAAGTCCCGAAGAGCAAGCGGAAAATATTCTTTCATTTTTAGGAACTGACCTTGATATTGAAAGAATGACAAATGCTATAGATCCGGCTTTATATCGCAACAAAAATTAAAAAGTCGATTTTTTGTATAAATTTGATTTTACAAAACACAAAACACATGAAAACAAAACCTACTCTAAACAGTAAACTTAAATCATATTCTGCTATTGCGGGAACAATGATCGCAACCGCCAATTCTGCGGAAGCGCAGGTTGTTTACACCGATGTTACACCGGATGCATCAATAACCTCAGGTGGAACCTACGATCTTGATCTTAACAATGACGGAACTGTGGATTATGAGTTCTCTCTTAATACAGGAACATTTACTTACGGTGGTCTTCCTATTCAGTATAATACAGCTCAGTTAACTCCCTCATCCGGAAATGCGATTGATACAGTTGCCGGAGGCGGGCCTAATGCTCATGATATCAATGAGTCTATTAATAGTGGTTTGATATGGGCAGACGATGCAGGAGCCCCGTATCAAATGCTTGGATTTGCATTACCTGCTTTTTCATACCAGGGAGGAAATTTCAGCAATCAAACAAATAAATATGCTGGATTACGTTTTAAGATCGCAGGTGTAGATCATTATGGCTGGGTTAGAATAGACCTTGATGATGTTTCTACCATGCTAACAATAAAAGATTTTGCTTATGATGCAACTCCGGGAGCCAGCATTCTTACAGGTGCCTTAACAACTGCGATAAACGAAAACTCACTTGAAAAAAATGTTTTGATTTACGCTTCTGAGAATATCATTAATGTAAATATGAATAATACTAAAGGAGAAGGGATGATTACAGTATTGAATACCCTGGGACAGGTTATTTCAAAAACATCCATAACAGGATCAAGAATGAATATTTCAATGCTGAATGAAAGCAGTGGAATATATTTTGTAAATATTATTCAGGGGTCATCTGAGTTAACAAAAAAAGTGATCATAAAATAACATAGCGACCACTCTTGAGATTAAGCCTTTTGCAGATTAGCAGAGGCTTTTTTTTAGATTTTTTGTTATATATTTGATTTAAGAACATTTTATGAAAAATCAAAAAATTAATTTTCGCAATAAACTAAAATCATATTCAGCACTTGCCGGCACAATGATAGCCGCAGGCACTGCAGATTCCCAGATCGTTTATACGGATATCAGTCCGGATGTAATGGTTAACACCGATGGCGGATCCTATGACCTTGACCTGAATAATGACGGAACATTCGATTTCACTTTTAATCAGATAATTTCCCCTGGAGGCAGTTCTTCATCACCATATAATAAAGTTGGTGTTACTCCCTTGAACTCTAATATGATTGCAGGTTCTACAGCAGGAAATTATGTTTATCCTTTCGCAATGAATCCCGGTGATTCAATCAAATCCTCTCTAAGCTGGAATGTGGGAACCAGTCAATCGATGGGAAGTTACTGGGGCGCATCTTATACTTATGGAAACTGGCCAGGTGTAAACAATAAATATATTGGACTGAAGCTCGATGTTGCAGGAACAATTTATTACGGTTGGGCCAGATTGGATGTGGTACCTTTATCGACCAGCTTTACAATCAAGGATTATGCTTTCATGAATATTGCAGGCCAACCGATCTTAGCTGGATCATTAAGTGTAGGAATAAAAGAAAATAATCTGTCGGGTACTACCATATACAATAATAACCATACTATCAATATATTGACAAAAACATTCACTGATGGAACTATTAGGATAATGAATAATTTGGGACAGGAAGTTCGTTCAGCAGCCCAGACGAGCAATCATACAATAATTGATCTTTCAGACCTAAACGCTGGAATTTATTTCGTAACAATAATCACTGAAAATAATAAATTCACTAAAAAAATAATAATCAACTAAATCTTCATCATGAAAACAAAAACTACTAAATTTCATAAGAAGTTAAAGGCATATTCAGCACTTGCAGGAACTTTTGCAGCTGTAGGTTCTGCTGATGCTCAGGTGATCTACACCGATGTAATGCCGGATTCTACAGTTTCAGACAATGGAGTATACATGCTTGATCTGAATAATGATGATATTGCTGATTTTAAATTAGAACAGAGGTCAGGGACTTTCAGTAGTATCCCTTATGATGCTGTACTTGCACTTGCACTGGCCCCAAATAATGCCATTGATACCTCGGGAGGTAGTGGTGCAGCCTCAGCATTAAACATTGGAGTAAATGTAGATGCTACCTTAAATTGGGTTGATTCTACCCAGGCTGCAAATATATATCCGATACCAACAGCCAACGGTCTCGCATTATCTGTTCCAATGTTTTATGAGGCGGGCAATTTTAAAGGTGCGGGAGAAAAATTCCTTCCTTTACGTTTTGAAAACCTTGGGTCCACTTATTATGGCTGGGTAAGATTAGATGTGGCAAATGATGCTAAATCGTTTAAGGTAATTGACTACGCTTATACTGATGATCCGGATCATTCTACGGTAACCGGAGACATGGTAGGAATCTCAGAAGCTGCTTTAAAGAATAACATCAGCATTTTTGCTTATAACAATTCAATAACTGTGGAACTGGATCCTTCAGCTGCTGTTAATGGTGTAATTGAGATCACCAACAGTTTAGGACAGACTATTTCAACAACCCCTGTTACTAAAACTTCCACTATAATTGCAATGGAAAATGGTAAAACAGGCATTTACCTCGTTACGGTAAAACAAGCCCACAGCTCCTATACAAAAAGAGTTTTCGTTAAGTAAAATCTATAAATTTCTAAAAAGCCGGCCCTCCTCAAGCGGAAGGTCGGCTTTTTTGCGTAAATTTGTAAGCTAATTTTACAATGAACGAATTCAGAGAAGCCTTACTGATAGCCATTACTACCCCGATATACGCGATCGTTATCGGAGCGGAGATCCTGTTCAGTTATTTTCACCACAAAAATCTTTACTCAGTCAAAGGAACTTTAGCCAATATTTATCTGACCACTTTAAATTTCAGTCTTGATATCCTTGTAAGAGGTATTTGTCTTTTTGTTCTTAATTATTTTTACCAGTTTAAATTCACTGAGATCCACAATCAGGTGGCATATTGGGCTGTCCTCCTGATCTGCCAGGATTTTATGTTTTACTGGCTTCACCGCATTGACCACTTTTGCAGACTGTTCTGGGCTGTTCATGTGACCCATCATTCATCAGAAGAATTTAATTTAACTGTAGGATTCCGATCTTCTGTTTTTCAGCCATTGTATCGTTTTATCTATTTTATTCCTTTATCAATTCTTGGATTTAAAGGGATAGATATCATGTTTATTTATGCTGCAACCCAGATCTACGGAATTCTCATTCATACCAAAACGGTGGATAAGCTTGGCTTTCTTGAATGGTTCATGTCTACCCCTTCTCATCACAGGGTTCACCATGGGGCAAATGTTCAGTACCTCGATAAGAACATGGGAATGGTATTTATTATCTGGGATCGCCTTTTCGGAACTTTCCAGGAAGAAGATAAAAACGATGCTGTGGTTTTCGGACTCACAGAAAATATTAAAACCTACAATCCGTTCAAAATGGTTTTCCATGAATGGATAGGAATATTTAAGGATCTTCAAAAGCCTTCTTCTTTCAAAGCTAAGCTAATGTATGTTTTCGGCCCTCCAGGCTGGAGCCATGACGGAAGTAAAAAAACATCAAAGCAATTACAGGAAAAGCTGAAAGATCAAAAAACGGACAGCAATAACTGGAATGTTGAAAATGCTGAAAGTGTTCCTGTAAGTAATTCCTGATCCTAGAAAACTGCAAAAACCTGTGGCTAATTATTTCAGTAAAGCAGTGACCTTTTTTAAAAGCCGCAAAGGGATCATCATTTCTATTCTCTCTATTCTTTTTCTATGGTTCCTTCTGTCTCTGCCTGATCCATTATTTAAGGACAAAACAAGCACAGTCCTTGAAGACAGTAACGGAGAGCTTCTCACTGCTCAGATTGCAGCGGACGGACAATGGAGATTTCCGTACAATAACAAAGTTCCACAAAAATTCAAAGAGTGCATCATTCTGTTTGAAGATCGTTCTTTTTATTACCATCCAGGATTTAATCCTCTAGCTTTTTGCCGTGCGATCATACAGAATCTGAAAGCCGGAAAAAAGATGAGCGGTGGAAGCACAATAACTATGCAGGTTATCAGGCTTTCAAGAAAAGGACAAAAAAGAACCTATCTTGAAAAATTGATTGAAATAATTCAGGCAACACGTCTTGAACTCAGTGAATCTAAAAGCAATATTCTTGCTTTATATGCTTCCAACGCGCCTTTTGGAAGTAATGTAATAGGTCTTGATGCTGCTTCCTGGCGCTATTTCGGGAGAAGTGCCGATAAATTATCCTGGTCTGAAAGTGCAACGCTGGCAGTGCTTCCGAATGCACCGGGCTTGATCTACCCTGGAAAAAACCAGGAACGTTTAAGAACAAAGCGTAATCGTTTATTGGATAAATTGTTTACCAAAGGGATCATAGACAAAGAAACATGTGATCTTGCAAAGCAGGAACCTTTACCCGGAAAACCTCATCCCATACCACAGCTTGCTCCTCATCTTCTTCAGCGAGCCTCAAAAGACGGAGGAAATGGTAAGCGGATAAGGACAACTATTAACGGACAGCTGCAAAACAGTGTGAACGAAATAATAGAAAACCATCATAAGATCCTTAAAGGAAATGAAATTCATAATGCCTGTGCTATTGTAATAGAAGTAAGCACAGGGAACGTGATGGCTTACACCGGCAACACGAGTAATCCCGGAAAGCCTGAATATAACAGCGATGTAGATGTGATCAATGCTCCGAGGAGTACGGGTAGTATTTTAAAACCTTTTCTTTTTACAAGCATGCTTAACGATGGAGAACTTTTACCGGGCACCCTTATTCCGGACATTCCTACACAGATAGCAGGATATGCGCCACAGAATTACAATACAACATTTGATGGTGCAGTTCCCGCCAAACGGGCTTTGGCAAGGAGTCTGAATGTCCCCTCTGTCCGCATGCTTCAGAATTACGGCATTGAAAAGTTTAATTATAATCTGAAGAAGATCGGTATGACCACACTCAACAGGCCTCCCGATCATTACGGATTGACAATTATCCTTGGAGGTGCTGAAGCAAAATTATGGGATCTTACGGCCATGTATGCCAGTATGGCGAGAGCACTAAATAATTACATTCCTAACGGAGGGAAATACAATCAAAATGATCTTCATCCGAATATTTATATCGGGATGCCTCAGAGAAAGCCCGAATTAGTTTCAGTAAATTATTTTGATGCCGCGTCAATCTATCTGACGTTTGAGGCAATGGTTGAAGTTGCGCGCCCTGATGAAGATGCAGGCTGGCGACAGTATACTTCTGCAAATAAGGTCGCATGGAAAACAGGAACCAGTTTTGGGTTCCGTGATGGCTGGGCAATTGGAGTTACTCCCAAATATGTTGTAGGCGTATGGGTTGGGAATGCTGACGGGGAAGGAAGACCGGGGCTCACAGGAATTCAAACGGCAGCACCGATATTATTTGATATTTTCAGCTTATTAAAACCTTCACCGTGGTTTGAACTGCCGTTTGATGAAATGGAAAAAGTTGCGGTATGCAGAAAAAGCGGTAGCAGGGCTACTGATATCTGTACTGAAAAAGACACGATCCGGATACAAAGAAATGGCTTACACTCTGAGCCTTGTCCTTATCATAAAATAATCCACCTCGATCATAGCGGTGGATACAGGGTTAACAGCAATTGTGAAGATGTTAACAGTATGCAACATGTCAGCTGGTTCATTCTGCCGCCCGCAATGGAATGGTATTACAAATCTAAAAACCCTTCATATAAAGTACTGCCACCTTACCGAAATGATTGTGAAGTCCAGGGACTTAGCTCAATGGAGATCATTTATCCAAAACAATTCAGTAAAATTTATGTACCTGTTGAAATTGATGGCAGTATGGGTAAAACAATTTTTGAAGTTGCGCACAGGCGATTCGATGCTTTAATTTACTGGCATCTCGATGGAAAATATATCCGCAGCACAAGAAGCATTCACCAGATGGGACTAACACCAGATGAAGGCAAACATATCTTAACACTTGTAGATGAGAATGGTGAATCACTTGTGGAGCAATTTGAAATCTTAAGTAAGAGAAAGTAATATGGATTTAGAGCGGAGTTTAGAAAGAAGGCTTGGCGTTTTTTTACCACTAAGTCACGAAGTCACTAAGAGAGAAAACAAAAAAGCTTCGCTTTTGCACTAAGGCCCTGGTGTGTGTTAAATGAGCGAAGTCATTTCGAGTGTTTTTCCTTTTCGGAAAAACGTATTGAGAAAAGTGGATAAGCTGTTCATCGTTATCTGTTCCTACATTTTCTTCTTCAGCAGTTTTCTTATATCAAACCTGTGTCCGTAATAGAACTTGAACGTTCCGTATTTATAGTTAATAGAAGCCTGTTTATCATCACCGAGAATAAAATTGTTCCCTATCCAATAGATCCCTATAAAATAATTTTTCCTGTTATATCCAATTGAAAATCTTGACTGGAGAGAAAAAGCTAAGGAATTATTCGAGTAAGAAGATTTATCAAATGCATTCACACTAGTAAATTGCTGATAAGAGATTCCCGGTAATGTTGCAATGTTTACAAACCAATTCTTCTTTTTACCAAACACAAGAGTATACGTATAGCCGCAGGATATTCCAAACGTGTAAGAAGCTGCAGAACTGAACTGCAATTCTTTTCTGAATTTTCTATAAACACTATCGGGATAAACAATTGTATCTGCAATTATTCCATAAATAAAGCTGTATGTTCCCAACAATAATGATCCGGCACTTTTCAATTGTTTTTGGGAAAGACTGTAAGGTGCACTGCTGGAAAATCTTTTATTATTAAAAATATATGTAAGCGTAAATCCTCCGTTATAATTCCGGATATCACTCCTGCGTGAATAATCATAAAGAGTATCGCCCGGGATATAATATTTTGCAGTAGTTCTGAATCCCTGATACTGTCTATAGTAAACATCATACAGAAAGCGTCTTCCGTTAGCGGAAGTTGAAACAGCAAACTGACTTGATTTTCCGTAAATCGAATCGTCATTATTGATTCCGGGTGGACTGTATTCAATATCAAATCCAATCCCTTTAAAAGAACCGCCAATGCCCATATTGAGCCTGGTATTGATAGTATACTCAATACTTGTCAATGAATCCTGATCTTTGATCTTGAAAGAATTTGTCCTGATAACTGCAAAAAGCTTTACATTCAGAAGATCTTTATAACTCGCAATGTAATTAGTATCCACTTTCTGATAGATACATAAAGAATCCTTTTTATGCCGTTCCTTCTTTTGAGCCATGACCAGCCATGAAGAACATAAAAGAATAAATAGTAAGCAGAGCTTCTTCATTATTTTATCGATGAGCAGTAACCGGTAAGGTGTACATTGTATTCATTCTCACAGGTCTCCCATTCTGCACTCCCGGGCAAAATTTCACTTTTTCAATGTATTTCTTTATTTCCTCATCAACTCCGTTACCTACTCCGCTTATAATAATAACATTGCTTACAGTACTGTCCGCCTTCACATCAAAACTTACAAGAACTTCACCGCGAAGGTTTACACTCAATGCAGCTTCTGAATACTTTATATTATTGCTTACATCAAGATAGAGCTGAAGATCTCCTTTTGGATAAACAGGTTCAGCATCGGTTATTACTTTTTTATTCTGTGAATCACTTTGAGCAACAGCACAAGTTACTATACAGGTCAGAAATAAGATCAGATGTGTTTTCATTTATTTACAGTTAAATAGTCGTTTACTTATTGCAGAACCATCACCAAGTTCTTCAGCCTTTTTAAAATCCTCGCAGGCAAATTCTTTTTTATCCTGGTAAAGATAAAGGTCACCTCTCATCAATAAGGCTTTAATATGTTTAGGGTTGTATTGCAGAACCCTGCTTAGGTCCGAAAGAGCACCAACATAATCTTTCTGTCTTATTTTAGCAATTGCTCGCTGCTCGTATCCGGCAATATGATCAGGAAATAATTCAACTGCTTTGTTATAATCTCGCAGAGCATTCTGGTAATCCGCTATCAGATCATAAGCATTACCGCGTAATATATATGCTTCATTGTGATCAGGCTTTAACTGAATAGTTTTTGAACAATCCTCGATCACAGCTTTATAATTTAAAAGATCATATTCTGCTCTTGCTTTCAGATAATAAGCATCAGGATTCCGAGGCTGCAACTGAATAGCCTTATTACAATCATCAACAGCTCCTGCATCATTCCCGGCTTCATCACGGAGTTTACATCTCGACAGGTAAGCAAGAGCATCCGAATTATTTAAAGCAATTCCTTTATTGTAATCATCTAAAGCTTTTCTTTTTTCACCCAAGGCTTCATATTGCACAGCTCTGTTCAAATATGCTTCATAAGCTGAAGGCTGAAGCTTAATTAATTCTGAAAGAACTTCTATGGCAGCTTTTCTATTCTCCAGGGCACTTAAAGAAAAGGCTTTATTCACATAAGCTTTGGTATATGCGGGATTCAACTTGATCGCTTTATTAAAATCCCTGATCGCATCATCATACTTTTCCTTAATGGTTAATAGGTAACCTCTGTTATTATATGCTTCCGCCATATCAGGCTTTAACTCTATAGCTTTATTATAATCCTGCATTGCAGAATCAAAATCGCTTTTTTCACTGTATGCAGAACCACGGTTTATATATGCAAATACATATTTAGGATCGAGCTGTATCGCTTTAGTATAATCTTCGATGGCTTTACCGAATTCGCCCATTGCTGAATATACTGATCCGCGGTTATAATAAGCTTTAGCATCACCGGGATTTACTTTAATATATTCATCATAAGCAGGAAGTGCTTCTTGAAATTTTCCGGCTTTCAAAAGGTCATTATTGTTCTTACCCGCTGAATTCTCCTGAGAGATTAATCCGGTAGTACAAATGAAAAAAATAAATAGAAACGAATATTTCACTACTTGAAGCTATGTTTGATATATGCCATACAAAGATCTATTGTTGCCTCTACTCCTTTTTTATGCGTTCTTTCAACACCGTGAGATGCTGCTACTCCCGGTCCGATCAGCCCAACCCTGAAATCTTTTCCTGCACGCAAAGCAGCGGATCCATCAGAACCGTAATGCGGATAAACATCAAGCTTGTATGGTATTTTGTTTTTTTCTGAAAGCTCAACAAGTTTTTTTCTGAAATTATAATCATAAGGACCGGAAGAATCTTTCACACAAATTGAACAGCTTACTTCATTCCCTTCACAGGCATCACCTAACACTCCCATATCTATCACCAATAACTCCTTTATTGTATCAGCATAACCAACTGTTCCGCCATGACCCACTTCTTCATAGTTAGAGAAAAATAATTCCACCGGGACTTCTTTCTTTTTCTCTTTTAGTCTTCGTGCAATTTCAAACAACACATAACATCCTGCTTTATTATCCATGAACCTGGATTTAAGGAATCCATTTGCATATTCACGATAGCGGGGCTCAAAACAAATTATATCACCTGTTCTTATTCCAAGCCTGGTCACATCGTTCTTTGAATAAACTTCTTCATCCAAACGAATATGCATTGTATCATAATTTCTTTTTTCATCCTCACGCTTACTGTTAGCATGTGATGAAGGATTGTTCAAAAGAAGAGTCCCTGTAAACTCTTTTCCGTTCATGGTTATCACTTTCACATATTCACCTTCGGCACTTATCAGTTGAAGTCCGCCCAAAGTGGAAAAAGTAAGTGTTCCATTACTTTTAACTCCTGCAACAATAGCACCCAGAGTATCCACATGGGCTGCAATTGCGAGAGAGGGATTCTTTCCGAGGGCACATTTTACTGCACCTTTATTTGTATACTCAGGTTTATAACCGTAGCTTTTTAACAGATCAAAAATATACTTACAGGCTTTTTCAGTATAGCCCGTTGGTGAATCAATCTCCACCAGCTGCTGAAGTGTTTTGTAGGAATTCATAAATTTAATTGGAATGTTCTATGGTAAATATAAAAATAAAAACGCCTCAAAACACGAAGTTCTGAGGCGTTCAATTATAAAATACCTTTATTATCTGGCCTTTTCTTGATTCAACGATATTTCCTTCTTTGTAAGTGCTGTAAAAATAAACACCTGCAGGAAGATTATCAAAGTAAACATCAAGTTTACCTTCCTGTGAATCCATTGTAACAGACTTCACTTTTTCACCAAGGATGTTTACAAACTCGATCTTTTCAATACCATTGAATTTAACAGTAAGTTTATCGCTGAAAGGATTTGGATAAACCTGTGTTAAAAGATCTGTGGCAGGTTCAAGTATTCCAACCGCAGAAACTGTAAACTGAGCTATCATTCCCATGGTTGCATGCAATGTACAACCATAATTATACGTACCTGCAGTAGTTATAGTGTATGAATAGGTTCCGGATGTTCTGTTTCCTGAATCCCACGGCAGTGCCCCTGCTGGAATAGTTGCAGTAGTACTAGTAGTTGTATGAGTACCGGCATTAAAAGTCCAGACAATGACATCACCAATAACAGCATTAGGTATATTATTAGGTGTAAATGAATTGTTGGTTACAGAAACATTGTGTGTGGTAGCATTTACATTGGTGAATAATAAAAAGGCAGAGGCAAAAATTAATGTGTAGATTTTTTTCATGTGTGTAGGGTTTAATTGGTTTATCCTATAAAATTATAACAATTTTGAAATAAAACAATTTTATCCTTCCACAATTTCAGAAAGAATATCAACAGACTTTATCATTCCGAAAGAAGAAATATGCAATTGAAAAAATTGTACCAGTGCGTTCAACAATAGCTTTCTCTCGGCTTTGCTGATCTTTACATGTTCCATTTCTTCATAAGTCATCATTATAAGCTTATAAAGTATCTCGCTCAATGAAGCGGTCAGATAATGAGGATGGTGAGGAATGTAATTTACAAACTTGCCTTCCTGAAGGTCAAACACCGAACTATTAGAATTGAATTCGCCATGAGGTGAAAAACCAAGAAAGCGGCTTAATTGAATGAGAAAACCTAAATGAAAATTAGCACAGGTACCGGAACTCAGATCAAGTATTAAAAGTGAATTTTTTACGAAAAGAAAAAGATCTTCATCCGGATGCGGCTCTTTGAATGAATGCAGTATCATTTCATTGATAAACATACCAATAGAACTCTTTATAACATCATAAGGCAAATGACTGTAGGGTTGATTTAAGTTTATCTCGGTGATTCGCTGCAGCGCTGACTTTTCATTCCCTGAAACCTCAATATCAACTATAGTTAATGGCTGAAAAAGACTAGCCTTGTTGCGAGACTTTTTATTCCTGACTCCGCTGATGATATACGATTGTAATCCGAAAGAGCGTGTATAGATCTTAACGATGAGACTCGTTTCTGAATACTTGACAGTATGCAGTACTATACCGCTGGTTTTCTGTAGCATCCAGATTCCTGAAGAAATTATTTAATAAAAAGAATCTTGGTTGCAGCTTTCTGACAGGAGCTTTCTTCACTTGTGCAGAATACCATGTAAACTCCCGAGCTCACTTTCTCACCATTGAAGTTTTTCCCGTTCCAGATAGCCTGACCGCCTTCGGATTTGGTTTCATAAACAAGTGAACCGCTGATATCAGTAATCTTAACTGTTGTATTCAGCATTAATCCTTTAATTGCTATTGGTCCGGAATAATCAGGACGTACAGGATTCGGAAAAGCATACACATTCTCAAAGCATTCCTTTCCTTCAATTGCAGAACCCCGATAAGAGATGATACCTTTATCGGTTGCAAAATATATTTCACCAGTTACATGATCAATAACTATGTTCTTGATATTATTACTTAACAAAGGACTGTTATCCACATCAAAATGATAGATCTGACTTGTTCCGTCAGCCGACATCAAGAAAGCTCCAGACCTTGCGGTACCAATCCATTTTCTGTTCGCATCATCAACCGCAATAGCTGTAACACTTTCAGTTTCAAGCAATATCTGAACATGACCATCCTGTTCAACCAATATCTGCTGAGCATCGAAAGGTGCTCCGGTAAATACATTCTCAGGTGAATAGAATACTGCTACTCCTTTATCAGTCCCAATCCATATTTCTCCATCCTGATCTTCTGCAATAGAAAAAACATCTGCACCAGGTAAGCCTCCGTTGCCGGCAGCGGTGCTTAGCCTCTTTGCATTTCCCGAATTAGCATCATCAGTGGTTCCTCCTTTATATACTAAAAGGCCGCCTGGCTTAACGATCAAGATCCATTTCTGATCGTTCTTATCAATGATCATTTTTCCAAATTGAGGCGACTCGTTGCCAGTGTTTATTTCAAAAAGATTGGAGAAATTAATAGATTCCCAGGATCCATTCGTATGCATAACTGATAATGCTTCCGGAACCATTGATACATTCACCCACAATTGATTATTTGCATCAATTGCCAAACCGTCTGTCCTTATTGCATTATCGAAGCCCTGAAGGGAGCTGTTTGACTCAGTATATCCTTTCACAGGCACCCCATTATAGAACTCTACAACTCCATATCCCCAGGTTGAAGCAAATACACGTTTTTCATTTGATGGATCAACCAATACATTTACAAAATCTCTATAATCGTCAAGGTTGACTCCTGTGGAGTAATTCCCTTTAGGATTTCTCCATTCAGAATCAACATATTGATATAATCCATCATTATAGTGTTTGCGTTTCGCACCGGGAGCAATCCAGAGATTACTTCCACTCAGGCTTAATCCAAACATGTTCGTAGAATTCGGACCGTTTGGATAATAATTTTGGTTAATACCTGAAGGCCTTCTAACAACTAACCCGTATTTAGTATCTGCGATCCACAATGTGCCAGTATTATCCATAGCAGCTGAACGAGGATTAGCATAATCTGAAAAATAAGAACCTACTAAATAGGAATTTGTTATTACTTTGTCTCTTTGAATAATAAGGAGCTGATTGTTACTTGTACGTAACTGCAAAGTGGTTTCTGCAACGCCCGGATGGTACGATGACCATGTATTAAATGCCGGATCATATTCATAGAGTGAATCTTTATCCCAATTACTATCAATCGGATTCGGAATATATTTTGAATGATTAGTATAAATTTTTCCATTATATGACGCGATGGTATTGTAAAAGCCATTTGGAAAAGGAGTCCCATTCATTGGCATTTTGGTCCAGCTCGTAAAATTTGCCAGGTTGGCGTTCGTTAAAGATGCAGTAAAAATACCTGTGGCGGTAGATACATAAAAGTGAGTTGCATCGGATGTGATATCAGTAGCATTTATTGCATCACCATTCGGTCCAATAAAATACGTATCTTTTACTTCAAGACGGTCCATGTCAATAACCACAATACCAAAACCGCAAGCCAGATATGCATATTGATTAATAAAATATATACTGTTAATTGATTTATTTCCAATGATTGATTTGCGTTTTATATCTGAAATATTAGTAATTCCTTCATTAGAAACAATATCAATATTAGAATTACGATAGGCGATCAAAAGTTTGTTGTTGTAATTATTATAGTTAACCACTGTTGCCTCAACATCAGACAAGCCATTAATTTTTGAAAGCCGGTCAAGGGAATTATCAGATCGGTTAAGAGAAAATATCCCTCCGGTTGTAGCTACATAAATTTTACCATTACCTTCTGTAACTGATATAGCGCTTCGATACGACAAATGTTCTTTCCAACCTCCGATAGGAATATTCTGAGCGAAATTAGAAGATGAAAAAAGAAGAAAAGAAATAAATATAAGGATACGTGTCATAAACGATCTTTAATTAGCATTAAGGAAACCTAAAATTAATCATTTTATTGCACGCAAACAAAAATCATTTAGGGCTTATGTTCAACTTCCTTGTATGAAATTTCATCAGCAGAAAGGATAATAATAATATCTTTGCAATTCTTGCATATTCTTACAATGCAAGCCAAATGGCTTCGTAGCTCAACTGGATAGAGTGCCGGTTTCCGAAACCGTAGGTTGGAGGTTCGAACCCTCTCGAGGCCACAAAATTGACCAATGTTAGATTTTAATGATTTAACATTGGTTATTTATTAATTCATCAGATGAAAAGCCTTTTAAAAAACATCCTTAAGAATAGTGGATACGAGATCAAACGGAGAGATGCTACCTTGAGCAGTGAAGGCATTCCTGTTGATATGACGGAGCCGGAATTCAGAGAAATCTTTCTCAAATGCCGTGAATTTTCAACCTGTTCGGTAGAACCAATGTATGCTCTTTTCAAAAGCGTGGAATATGTCGTTAAAAACAATATTGCCGGAGATCTTGTTGAATGTGGCGTTTACAAAGGCGGTAGTGCAATGATGATGGCTTTGAGCCTACTGCATTTTAAAGACACAAGCAGAAAGATCTATCTCTATGATACATTTGAAGGCATGTCGGAACCCACTGAAAAAGATGTTGATTTTGATGGAAGAGATGCGAAAGAGCTTCTCAATAAAACGCAAAGAGACAAAGATATAATCTGGTGTTATGGGCCTTTAGAGGAAGTAAAAAAGAATATGCTTTCGACAGGATATTCTTCCGATAAAATTATTTTCACGAAAGGTAAAGTAGAAGATACTATCCCCGGTGTTATTCCATCACAGATATCTCTTTTGCGATTAGATACCGATTGGTTTGAATCAACGCATCATGAACTTGTTCACTTATATCCTTTGCTTAAAAAAGGTGGAGTTCTTATTATTGATGATTACGGTCACTGGCAGGGAGCAAGAAAAGCGGTGGATGAATACTTCAATAATGCTCCTGATAAAATACTTTTAAATAGAATTGATTACACTGTAAGAGCAGGAATTAAACTGTAACTGCAGAATGTTTTTTAATCTTTTAAATAAATTCAAATGTGGAACGATGATGACGATGATGATTTCCGGAAAGATGATGACGAATTATCAGAAGAGGAAATGAAAAAATTTGAATGGCAGCGAAAAGAAAAATACAAAGCCATTCATAATCATCCGCTGTATATCCTTGCAGTTGAGATCATGGAAACGGTAAATGCTTTGAATGAAAGCATTGTTGATGAGCAGGACAGGCAAATGTATGAAATGACATTAACTGAATCATCATTAATGCTTGCTCCAAAAATCGCAGGAGCCATGGGCTCCGGTTCACGTATACTTTCTTTGCAGAACGCAGCCATTATACGTTATCATGCAGAATTTCTGCTAACATCTACTTCAGGACTTAAATCGCTTGACTCTGTTGACAAAAAATATGTTCAGCTGCTTCGCGAAGACATGATCGAATTCCGAACCCTTTTTAAAGAATGGGTAAAAGAGATCAAAAAAATGAAGAAGGATGATTATGAAGATGAATGGGGCTTATACACCAATTGACATTTCCGATAATACATTCTATCTGACCGTAAAAAAATTCAGCCAGATTTTTCTGTAATCGGAAAAAAAAACTGGAAATTCAGAAATGTTTATGCGTGAACCGGTTTTTTAGAAGCTTTTACTTTTGTGATCATTGAAATGAAATCATCAAAAAGATAACGAGCATCAAAAGGGCCGGGACATGCTTCCGGATGATACTGAACAGAGAAAACATTCTTGTCTTTATAACGCAAACCTTCTACTGTATCATCATTCAGGTTCATGTGAGTGATCTCCATATTGGATACTTTTGCAACATCTTCCGGTTTAACACTAAAACCATGATTCTGAGAAGTGATCTCACTTTTTCCGGTGATCAGGTTCTTTACAGGTTGATTTATTCCGCGATGCCCTTTATGAAGTTTAAACGTTGGAATTCCGGATGCTTCAGCGATTAGCTGGTGACCGAGGCAAATTCCAAATGTGGGAACACCGGAATTGATAATCTTTTTAACAGTGGCAACCTCTTCTTTCATAGCGGAAGGATCACCCGGACCATTTGAGATCATAAAACCATCAGGTTCCCATTTCATCATCTCCTCGAAACTTGCCTTCATTGGAAATACCTGCAGATAACAACCTCTTTCAACGAGTGATCTTAATATGTTGGTTTTAGTTCCGTAATCTGTAACCGCAACTTTATATTTTGAATCAGGATTACCCATGAAGTAAGCTTTATCTGTAGTAACTTTAGAGGAAAGTTCAAGACCGGCCATAGAAGGAACTTTCTTTAACTTTTCTTTAAGTACATCGATATCCAGAGTTTCAGATGAGATGATACAGTTCATTGCACCTTTATCACGAATATATCTTACAATAGCCCTTGTATCTACGTCAGAGATCGCCACAATCCCATCTTTAATAAAATAATCCTTTAAAGAGCCTTCTGAGCGTTTTCTCGAATGAAATTCATTGAATTGCTTACAAACCAGTCCGGCAATTTTAATAGAAGCGGATTCTGTTTCATCCTTATTAACACCATAATTTCCGATATGGACATTAGTGGTTACGATGATCTGCCCAAAATAAGAAGGGTCTGTAAAAATTTCCTGGTAACCGGTCATTCCGGTATTAAAGCAGATCTCACCAAATGATGTTCCGATCGATCGCGGACTGTAGGTGCATAAAAAAAGGATAAAGCAAAAATACTTTATCCTTTTTATGATTTAAAATTTTAATTTCACAAATTATTCACTTTTTGAGTTATCGTCTGAAGATTCCTCTTTTTTATCAGTTGGTTTTGCATCAGTAGCTTTTTTCTTACCACCGCGTCTTGATGTTTTAGCTTTTGCAGGTGCTTTTCCAGCAAGCATATTCTCATTAAAATCAACAAGTTCGATAAAACACATGTCAGCATTATCACCTAAACGGGTACCTGTTTTTAAAATTCTGGTATATCCGCCCGGACGATCAGCTACTTTTGTAGCGATGTCTTTGAACAACATACTAACTACTTCTTTGTTACCAAGGTAAGCAAATACAGTACGTCTTGAATGGGTTGAATCTTCTTTAGATTTTGTTATAAGCGGCTCAACATAAGTTCTTAAAGCTTTTGCTTTAGCAAGTGTTGTGTTGATACGTTTGTGCAGAATTAAAGAGCAAGCCATGTTCGACAACATCGCTTTGCGGTGTGCTGACTTTCTGCCTAAATTGTTTATTTTATCTCCGTGTCTCATTTTTTTATTGAATTATTGAATTATTGATCTGGTGATTTAGTGAATTAAGATTTAGTGTAATGGGACTAAATCTCCATTTCTTTAATTCTCCATTTCTCCAATTGTATTTTAGTCTTTATCTAATTTGTATTTTGCTAAGTTCATTCCGAAATTCAAACCTTTATTAGCAACAAGGTCTTCAAGTTCTGTTAATGATTTTTTACCGAAATTGCGGAACTTTAACAGATCATGTTTCGCAAATGAAACCAGGTCAGCCAATGTTTCAACGTCAGCAGCTTTTAAGCAATTTAAAGCGCGAACAGAAAGATCCATATCAACCAATTTGGTCTTTAATAACTGACGCATGTGCAATGATGTTTCATCAAATTCCTCAGTCGCCATTTTCTCTTCAGTATCCAGAGTGATACGCTCGTCAGAGAATAACATGAAGTGGTGAATAAGGATCTTAGCTGCTTCTTTCAAAGCTTCTTTAGGATGAATAGAACCATCAGTAACGATGTTCATGATCAGTTTTTCGTAATCCGTTTTCTGCTCAACACGGTAGTTTTCGATGCTGTATTGAACATTTTTGATTGGAGTGTAGATAGAATCGATTGGAATTAAACCAGCGCTTGAATTAACAGGCTTGTTTTCTTCTGCAGGAACATATCCGCGTCCTTTATCAATTGTAAGTTCGATCTTTAATTTCACATTAGATTCCATGTTGCAGATAACAAGATCTGAATTCAACACCTGGAAACCTGAAGTAAATTTACCGATATCACCAGCAGTAAGCTGAGTTTTACCTGTAATGTTTACAGTTACTTTTTCAAAATCAGTAGTATCTATTTGTTTCTTAAAACGTACTTGTTTCAAGTTAAGGATGATTTCAGTAACATCTTCTGTAACACCTTTTAATGTTGAAAATTCGTGATCAACACCTTCGATCTTTACAGTAGTAATCGCATGCCCTTCAAGAGATGATAATAAAATTCTGCGCAAAGCATTACCTACAGTAATACCATAGCCAGGTTCTAGCGGACGGAACTCAAACTGTCCTTCAGTTTCACTGGAATTTACCATTATAACCTTATCAGGTTTTTGAAAAGCTAAAATTGCCATCGTATATTATGTTTTAAGTTAAATACTATTTTAATTAATTGTGCAAATTTACTGATTATTTTGAGTAAAGCTCGACAATTAGCTGTTCTTTAATGTTCTCTGGGATCTGAAGTCTTTCCGGAACATTGATGAACTTACCTGTCATAGAAGATTTATCGAAATCGATCCAAGGAAACTGGTTTGTAGCACCTGCAACAGAACTATTGATCACCTCAAGTGATTTAGAACGCTCACGAACACCAACAACATCACCCGGTTTAAGAATGTAAGATGCGATATTTACAACTTCACCATTAACTGTGATGTGACGGTGACCAACAAGCTGGCGAGCACCGCTGCGTGAAGGAGCTATTCCCATACGATAAACAACGTTATCTAAACGAGATTCGATCAATTGTAATAAAACCTCACCTGTAACACCATGAGCACGCTGTGCCATGTGGTAAATTTTTGCGAACTGACGCTCTAAGATACCGTAAGTATATTTTGCTTTTTGCTTTTCCGATTGTTTAGCACGTTTCTTAGAAAGACCGTGTTGTCCCGGAGGGTAATTTTTCTTTTCTAAAACTTTATCAGGACCAAAAATTGGTTCTTTGAACTTTCTTGCAATTTTTGATTTTGGGCCTATGTATCTTGCCATTTCTATTTTCTATTTTAATATTCTATTGTTACTTTAAAACAGCTTCGGACTTAGTCGTGCAGCTTTTTAATTACTTATTATTAAACTCTTCTGCGTTTTGGAGGACGGCATCCGTTATGAGGAATTGGAGTTATATCCATGATCTCAGAGATCTCGATTCCAACACCTGAAAGGGTTCTGATTGCAGACTCGCGTCCTGCACCCGGACCTTTTACAAATACTTTTACTTTTCTTAAGCCTGCATCGTGCGCTACTTTACCGCAATCCTGAGCTGCTAACTGAGCCGCATAAGGTGTGTTCTTTTTAGAACCGCGGAATCCCATCTTACCTGCACTTGACCAGGAAATAACCTGACCTGCATTGTTTGTTAAAGAAATGAAGCGTTGATATGGGCTTGGCCCACTGCCTCCACTTTAACAACTCTTTTCTTTGCCGCAGCTTTTCCTGCTGTGGTCGTTTGATTTTGTTTTGCCATTTTTGGTTTTTTATAAATGATCGTTATCCACCAATGGTGGATAACCGGTTGTTACTTATTATTTAGTTACTTTCTTCTTGTTAGCAACTGTCTTACGCTTACCTTTACGGGTACGAGCATTGTTTTTAGTAGTCTGGCCACGAACAGGCAAACCAACACGATGACGGATACCACGGTAAGAACCAATGTCCATCAAACGTTTGATGTGTAACTGAACTTCAGAACGCAAAGCACCTTCTAACTTATATTTATCATTAAGGATAGTACGGATAGCAGTTAACTGCTCATCATTCCAGTCCTGAACTTTTACGTTTACATCGATACCAGCTTCGCTTAATACTTTACGGGCAGTGCTGCGACCAATTCCGAAAATATAAGTTAAACCTATTTCGCCTCTTTTGTTGTTTGGTAAATCAATACCTGCAATTCTAGCCATTATTTTATTTTAGTTAGGAGTCGGGAGTTCTTAGTCCGGAGTATGTTCTCCGCTCTCAGCCCTCCTGGCTCAGTTCTTAATTATTTTTGTCTTTGTTTAAACTTTGGATTCTTTTTGTTGATAACGTATAAACGCCCGTTTCTGCGAACAATTTTACAATCAACACTTCTCTTTTTTACTGATGCTCTAACTTTCATTGTTTGTTTTAGTTTTACCGTTTCGAGTTTCAAGTTTCAAGTTTTTTGAACGTTCTGTTCTCTAAACTTCCGACTATTTAACTCCCGACTATTATTTGTACCTGTATGAAATTCTACCTTTTGTTAAATCGTATGGTGACATCTCCACTTTAACTTTATCACCTGTCAGGATCTTTATATAATGCATTCGCATTTTTCCTGAAATATGCGCAGTGATAACATGTCCGTTTTCAAGCTCAACACGAAACATTGCATTTGACAATGCTTCTAAAATTGTCCCGTCTTGCTCTATCGATGCTTGTTTTGCCATATATTAATTGTTGATTTGCTGATTTGGTGAATTAGTGATCTCCATTTCTACAATTCAATATTTTCTCTATTTTGTTTTTAGTACTTCTTCTACAAATTCAAAGCTTGATAAAATATCTGCTTTTTCTTTTCCTATTGTAACGGTATGTTCAAAATGCGCTGAAGGTAAATTATCAGCTGTTCTAATTGTCCATCCGTCATTTTCCTGAATGATAGCCTTCTTTCCCATATTGATCATCGGTTCAATTGCGATAACCAATCCTTCCTGTAATTTTAAGCCTGCTCCTTTTTTACCATAATTAGGAACCTCAGGTGACTCATGAAGATTCTGACCTATCCCGTGTCCAACAAGTTCTCTAACAACAGAGAAACCGTGACCCTCGGCATGTGACTGAACAGCTTCACTGATATCTCCGATCCTTTTTCCTGCAACACACATTTCAATTGCCTTATACAGACTTTCTTTTGTGACTTGAAGCAGTTTCAATATTTCAGGTTTTACTTCTCCTACGGCAAAAGTGTATGCTGAATCGCCAAAAAATTTATTTTTAACAACCCCGCAATCAACAGAAACGATATCACCATCTTTTAATTCATATTTCCCTGGAAGGCCGTGAACTACACTGGCATTTACAGAAATGCACAAAGAATTCGGGAAACCATTATAATTAAGAAAAGCAGGTATCGCTTTGTTATCATTAATAAACTCGTATGCTACCTTATCAAGTGATAAAGTTGTAACCCCGGGTTTAATAACTTTTGCTACTTCGGCTAAAGTTTTTCCAACACATTGAAGAACGACCTTTTATTCTTCCTGTTTTCATTAAACCATCATAATGACGATTCAATAAATGACTTTCAATTTGCTGTAATGTATCAAGAACAACGCCTACAAGGATCAGTAATGATGTTCCTCCGTAGAACTGTGCAAATTCCTGCTGAATATTCAATTTAATTGCAAATGCAGGCAGTATCGCTATCAACGCCAGGAATAAAGATCCCGGGAAAGTAATACGTGACATAATTTGATCGATAAACTCTGCTGTTTGCTTTCCTGGCTGTACACCAGGAACAAAACCACCATTTCTTTTCATATCCTCTGCCATCTGGTTAGGATTTACCGTGATCGCAGTATAAAAATACGTGAACACAATGATAAGAAGGGCAAAAATAAAGTTATATACAAACCCGTAAGAGTTTGATAATGGAGCCAGGAAGTTCTGCATTGCCTCAGATTGAGATAAACCCACAAGAGTTAATGGAATGAACATGATTGCCTGAGCAAAGATGATAGGCATTACACCAGCTGCATTCACTTTTAAAGGAATATACTGACGAACTCCACCAAATTGCTTATTTCCAACTATTTTCTTAGCGAACTGTACAGGAATTTTTCGTGTTCCCTGAACAAGTAATATAGAACCAACAACAATAAGTAATAAAAGAACTAATTCTATTAATAACATGATCAATCCTCCGCCTTCACCACCTACACGGTTAGCAAATTCAGCTACGAAAGCGAAAGGTAAACGTGCGATGATACCAATCATGATCAGAATTGAGATACCGTTACCGATACCTTTATCTGTTATCTTTTCTCCTAACCACATTACGAACATAGTTCCGGTTACAAGAATAATTACAGACTGGATCCACCAGAATGTGCTTGGGTCATTAACTACCCCTGCCTTATTAGTGATCTGTGTTGCAATGTATCCAGGACACTGGAAAACAGTAATAATTACAGTTAAAAAACGAGTAATCTGGTTGATCTTCTTACGACCGCTTTCGCCTTCCATTTGCATTTTACGGAAATAAGGCAATGCCATACCTAACAACTGCACCACGATAGAGGCAGAAATGTAAGGCATAATACCTAGTCCGAAAATTGAAGCTCTTGAGAAAGCTCCACCTGCAAAAATGTTAATCAAACCAACAATCCCTTCATTTGCTGTTGTATTAGCAGCAGAAAGAGCATCCGAATTAACACCAGGTAAAACAACGTAAGAACCTAAACGGTAAATCAGAATAAAGCCGAGAGTATTTAATATACGTACCCTCAGATCTTCGATCTTCCAAATATTCTTTAATGTATTTATTAAATTTTTCATATACCGTTTTTACACGTAAATATTTTATGCTTTTTCAACAGCTTTTTCAACTGATTCAGCTTTTCCGCCAGCTGCTTCAATAGCAGATTTAGCAGTAGCAGAAAAAGCATGCACTTTCACATCAACTTTAGCTTTTAACTCTCCGCGACCAAGGATCTTAACCTTGTCGTTCTTGTGAGCAAGACCTTTAGAGATCAAAAATTCCAGATCAACTGAAGTGATTTTGTTATTGTCAACCAATCCCTGGATCACATCCAGATTGATACCACGGTATTCAACACGGTTAATGTTCTTGAAACCAAACTTAGGAACACGTCTTTGTAATGGCATTTGACCACCTTCAAAACCTCTCTTTGCAGAGTATCCTGAACGTGACTGAGCACCTTTATGTCCTTTTGTTGAAGTTCCGCCTTTACCTGATCCCTGACCACGTCCTAAACGTTTCTTTGCGTTTTTTACCGAACCTTCTGCAGGAGTTAATTTACTTAAGTTCATCACTTATATATTATTTCTTGTTATTAACTATTTAATTACTGTAACCAAATGTGCTACTTTGTGGATCATTCCAAGGATCTGAGGTGTAGCCTCTTTCTCAATGGTCTGATTCATTTTTCTGAAACCTAATGCCTTCAGAGTACGTTTTTGACGTTCCGGGCGATCGATTCCGCTTTTTATTTGTTTGATTTTAATTGTTGCCATCTTTTCTAATTGTTGATTTGGTGATCTGGTGATTTGGTGAATTAATTCTCTAATTCTCCATCTCACTAACTCTCCAATTATTATTATCCGTTAAATACTTTTTCCATTGAGATACCACGTTGCTGAGCAACAGTAGCAGCATCACGCATCTTCATTAATGCATCCATTGTAGCTTTAACCACATTGTGAGGATTTGAAGAGCCTTTTGACTTAGCCAAAACGTCTGTAACACCAACGCTTTCAAGAACAGCACGCATCGCACCACCGGCAATAACACCAGTACCATGAGCAGCAGGCTTTAAGAAAACAACTGATCCACTGAACTTACCAAGCTGTTCGTGAGGAACTGTTCCTTTAACGATAGCAACTTTAATCAGATTCTTCTTAGCATCATCGATACCTTTAGTGATAGCATCAGTAACCTCTTTCGCTTTACCTAAACCGTAACCAACGATTCCTTTTTCATTTCCAACTACAACGATAGCAGAAAATGTAAAATTACGTCCACCTTTAGTTACTTTAGTTACACGTTGAATACTAACAAGTTTATCTTTTAATTCGATATCGCTTGATTTAACTCTTTTTATGTTTGCGTTTGACATCTTTAAAATTGTTGAATTTTTGATTTAGTGATTTGTTGATTTTTATAAATTTTAATGTAAAATTCTCGAAATCAAAAAATCTAAAATTTATTTATTTTCTTTTAATATAATTAGAATTTAAGACCTGCTTCACGAGCTGCTTCAGCTAATGACTTAATTCTGCCATGGTATAAATACCCGTTTCTATCGAAACGAACCGAATTAATACCTGCCTGAGCTGCTTTTTCAGCGATTGCTTTACCTACCATCTTAGCCTGGTCAATCTTATTGCTTTTTGTTTCAGCGATTCCTTTGTCTGCAGAAGATGCTGCTACAAGAGTTTTACCTGATGCATCATCGATCAACTGAACATAGATCCCTTTATTGCTTCTGAATACAGATAAGCGTGGACTTGCTGCATCGCCAGTAACCACTTTACGGATACGCTGCTTAATCCTGTTTCTTCTGAATGCTTTTGTTACTACTGCCATTTTTTTACCTTATTGTTATCCCGATTTGGCGGGATATTTGTGAAATTTCTATTTATTATTTACCTGCTGATTTACCTGCTTTTCTTCTTAAGATCTCGCCAGTAAACTTAATACCTTTTCCTTTGTATGGTTCAGGCTTACGTAATGAACGGATCTTTGCAGCAACCATTCCGATAAGCTGCTTATCAGCAGATTCCATAATGATCTTAGGATTTTGTCCTTTTTCAGCA
>JAJTCJ010000002.1 GCA_021323165.1 Bacteroidota bacterium | reverse complement strand
AGAAGACATTAATAAACGAACGCTGTCGCTTTTATCCATTTCTTCTTTCCATGCATTTAATCTTACATCGCGCAAAGCAACAATAGAAGGATTGATCTTGTCAATAGCAAGCTGAATTCCGTATGATGTTTCATAACGGTTAGTTCTTCCCGGGAAACCGTAAACCATTGTGTAATCACCTTCATTTAATCCTTTTAAAGAAACAGGAAGAGATTTTTTTGGCTTGTAAGGAACATTTTCTTTTGAATAGGCAGCAGGCTTATTGTCTTTGTTCGCATAGATACGGAACATTGAAAAATCTGCTGTGTGACGAGGCCACATCCAGTTGTCAGTGTCACCGCCAAATTTTCCTATCGATTGAGGAGGAGTAGCAACCAAACGAACATCAGTGAATTTCTCAAAAACAAATAAATAATATGCATTGTCCTTGAACATTGATCTAACCTGTGCATCGAAACCTTCTTTTTTAATTTCCTGTTCAATGGATTTGAATGTTTCAAAACGTTTTGCATCAGCAGCTTTAGGGTCAACCCCTTCTAATGCTTTATTTACGATATCGCTCACATCTTCCATTCTTACAAGAATAGATACCCACATTCCTTCGTTCGGCATTTCTTCAGCAAATGATTTAGCCCAAAAACCGTTATCAAGAATGTTATTTCCAACTGTACTATGATTTGCGATAGCATCATAACCGCAGTGGTGGTTTGTAAGTAAAAGACCCTGGTCTGAAATGATCTCAGAGGTACATCCACCGTTGAACCAAACAACAGCATCTTTCAAACTGCTGTGGTTTACATCATACAGCTGTTCTGGTGTAAGCTTTAAGCCAAGCCTTTGCATTTCAGCATAGTTATTTTTTAAAAGTGCAGGAAGCCACATGCCTTCATCTGCTTTAGAAAAGTTAACAGTTAAAAAGTTAAATGTTAAAAGGGTAAGAAGTATTTTTCTCATTGTAAAATGGTTTTTCAGCTCAATTTGGAGTATGTCCTAAAATCGCGATTTAAATTCTGTGTTTCTGTTTCGAGAGGTACAAAAATAGCATATTCCGCCTATTTTTAAACGGGATTTATAGGAACGCGTACTTATACTGGATGAGTGGCGAATTTTGGGGGATAAATAGCTGTTCCGCTAATGTAAAAAATCACGATATTCGCACTGGATTTAGGATTTAAAGATTAGAGGATTCAGGATTTTATATGTCACAAAAACCATCAATACCGAAAGGGACACGAGATTTTTCACCGCAGGAAATGGTGAGAAGGAATTATATTTTTGATACAATCAAACAGGTATTTCAACGATATGGTTACCTGCCAATAGAAACTCCTGCAATGGAGAACCTTTCAACATTAATGGGTAAGTATGGTGAAGAAGGGGATAAATTGATATTTAAAATATTGAATAGCGGAGATTTTAAAGAGGGTGTTGATTTGAATCTTGAGTCCAAACAACTCGTTAATAAAATATCGGAAAAGGCTTTGAAGTATGACCTTACCGTACCTTTCGCGCGTTACGTTGTTCAGCACCAGCATGAAATAACATTTCCGTTTAAACGATACCAGATTCAGCCGGTATGGCGTGCCGACCGTCCTCAAAAAGGCCGTTACCGTGAATTTTACCAGTGTGATGCCGATGTGATCGGAAGCAATTCACTGATCAATGAAGTGGAACTGGTGCAGATGATCGATAATGTTTTCACAACTTTAAAAGTTCCTGTCCTGATCAAAATAAACAACCGCAAAATATTAAGCGGGATTGCTGAAGTAATAGGAGAGAAGGAAAAAATAATTACGATTACTGTTGCTATTGATAAGTTGGATAAGATAGGTGTAGATGGCGTTAATAAGGAATTGCAGGAGAACGGTGTAAGTGCTTCAGCTATTGAAAAGATCCAGCCTTTAATTGCATTCCAGGGATCAACTTTAGAGAAATTAAATTTCCTTAAAAGTCTATTAGCATCTTCTCAGATTGGTTTAAAAGGTATTGAGGAGGTTGAGTACATATTCCGGATCATTGCCAACTGCCAACTGTCAACGGCCAACTGTGAATTAGATATCACTCTTGCACGCGGACTTAATTATTACACAGGAGCTATCTTTGAAGTGAAAGCCAATATCGGGACATTAAGCAGCAGTATTTGTGGTGGCGGTCGTTATGACGATCTTACAGGGATCTTCGGTTTGCCGAACATGAGTGGCGTGGGAATATCTTTCGGAGCGGATCGTATTTATGATGTACTCAATGAAATGAATCTTTATCCTGAATCAGTTGCTTCAAGTACAAAGTTATTGTTTGTCACATTTGGTGAAGCCGAACAGAATTACTGTTTGCCTTTATTAGCACAGGTTCGTAAAGCAGGAATTAATGCGGAAGTTTACCCTGATGCTGGCGCTAAAATGAAAAAACAAATGGGCTACGCTGATGACAAAAAAATCCCTTTTGTTGTGTTGATCGGTAGTGATGAAATGCAGAGTGGGATGCTGAGTTTGAAGAATATGAGTAGCGGGGAGCAGGAAAAGTTGAGTATTGAAAGTATAATTGAAAAACTAAATAAAAATTAACCACGGAGTCACGGAGAACATAGAGAAACACAGAGTTTCTGTGAAACTTAGTGAACTCCGTCCCTCCGTGGTAAAAAAAGTATCATGCATCAAATAACAACCGACCTTCTCGATCTCGATACAATTTCTGAGATCATTCATAATAATAAAAAGCTTGTTCTTTCAGAGGAAGCTAAAAACAATATTATCCGCTGCCGTGAATATCTCGATAAAAAAATGGCATCACAGACCGAACCGATCTATGGGATTAACACCGGATTTGGGTCTCTTTGTAATGTTGTGATCCCGGATAATGAACTGGAACAGCTGCAGACAAATCTTGTGATGTCTCATGCGTGTGGAACAGGGGATGAAGTGCCGCAGGATGTCGTGAAGCTGATGTTGTTATTAAAGATACAGGCAATCTCGTATGGTAAATCTGCGGTTCAATTGCAAACAGTAGAACGTCTTGTTGCTTTTTTTAATAATGATATTTTACCTGTCATATACCAACAAGGTTCTTTAGGAGCTTCCGGAGATCTTGCACCATTGGCTCATTTGAGCCTGCCTTTGCTTGGAATGGGAGAGGTTTATTACAATGGTGTTCGTCAGCCTGCCAGAGAAGCATTAAAAGAACTTGATCTTGAACCGATACAACTAAAATCAAAAGAAGGATTAGCCTTACTCAATGGTACTCAGTTCATGAGTGCTTATGGTGTATGGTGTTTGATGAAAACAAAGAATTTGAGCACTGCAGCAGATATTGTTGCAGCTATTTCACTTGAAGCATTTGATGGAAGAATAGATCCGTTCAAGCCTCATATCCATGCTATTCGTCCACATCGCGGCCAGGTAGAGACAGCGAACAATATGCGTAAGCTGTTAATGGGAAGTGAACTTATTGAAAGAAAAAAAGAGCATGTGCAGGATCCATATTCTTTCAGATGTATTCCTCAGGTTCATGGAGCTTCAAAAGATACTTTCGAATATGTTGCTAATGTTTTTCTAACCGAAATAAATTCTGTAACTGATAATCCTACAGTATTTCCTGAAGAAGATGAAGTGATTTCAGGCGGAAATTTCCATGGACAGCCTTTGGCTTTAGTATTGGATTTCCTAGCTATAGCTTTAGCAGAGTTGGGTAATATCTCTGAAAGAAGAACATATCAATTGATCTCGGGATTGCGCGGCTTACCACCATTCCTGGTTGCACAGCCGGGATTGAATTCAGGATTTATGATTCCGCAATATACAGCTGCAAGTATTGTTAGCCAGAACAAACAATTATGTTCACCAGCATCAGTTGATTCTATTGTGAGTTCGAACGGACAGGAAGATCATGTTTCTATGGGAGCGAATGCTGCGACTAAATGCTATAAAGTAGTTGAGAATGTTCAACGTATCATTGCAATTGAATTATTCAATGCTTCGCAGGCATTGGAATTCAGACGTCCGGCTAAAACATCTCCATTCTTAGAAAACTTTGTTGCTGATTTCAGAAATGAAGTTCCTTTTGTGGATGCAGATAAGATCATGTTTACTGAGATAGAAAAGTGTTTGGATTTTATTAAGCTGAGGACGTTTTCTATTTGATTTAATGGAACGCTGATTCATATGATTGTTATGATCAATAAGGATTTTTTGAGTTATTATTGAAACAGTTTATGATTATTACAAAAGTGATCAGCGAAAATCTTAAAGATCATAATGATCTGCGTTCTATTAAAGCTACTCCGTAAACTTATACCCAACACCTCTTATCGAATGAAAGTGTTCCGGTTCACGCTGGTTCTTTTCAAAATATTTCCGGAAGGCAAGAATGTAATTATCAATGGTTCTGGAAGAAGGATAAACATCGGTTCCCCAGACTTTATCTAGTATTTCTTCACGGGAGATCACTTCGCCCTTGCGTTCGATCAGCAGTTTTAATAATGCGATCTCGCGTTTGCTGATCTGTGATTTATCTCCGTTAACATCCTTGATCTCATAGGTTATAAAATTGATCTCGTTATTTCCGAATTTGAAACTATTAGGAGTAGAGGAAGTCGGTTTGTTATTATTGCTCCGTTTCAGGAGGATCTGAATTCTTAATAATAATTCTTCGAGGTTAAAAGGCTTGGTCAGGTAATCGTCAGCTCCAAGCTTTAGGCCCTGAACGCGGTCTTCTCCGGAACCTTTTGCTGTAAGGAAAAGTATTGGCACTTCTTTGTTCTCTTTCCTGATCTCTTCACATACATCAAAACCATTCATCTCCGGAAGCATAACATCAAGAAGAATTAAATCGAAATTGTTCTTGCGGAATTCTTTTAATGCTTCAATGCCGGTGATTGCAGGTGTTACAGAATATCCTTCCAGCTCAAGATTCAGCTTAATGATCTTAAGAAGATTCTCTTCATCTTCAACTATCAGGACATGTTTTTGATTCATTAGCGCAAAGATAAAGCTTTTGACTTGGATAAAAGGAAAGACTTCTAAATCATGAGATGAAAGAAAAACATACAATTACATGATTAATTTTATTGAATATCTAAATTAATATTTCGAAGACGCGGGACAGCCATGATCAGGCGCGATGCCGTGTCGGGGTGAACAGTCTTTTACCAGAAAATCAAAGCAGGAGCTTTAGTTCTCCTGCATAGATTTTCAGTAAAAGGCTGAGAGGAGCGGAGCAATCGCCTGATCTTGTTTTTTTGTTTCTTTTTTAACAAGAAAAAAGAAAAACGAAGAAAAGTATTTCCTGTAGTCTAGAATGATTTCTATTGTAAATAAGCGCTTTAAAGCGTAACTTTGTACCTTTAAAATCAGACCATGCAAGCTCAGGACATACAGGTAATTTTGAATTCTAATATTTCAAAAGAACTAAAAAATATTGCGGAAAAAGTACAGAATGAACAGCGTATCACTTTTGATGAAGGAGTATTTCTTTATGAAAAAGGTGAGCTGGGATATTTAGGTGTTCTTGCAAATCATATCAGAGAAAAGAAGAACGGGAATTATGTTTTCTTTAACAGGAACTTCCATATTGAGCCGACAAATATTTGTGTGTTCGATTGTAAATTCTGTTCGTATTCACGTTTATTAAAAAACAAGGATTCAGAAGCGGCCTGGGAATTATCCGAAGAGCAGATCCTTGATCTGGTAAGAGGTTATAATGGAAAACCCGTTACTGAAGTTCATATTGTAGGTGGAGTTCATCCAAAGATGGGACTAATGTATTTTGCAAACCTGATCAAAAAAGTAAAAGAGATCCGTCCTGATATTCACGTTAAAGCATTTACAGCTGTTGAGCTGGAATATATGTGCAGAAAGGCGAAAGTAAGCTTTGAAGAAGGATTGAGAATATTGAAAGAGCACGGACAGGATTCATTACCCGGTGGCGGAGCGGAAATTTTTCATCCGGATATCAGAACAAAGATCTGTGAAGATAAATGCACTGGTGATGAATGGCTTGAAATTCATGAAACTGCTCATAAACTTGGCATGCCTTCAAATGCAACAATGCTGTACGGACACATTGAAAAGTTCGAGCACAGGGTTGATCACATGAATCGTTTACGTGAGCTGCAGGACAGATCAAAAGGATTCAACACATTCATACCACTGAAGTTCCGCAACAAAGGAAACCAGATGAGTCATATCAAAGAAAGTTCGGTAATAGAAGACCTTCGCAACTATGCAGTATCCCGCATTTACATGGATAACTTTAATCATGTAAAAGCATACTGGCCAATGATAGGCAGAACAACTGCACAGCTTTCATTAGCGTTTGGTGTTGATGATATTGATGGAACAATTGATGACTCAACAAAGATCTATACAATGGCAGGTTCTGAAGAGCAAAATCCTTCCCTTACAACACAGCAATTGGTTGAAATGATCAAACAGGTTGGTCGTCATCCGATCGAACGTGATACAGTCTATAATACGATCACTGATTTTCAGAATTATGATTTCAGTAAGGAGACGGCTGCTGTTTAAGAGGGTTAGTTTTATATTTTATTATTCTCTATTACCTAATGTTTTTATATAAGCATTAGTTGAATCAATAAATAACTTTTCCTGTTTAAGTATTAATGGAATTCTTTCCTTTTTGAAATTATAAAATTCATTTAATGTTTCATTTTCAAATTTTAGCAATTGATTTATATCAATTCTCTTGTTATGATCTTTGTTTAAAATATATGCCTCGTTAATGCCTCTAATATGTATTTCCATATGTTCACAATCGGATAGCAATCTTTGATGAAATGTAAAGGTTTGAGATATCCATTCTTCTAATATTTTATCTAAATCCTTATTGGTATGGTATAATCGATATCGGGCAAGGGCTAAATAAAAGTCTAAATGTGCTGCTCTTGCATCTGCAGCCATTTTTTGAACTTCTGGAATTCCCTTATTTCTAAAATCATTTTCCTGTAATATTAATCTCCAATAGGCAAATTTTTCATATAGGGCAATTAGAGATTCTTTTTCCTCCTGATTCAAACTAATCTTGCCAGATGTTGATATTGATAACTGGCCTTTTATCTGTTCAACAATTGTTGTTAACTCTTTCAAGTCCTGTTTTAAAGCTGCATTTTTACCCTTCTCAGTAAAATATGATTTAGTGTAATAACCAATTAGAGTTACAAGGTTTATTATTCCAACTGTTAAAGCTAATTCTCCGTTTGTCATTATGTTTATATATTGCAATTTAAGATTGGTACACCATAGGTCTTAATCATAATAACTTTTTGCCCCGCACTTTCTCGATACACTCTTCCGAAAAGGAAGAGCACTCGAAATGACAACCTGCAGCTCTGATAACTCTAAAAGCGCAGCGCCTCTTTCTCTGTGTCCTTCCGTGCTCTCCGCTTCTCCGTGGTAAAATCTCTTAGTGTCCCTCTTCTCCTTAGTGCCTTAGTGGTAAAAACTCTCTCATGAAACTAAAACCTCATCCCCACCACCAACACATCATCCACCTGCTCTAAATTTCCTTTCCATGACTCAAAATGCGAGTTTAGCTGATGCTTTTGCTCTTCAACACTATAACCCTGGATCTCAAGTATTTTTTCTTTGAGCTGCTTGTGTTTGAATTTTTTACCATGATTTCCTCCGAACTGATCGGCAAATCCATCGGTGAATAAAATTACCTGATCGCCTTTGCTTAGAGTAAAAGAATGATCAGTAAAGTTGACGGATTGTTCAGAATAACTAACAGATTGTTTGTTGGCAGAAATCTCTTTTATAAGATCTCTTTCACGGGATTTGATGATCCATAATGGATTAAATGCTCCAGCCCAGACAGCTTCCAGGGTTTTTAAATTTATACGGATGAGGGAAATATCCATTCCGTCACGGGTCTTTTCGTTCTGGGAACTTAGCTCTTTTACGATTTTTTCTTTGAGCTTATCGAGGATCTCGCCCGGGGTGAAAATTTTCTCACCTGCATTTATCTCATTCAGAAAAGATGTCCCGAGCAAAGTAAGGAATGCCCCCGGAACGCCATGGCCTGTGCAATCAGCGACAGCAAAATAAAGGTATTCTTCTTTTTCAAGTGCCCAGTAAAAATCACCGCTTACAATGTCTTTAGGTTTGTAGAGAATAAAGTGTGGAGGAAGATGCATACTTGTATGTTCTTCATCCTTCAGCATTGCATTTTGAATTCGCTTTGCGTAATTGATACTGTCAGTGATCTCTTTTTTCTGCAGTTCAAGCATTGTATTCTTAAGCTCAATGTTTTCTTTGATCTCTTCAAGAACAGCCTTTTGACGCGTGATCTTTATAAAAGCAAAAATGGTGATCGCTATGGCAATTAGGCCAAGAATAATGATCAGGAGTAGATGCCTTCTTTGAGTTTCTGATTCCCTTATCTCAATATCCTTTATAGTATTATTTTGCTGAAGAAATTTTATTTCCTGTTCCTGTTTTTCGGTGTTGTACTTTTTTTCAAGCTCCTGAACAGTTTCAAAATTAGTGCTGATGATGAGTGAATCATTTATTTTAACATACTGTTCCAAATGATCATAAGCATCTCTGAACTTCCCATTGTGGTAAGCACAAACTGCCAGGATCTCATGGGATGTTTTAAGATCCTCCATGTCACTAAGTTCTTTCGCAAGTGGAAATGCTTTCTTCGCATAGGATTCAGCGTCCTTGTAATTTTCCTGGTTCTTGTGAATTGTCGCAATATTATTTAATGAAACAACTTCACCGCGTTTATCATCTTCCTGCTGAAAGATCTTGAGTGCTTTTTCATAAGCAGTCTTCGCATCGTTTAACCTGTTAAGTCGTTCATAAACAATTCCTAAATTATTATTTCCGTTTGCTATTCCTATTACATCTCCCAGACTGTCTTTTATAACCAGCGCGGATAAATAATACTTCACTGCTTCCTGATAATCACCCATATCCACGGCTACTATTCCAAGATTGTTATAAGATTTGGCAATGTCTTTCGGAAGGTTCAATTGTTTGCGATACTCCAGCGCTTTTGTGTGATATTTCAAAGCTGTTTTGTAATCTTTTTGATACCAGAAATTTACTCCAAGATTATTGTAAATAGAGGCGATCTCTTTTTTGAGATCCTGCTTTTCTGCTTCTTTCAAAGCTTTAAAATATTCTTCCGCGCTTTTTTTATATTCACCAAGGTTCACTAATGCAACACCTTTAATTCGTAACAGGGAAGGAATATATTTCAAACATGAATTATCTTTCGCGAATTCAAGTCCTTTATCTGCAATTAGTAAGCATGAATCGGGGTTGTTGCTCGAATAGATCATTGCAAGCTTAAAAGCAGCCTGGGTTCTCGAAGAGTCGGGGAGAGCAGAAAACATTACTTTTTTTAAGGAATCTTCCTGAGCTTTTACTGGAATTTGAAAGCACAATAAGAAACACAATAACCAACTGAAGATCGCACGAAAAGTGTGCATCCCTTTTAGTTTAATCTCCATAAAGTAATTTTTTAATGGATCTTAAGTGGATCCTGATTAAAAATGTATTGTTCTGTTCTGGTAATGTGGTAGACCAAGTTATTAAATTTAAGATGATCTGCAAAGAAATTCCTGCTGTCTGTGTATTTTCCTCCACAAAACCATAAAGCATAAAGTTTGTCTTTACTGAAGTATATCATTAAAAGACAAGTATGACTAGCATTAAAACACGATTATTGAATTTTTGGAAGATCACAAAAAAGACGATTCCTGCCTGGAATGAATCAGATCCGTTCCGCCAGGGAGCAGTTATATCATATTATGCTATATTCTCAATCCCTGCGCTGCTGGTTATCATTATTAGTGCTGCAGGGTTTTTCTTTGGAAAAGAAGCGGTAAGCGGGGAGATTTCCAACCAGATTACTGCAGCCATGGGAGAAGAAACTGCAAAGCAAATAGAGGAGATAGTATCAAAAGCAAGTGAAACTCAAAATACTGTTATTGCTTCCATTATTGGTTTTATAACGTTGATTGTTGGGTCTACAGGTGTTTTTGTTCAGCTTCAGAAATCTCTTGATCTTATCTGGGAAGTGGAAGTAAAAGCAAAGAAAGAATGGTTAAAATCATTGAAAGACAGATTGTTCTCATTCGGGCTAATATTATCCATTGGATTTTTATTATTGATATCGTTGTTAATTTCCGCAGCATTATCGGCTTTCAGTGGCTGGATAAAATCCTCTTTGCCGGATTTTATGATGGCCATTTTCTGGCTGGTTAGCTTTATTATCAATTTTGGGATCATTACTGTACTATTTGCATTGATGTTCAGGATCTTACCGGATGCTAAAATTCGTTGGAAGGATGTCTGGTTAGGAGCCATGGTCACAGCTTTGTTATTCATTGTGGGGAAATTTGCTCTTGGCTTATATTTTGGAAAAGCTAATCCGGGGTCTGCTTATGGCGCAGCCGGATCGATCATACTATTAATGCTTTGGGTAAACTATTCAAGTATGATCTTATTCTTAGGAGCTGAATACACCAAGCAGTTTACATTGTTTCATGGAGGAGAAATAACACCAATCCGGGAAGCCGTGAAGATTGAAGGGTCGGAGAATGAAAGAGAAGTTAAAAAGAAAAAATTAGTAAATAGGACCATCGGAAGAAGACGCTGGTCCGGAACTTAAAATATAGAAAGGAAATTAGTCATGAGTGAAAACAGCAAAACTCCTTTTAATAAGGAATTAATCGAGTTACTATTATTATTCTCTTTTATCGTGCTTTGGGTAGTAAATTCCCATGCACAACCAGTAATGATTTTAAACAATGATGCAGAACATCCGGAGGGTATTACGAATACTATCAATATGCCGGCTGCGGAGTTTAGTCATGCTAAGAGTGAGCACGATATAAGGGATTATGTTTTTTATTAATGTTTTATTAATAAAACAAAAGCCTTTTGCAATGCAAAAGGCTTTTTTGTTTTTCTATTAGTCAGATATTTCTTATCCTTTTAAATAATCCAATATCTTCTCTACACTTACTTTAGCATCCCCGTAAAGCATTTCAGAGTTTGCTTTGTAGAATAAAGGATTGTCTTCTCCGGAGTAACCAGCAGACATTGAACGTTTCATAATGATCACTTTTTCTGCTTTCCAAACTTCTATAACAGGCATTCCGTAGATAGAACTTGCAGGATCATCCTGGGCGCTTGGATTTACAACATCGTTTGCACCTATTACCATTACAACATCTGTATCAGGCATATCATCATTGATCTCGTCCATTTCCAAAACAATATCATAAGGAACATGAGCTTCCGCTAATAATACATTCATGTGGCCCGGTAAACGTCCTGCAACAGGATGAATTGCAAAACGAACGTTCTTACCAGCTTTACGAAGTGTCTGAACCATTTCATAGATCGGATACTGTGCTTTCGCGACAGCCATACCGTAACCCGGAACAATCACAACTGATTTAGCTTCTTTTAATAAAACCGCAACTTCTTCATGATTCAAAGATGTAACTTCACCTTCAATAACTTTAGCTTCTCCTTTAGCAGGAGCATTTCCAAAACCACCTAAGATTACAGAGAAGAAAGAGCGGTTCATTGCTTTACACATGTGAATAGAAAGAATAGCACCGGAACTACCAACCAATGCTCCTGTTACAATCAATAGATCGTTCCCTAGCATAAATCCTGCGGCAGATGCTGCCCAACCAGAATAGGAGTTAAGCATACTTACAACTACAGGCATATCTCCGCCACCAATTGCCATAACCAGCATAACTCCGATAAAAGAGGCGATCGCTGTCATGATAAGTAAGTAAGGAAGTCCTGCTGTACCATGCTGCTGAGCAAACAAAACACCCAACACAATACAAATGATTATTAAGATCACATTCACTGCATGTCGGCCCGGATACAACAGTGCTTTACTGCGAACTTTGCCTTCCAGTTTCCCCCATGCAATGATAGAACCTGTGAATGTAATTGCACCGATAAAGATCCCGATATAAACTTCAGTTAAGTGAATGATGTGTGCCGCACCTTCAAGTGAATGAGTTTTAGGATCAAGGTAAGAACCGAAACCAACCAATACAGCAGCTAATCCTACGAAACTGTGAAGGATCGCAACTAACTGAGGCATTGCTGTCATCTCTACTTTTCTCGCCAGCATTAATCCGATCACAGAAGCAACCGCAATTGCAGCAATGATATATACTTGTCCGGCAACACCTTCACCAAGCACAGTTGCCAACACAGCGATTGCCATCCCTATGATGCCGTAATACACTCCGCGTTTTGCGGATTCTTGAGAGGATAAACCTCCTAAACTTAAAATGAACAGGATACTTGCAAATAAATATGCTGCTGTTTGAATTCCTATAGCCATAAATTTTTATTTTTTATTCACCTTAGCTTTTTTATCCTCCGAAGTTTTAACGGAGGAGGAAGCGCAGGTGGATTATTTTTTAAACATGTTCAACATACGATACGTAACCATAAATCCTCCAACGATATTAATGCTGGCAACTAAGATCGCGATAGAAGCAAGGATAGTCATAGGATTCATAATGTCATCCGTTGTTTGTAATAAACCTCCCACAACAATGATCCCGCTGATAGCATTGGTAACTGCCATTAATGGAGTATGTAATGAATGAGCTACGTTAGTAATAAGCTGCCATCCGACAAATACGGCTAATACAAATACGGTGAAGTGCTGAATGAATTCAGCAGGAGCATAGCGTCCTACCAAAAACAATAAGATACCAACTACAGCTAAACGAATGAACATAGAGGTAGTAGCCTTTTTTACTTTTTCAGCTTCAGATATTTTAATTTCTTCTGCCGTAGGCGGAGTTACTTTTTTAACGCCTCCGCCAGCTGTCGGACTTACAGGAAGCGGTGCAGGAGGCCAGTTGATCTTTCCGTTATGAGTAACCATTGCTCTTGAAACAACGGCATCTTCCATATCGATCTTCCATTTTTCAGCTTTGCCCATGTCATCAAGTAAATGACATAAGTTATTTCCGTACAGCTGAGAAGCCTGGTGAGGCAACTGATTCAGCTTACCAACAATTGTAACACCGTTTGGAGTTGTATAAATTTCACCGTTTTTAGTGTATGCACAATTTCCACCTGTAGATGCAGCCAGATCGACAATTACCGAACCCGGTTTCATTGCATCAACATGATAATCAAGGATTAATTTCGGAGCAGCTCTTCCAGGGATCTGAGCTGTAGTAATTATGATATCACATTCCTTGGCCTGTTCAAGGAATAATTTCATTTCAGCTTCAATAAACTCTTTACTCATTTCTTTTGAGTAACCTGATGAAGTAGCACCATCTTCATCTATCTCAACAGTTAAGAATTGCGCGCCCATCGATTCGATCTGTTCAGCAACTTCTTTACGTGTATCAAAAGCTCTTACAATTGCACCAAGTGAATTTGCAGCACCAATTGCAGCTAGTCCGGCTACCCCGGCACCGATCACCAAAACCTTAGCGGGCTCTACTTTACCGGCAGCAGTAATTTGTCCGTTTAAAAATCTTCCGAAATGATAAGAACCTTCAATAACAGCTCTGTATCCGGCAATGTTAGCCATAGAAGACAATACATCCATTTTTTGTGCTCTGGAAATACGAGGGATCGCATCCATTGCAATTGCATTTACTTTCTTGTCAGCTAATTTCTGAAGCAATGGCTGATTCTGAGCAGGCCAAAGGTAACTTAGCATTACAAGTCCTTCTCTCATCATATCAACTTCTTCCATTGAAGGCTCTTTAACCTTCAGGACAATGTCAGATTTGCCATAGATATCAGCAGCAGTAGGAACTATTTTAGCTCCAGCCTCTTCAAACTCTTTATCAGAAAACTATATTAGGTTTACTTGCTTTTGAGAACAAAATTTTGCGTCCCGAAAGTAGTAAAATAATGGTAGAAGACCAAAAGGAAGATTGGAAATTGGAAAGCAGCCCGCAGCACTGGATTATAAGCTGTTTTGACCCGTCCAGAATCAGGATTTTCTTAATTTAAGGGCAATGTTGGGATAATCAGTTATAATTCCATCAACTCCCCAGTCGATAAGGCGTTTCATGTCTTCTTCCTTGTTAATGGTCCATGGCATTATTTTACAGCCATGATGATGCGCCTGTTTAACGGTATGTTCCTTTGTGAGTTTTAAAGCGGGATTATACATATAGGGCGTAAATCCAAGCTTACGGATATTATGATCAACTGAACCTGTATTGGCGATCAGTAAACCTAGTTTCAGATCAGGGTTAAGTTTGTGAAGTGTTTGAAGACTGCGGATGTCGAAGCTTTGGATCAATATCCTTTCATTAATATCAAATGAGTTCACAACTTTCAATACAAGTTCGGCAATTTTTGCCGGTTCCGGATGCCATTTGCCGTCACCGATCTTCCCGCCTTTAATTTCAATGTTATAAGTAATCGGAGGAAGGTCATTCTCTTTCCAGAATTGTTCCAGTGTTTCAATTGTTTCTGACAATAAGGGCTTGTATTCAGGAGAGGTTTGCTGATCAGGAAATTCGGAATTCTTTCTTAGTCCGCAATCAAAGGTTTTTATCTCATCATAATTCATTTTAAATAAATTATGTTGTTTTAAAGCTTTCACTTTTTCCCCGGTAGGCTCGGAGCAAAATTTATAATTGAACCATGCTTCATGGGAAACCACCACCTGTGAATCTTTGGAAATGATAATATCCATCTCTATTGCATTTACACCGAGTCTCGCAGCTTCCTTGAATGCCGTAAGAGTGTTTTCAGGATAGTGTCCCCGAAAACCTCTGTGACCATGTATTTCAGTTGTTCTGCTCAATGGTTGTGACTGCGCAATAAAAGTGATTGGATAGAATATCCAGAAAGCAATTATAATGTATCTAAGCATGATTTATCAACTGCAAAGTACGTAAATTTATGCAAATCTTTATGCTGAAAGGATGCGTATATATTCAAAATTACAGCAATGAAAACATTCCTTATCTCGATTTGTATTTCAGTATTTTTAATTAATGTTCCTATGGAAAAAAGATCTTACAGGTATGTTCCTCTTGGCGATTCATATACTATCTGCACAGGGACCACAGAAGAAAATTCCTGGCCCTTAATAATGACGGATCATCTGAAGGGAAATAAAATTAATATTGAGCTGATCACTAATCCTGCCCGTAACGGCTTTACAACGAAAGATGTAATTGAAAAAGAACTTCCGGTATTTGTGAATTCAAAACCAACATTTTCAACATTGCTTATCGGAGTGAATGATTGGGTTCAGGGTGTTGATACGAAAACATTTCAAAAAAATCTGATCTTTATAATTGAAAAAGTTCAGGCAACATTACCAGATAAAACTAAATTCATTCTCATTACAATTCCTGATTTCGGTGTGACACCAACCGGATCTAAATACAGTGGCGGTAAAAATATTTCAGCCGGGATCTCCGAATTTAACAAAATAATTATTGAAGAAGCAAAAAAGAGGAATCTCAAAACAGTTGATCTTTTTGAAATTTCAAAAGAAATGGGAAAGGATAAATCACTTGTCGCTGAAGACGGACTGCATCCTTCTGCGAAAGAATATGCGATCTGGGAAAAGATTATTTTCCCCATTGTGTATAGTTTGCTGAAATAGCTAGTGGCGTTTAATATTCAAATCCACAATGTATCAGCCTTAATATTATAGATTAGTTTCTATTATTTATGGATCATGCAGAAAATAGTCTGCCAAAAGCTTCATTTCGTTGATATAATCCGGTTTTTGCTTACATTTAATGTCTGAATTAAAGATGTTTAACTTTAATTATTGTATGGGAAAAAAGAAATCCGTAACAGAATCCTATGGTTCTTTGTCAGTTGAAGAGCTTTTGGTAGCGACTTTCAATTCGACAGAAAGTGTTCGTTTTATTGTTAATGAAGAAGGTATTATTTTGTATTTCAACAGAAAAGCATATGAAAATGGTATTCAGTTTCATAATCGAAAGCTTCATAAAGGTGATAGTTTATTTGAGTATGCAAACGACACCTCTAATAATGTACATATCACACTTAAAGATGCTCTTGTAAGAACATTTAAAGGCGAGACTTTTAGAGTGGAAGCAGAAGTGTGCTTTGGCGATAAAAGCCATTGGTTTGAAACTGAATATGTACCTCTATTTCATAAATTAAAAATGGTTGCCGCATCTATTTCAATTTATGATGTAACTGAGAGAAAAGTTCATGAGCTCTTACTCAATAAATTGGTTAATGAAATAAAACAAGTTCAGGAGGAGAGATGGCAAAAGACCCTGGCAATGGTGGATCTGATTGATGAACGGGTTAAAATGGTCCTTACGAATGGCAGCAACTTATCCTCAGCAGCTATCGCGAAAAATTTAAAAACGTTATCGGGTACAATTGCCACATTAAAAAACAAAGTTGCCGCCTGGCAAAAAACATAATACTCAAAGCCACCTCTGATAGTCTTAAGTAAGTATTGTATCTGATTTCTAAGGAATTTCCGTATTTTTGCATAATGCAATTGGATCAATTGAAGCACCAGGCAAAGAAAGCAGAGCCTTCAACAAAAAAACTGTTTGATAAATTAAAGCGCAAGAAACCTCATACTCTCGATGATGTTGTGCATCGCTTGCATGATGAAGCTTTTGAAAAGACTGATTGCCTGAAATGCGCAAATTGCTGCAAGACTACCAGCCCGATCTTTTATGAACGCGATATTGACCGGATCTCAAAACGTTTGAAGATGCGGCCTTCGGACTTTATTGCGAAGTATCTTCATATCGATGAGGACAAAGATTATGTTTTGAATGTTGCTCCCTGTCCTTTCCTTGATTCAGAAAATTATTGCCTTGTTTATGAAGACCGTCCTACCGCTTGCCGCGAATATCCTCATACGAACAGGAAGCGTTTTCACCAGATCCTGGATCTCACTTTGAAGAATACGGCAGTTTGTCCGGCTGTATATGGAATAGTGGAAGAAATGAAAAAGAAGTTTCCGGCTTAATTTCTTTGCGCCTTTGCGCCTTTGTGGTTAATTCTTTTCTTTTTTATAAAAATTATCTTTCTTAATCGCCATAAAGTTCTGTGGCTTCTCCAGATTTTTAAAGCCGAAACGTTCATACAATTTATGAGCATCTTTAGTCAGTAAACAAAAATTTCTTAATCCCTGAAGTTGTTCATGTTTTAGAATACATTCCACTAACCATTTTGACAAGCCCTTACCGCGTTCTTCTTCTATAATGAATACATCAGCAAGATAAGCGAATGTTGAATAATCTGAGATGATTCGTGCGAAACCAACCTGCAGATCATTATTGTACACACCAAAACATAGTGAATTGCTTATTCCTTTCAGAACAACTTCTTTGGGAATTTGCTCTGCCCAATAGGAACGGGTGAGATAAGAATGTATAAAATCAATATCCAGTTTTTCTTTTTCTGTACTGATGAAATAATTGTTTTGTGAGGGTGTTTTGGGTTTCATTTTTATACAGTGATGTGTGTGTTGTCATGCTGAGCTTGTCGAAGTATGTGGGAAGGTTCTGGATTATTTTACCGCAGAGGACACTGAGTTATCGCAGAGGGCCGCGGAGTTTTTCGATGAGCAGCTTTGAGATTTCTCTGCGGTTCTCTTTTTTTCTCCTTTTCTCTCAGCGGTTTTTATTTTTTTATTCGGCTACGATGGCCATTTTTGTTCCGTCTTTACTTACAGCTATTCGTGTAATCTTTTTAATGCCTATCAATGACAGATCCTTTACTTCCCGCCATGCGTTACCTTTAAGTTTTTCAGAAGTTCTGAATTTATTAATATAGATCCTTGATTTGTCGGCCATTGTAATTGTTTGGTTATTTAAGAAAGTGAAATCTTCTCCATCATATTTTTTAAACCAGCCACCATTGCTTTTGTTTTTTTCATCAACTCCGATGGAATAAATAATTCCTTTATAAGAATAAAAGAATTCTCTTTTTTTATTGTTTGTGATCAGGTTCATACCTCTGGCAATAGTATCACGGACAACATATGTCGAATTTTGAGTTCGGATATTCGTGAATACTAATTGAAAGGGATTGGTTATAAGAAAAAGAGCAACATTATTACTATCGAGCCAGCAATGATATCCAATCGAATCAACCTTGTCCATAATTAAGGAAGGCGCTCCACCTTTTATCGGAAACTTCCAAAGTCTTTGTGTGCTATCAGGTTCCACCATCACGACAGAAATATTCTTTCCGTCAGGCATAAAAGTAGGGGAATATTCGCTGGTTGTGGGAGTATTTGTAAACTGACTTATCTTTTTAGTCTTCAGGTCGTATTTATAAATGTCGGATTGTTTTTCATCTCTTATTGAAGTGTATAAAAGATATTTCCCATCAGGAGAAAATCCCGGTTGATTATCGTAGCCAGGACGATTCGTTACATTAACTGGATTTGATAATATGATCGAATCCTTTTCTGTTTTAATGTCGAGCAGCCAGATGTCGGTGCTGGGGAGCTGGGCGGAAAGTGATTTTGCGATGAAAATCATAAAAATAAAAAGAGTGTTATTCATTTGTCAAATTTTTATTTCGGAGCGTCATTGCGAGCGGAGCGAAGCAATCTCATTTATAATAGAGTGAGATTGCTTCTTCGTACCTCATCGCAATGACGCTCCGTTATTATAATTTTGGAACTCCAATTATTGCCAACTGCAAATTGCCTACTGGTTAACTGCTTATTGTTTCTTCTTCATCTCCTCCGCAATCTCCCTCTGTGTGCTATCATCACTCTTTTCAAATGATTTAATAATATTCTGCTGCTCGTTCTTTGTTTTATTCTGGCTCAGCTTAAACTTACCATCCATTCTTGTTACTTCAATTTCGAACGCTACGATCGCTTTTAACATTCCGTTCACATATTCGGGTGAAAGGCTCTTCCATTGTTCAAAGAACTTCTCTTCAAATTCATGGATCGTTCTTTCCATTAGATCCCATACTTCTTTTGGATCATCAATTATCTTTGCTTTTCCGTAAGCATGAACTGCGATATAATTCCAGGTAGGAACATTCTGCTGTTTTTCATAATTGGAAGGAGAAATATAAGCATGCGGCCCCTGGAATATAACAAGCAGTTCATTTTCATTAAAGCTTTGCCATTGAGGATTCGCTTTTGCCATGTGTGAAACAAGGAATACTTTATTTTCACGTTCTTCAATAACAAAAGGAAGATGTGTTGCTGTAAGTTTGTTATTATCTGAACTTATTACATTTGCAAAATTATGCGCCTGCATAAATTCTATGAGTTTTGATGTGTCTTCTTCACGGTAATATGGTGGAATGTACATGCTGGATTTATTAGTAACTTTAGCTAAAATACGAATTATGAAGAAATTATTGTTTTTATTTTTGATCATCAGCTCTACTGTTTCTGCCCAGGATCTTAAATTAAAAAAGGCAACAAGGCAGACAGTTAATCATGGCGCTTCACCGACTTCAACAACAACATATTCCATACTTCTCAGCAATTGCAAAAAAGGAAAATGGAAGTTAGATTCCCTGATAAGTACTTCCTCTAATCAGGTTATAAAATTTAATATGGTGAAAGTGGATGATCCGAATGCGGTTTCGCCTAATTATAAAAAGCTTGATTCATTCAATGATCTTGGAAAAGGAAATTACCTGGTCACATTTGGGATTACGAAACAAAGAGGCAGCGGCAGACCTGGTGCTCCTCAAAATACAAAGGTTGACACAACAAATATTGAAGGTGGAGTTATCATTTATTATACTGTTAAGAAAAAACAAAAACAACTGAAAATTGATTCTTTCGAAGAACTCGAAAAGATAGATGCTCCCTAGATCTGGAACATTTTAGTTTGGGTACCTACCACAGCGCCCATTTCGTGATTAAGCAGCCATTCTTTACGCCATAATCCTCCGCCATAACCTACAAGCTTCCCATTTACTCCGATCACGCGGTGGCAAGGGACAATAATTGAAATTGGATTACTGCCATTCGCATTTCCTACAGCACGTGTAGCATTGGCATCACCAAGCATTCTGGAAATATCAAGATAAGAAACTGTTTTTCCGTAAGGAAGTGCATACAACTTTTCCCAAACTCTTTTTTGGAAATCTGTTCCTTTGGGATTGAGTTTCAAGCCAAATTCTTTCCGGAGTCCTTTGAAATATTCTTCTAATTGTAGAAGACATTCTTTGAGTGATGGATGAACTTTGGATGAAGCGTTCTTCTTTTCATCAACAAAATAGAGAGTCGCGATACCATCTTCATTTCCGCTGATTTCAATCAGGCCGATGGGAGAGGAGTAGTATGCGAAGTAGAGTTCCATTGGTACAAAGATATTTCATTTTTGTTCAATGTTGGATAAATTTCTCGCAAAGGCTCAAAGTTCGCAAAGGAAGAGTTAAAAAGAAAACCCATAGTTTGACTATCGGTTTTTCTTTACGTGCTTTGCGTCTTGAGTGAGCTCCAAAGCGTGATCTTAAAAAATATTTACTCTATTGAAAAATATCTTGTGGCCATTCGCAGGTTTGTTTTAAATAGGTAGTTTCCTGATCTGTCAATGTAATGCCAGTCAGTATCTGTTCTTACCCTGCCATAACCATTTTCGAATTCAAAAGCATTCACAAAGATAGCTGGTACCTTTAATTCTCCTGCTTTATCAATGAATCCTATTCTTCCATCCATTTCAACCAGGGCCAGATCATATTCGAAATCACCTATTCTTGCAAACTGAGGTTCTTTGATAATTTTTCCATTGTTATCAGCAAGTCCCCAGCCTTTCCCTGTTTTATACCTAATAATACCATTTTCAGATTTGATTATCTTATTATAGTTAAAACCAAGAATTTTTTTGCCGGTTTTATCTAAAGCTCCCCACAGACCATATTTTAAAGCTACTGCTACACCTTCGTTGCAGTCTTCTGCCTCTGAGTATATGAACTCCGACACAGCTTTTCCTGTACTATCTATATAGCCCCATTTATCAGGTTGTACAGCAGCTATCCCGTCATTAAACGTCCCAACATTTTTATATTTCGCTTCTATGATTATTTTGTTTGACCAATTGATAAATCCCCATTTACCATTTTGCTTAAATGCGATAAAACCCCCTCCCTGTTTTTTTAATTCATCATATATAGCAGGAATGACCAATTCACCTTTTAAATTTATTATTCCCCATTTGCCATTTTGCTTAAATGCGATAAAACCATCTCCCTGTTTTTTTAATTCATCATACATAGCAGGAATAACCATTTCACCTTTTAAATTTATTATTCCCCATTTGCGATCTTTCTTAATAACAGCATAGCCGTTTTTAAATGCATAAGCGTCATCAAAACCATTTTCATTCAGAAATATTCCTTTTTTATTTATAAAATGCCAGCGTCCTTTGTAATTAACGAGTCCATAACCGTTAGAAAACTGTTCTGCCACTGAGAACGTTTTATCAGAAATATACTTGCCTTTATGGTCAATGTATCTTCTCTCATTCTCAATTCCTACAACAGCAATACTATCTGAAAAATCAAATGCAACCTCAAATTGCGGTTCAATAATTTCGCTGAACTGATTATTATAATATCCATATGTATTGAATTTCTTAAATCTAAAAATGCCTTCAGAAGGATAAGCAATAACTACCTTTTTTGCATTATCGATATTCAGTTCTTCATTGTCTGAAACGTCAATAAAATCAAATCCCTTATCATATAAAAGTTGTCCTTTTTCGTCAATCACATACCAAAGCCTTTGGTCAAAAAATTTAACGAAGGCAGCTTTTCTTTGAGCCTGTGCCTGATTGAAAAACAAAAGAATTAATAAATGAATTATATGTTTCATTGATTAAAAATTAATAAGCGTAAAAAAGCACGCGAAGTATAACCTTGCGTGCCTTTTCTTTGTGTATTCGTACTGAAGACTAAAAACAATATTTATTCTCAGCTATCAATTTTGCAGCAACATTTCTACGTAATTCAGTTGTGTTGATCGGATCAGTTTTAGTGAAACGTTTCATGCCCATTAGCATTCCGCGTTGCTCATCTCCATCTGAGAAGCTGTTGATCGCTTCCTTACCTGATTTATGAATTCTGTCGGCAGCATCATTAATATAAACTTTCATCATATCGATCTGTTCCTTGCATGAAGCTTCACCTTTCATTTCAATCAATTTCTCCACACGTAAAAGAACGGATTCGCAAACGTATGTTTCAATGATCATATCAGCTACGTTCATTAATACTTCCTGTTCTTTTGCAAGCTGTGTCATTAATTTCTGAACTGCTGCTCCTGCAACCATCAAGACTGCTTTTTTGAAACCTGCTACAGCTTTTTTCTCGTTAGAGAACATACCGCTGTTATCGGAATTCATATCAGGTATGCTCATTAATTCAGCTGCCACTTTTTGAGCAGGACCCATCAGATCAAGCTCGCCTTTCATTGCGCGTTTTAACATCATATCAACTGTAAGCATTCTGTTGATCTCGTTAGTTCCTTCAAAGATGCGGTTGATACGCGCATCACGGTAGGCTCTGTCCATAGGAGCTTCAGCACTGTAACCCATTCCTCCGTAGATCTGAACTCCTTCATCAACAACATAATCCAATACTTCAGAACCATGAACTTTTAATATTGCAGCTTCAACAGCGAATTGCTCAACTCCTTTTAACTTTGCTTTTGCTTCATCCATTCCCCCTGTGATCAATGATTTGATCGCATCTTCAATGTTCTGACTTGCTCTATAGATCGCAGATTCAGAAGCATAAACGCGGATTGCCTGTTCAGCAAGTTTATAACGGATCGCACCGTATTTAGAAATAGAACGTCCAAACTGCTGACGCTCATTTGCATATTGTACAGATTTTGTGATCGTTTGTTTGCTTCCGCCAATTGCTGCTCCCGCAAGCTTTACACGGCCCAGGTTCAAAATATTTACCGCGATCTTAAATCCATTCTGACGTTCAGAAAGTAAATTCTCTACCGGAACTTTGCAATCATTAAAGAAAACCTGGCGAGTAGAACTTCCTTTAATTCCCATTTTGTGTTCTTCAGGATTTAAAGAAATTCCCCCAAAGGATTTTTCTACGATGAAAGCACTTAAATTATCATCGTTGTCGATTTTAGCGAAAACAGTATAGATATCAGCGAAACCACCGTTAGTGATCCACATCTTTTGTCCGTTAAGAATATAATGTTTGCCATCTTCAGAAAGCACAGCGCGTGTTTTTCCTGAATTTGCATCCGAACCTGCACTTGGTTCAGTTAAACAATATGCTGCTTTCCATTCTCCCGTTGAAAGTTTCGGAATATACTTAGCTTTTTGTTCTGCATTTCCATAATACAAAATTGGTAAAGTACCGATTCCTGTATGAGCCGAAATAGCTACTGCGAATGAATGTCCGGCACCCATGATCTCTGTTGCAAGCATAGAAGTTGTAAAGTCTTTCCCAAAACCTCCAAATTCTTCGGGTATAGAAATTCCCAGTAAACCCAGTTCACCGGCTTTATTTAAAAGGTCAACCATCAGACCTTCTTCCTGTGCATCAATGCGATCAAGGTTTGGCCACACGTGCTGCGCCAGGAAATCTGTGCATGTCTGCGCGATCATTTGCTGTTCTTCGTTCCACTCTTCAGGAATAAAAACGTCTTTTGCTTGGGTTTCTTTGATGAGGAATTCTCCTCCTTTTATTGCTGCTGACATGGTTGATGTTGGGTTTTTGACGTTTTCCATTGTTTCTGAATATTTATTAATTTTTTTTAAATTGTCGTTCTTGTCTGATTAAAAAAATGCGCCAACCTCAATCTGCTGTTAATTCAGCATTTCGAATACTCCAGCAGCACCTTGTCCGGTTCCCACGCACATACTTACAATACCATATTTTTTATTCTGGCGTTTCATTTCATTGAAAAGCTGAACCGACAGTTTTGCACCAGAACAACCCAGGGGATGTCCGAGAGAAATAGCACCACCATTCACATTTACAATGTCCTGGTTGATGTTCAATTCACGGCAGACAGCTAGAGATTGTGATGCAAATGCTTCATTCAATTCGATCATATCGATCTGATTGAGATTCAGTCCGGCAAGTTTTAATGCTTTTGGAATTGCTGCAACAGGCCCAATTCCCATGATACGTGGAGGAACACCGGCAGCAGCAAAGCTTACCATTCTTGCTATAGGTTTCAGATTATTTTCTTTAAGGAATTTTTCGCTTACGATCATTACAAAAGCAGCTCCGTCACTAGTCTGGGAAGAATTCCCGGCAGTAACACTTCCTTTTGCATCAAATACAGGCTTTAGTTTAGCAAGTGCTTCGAGTGTTGTATCAGCGCGAGGGCCTTCATCTGTGTCAACAATAAAATCACGCGTTTTCTTTTTTTCATTCTCATCAAGATAAGTCTCAGTCACTTTTACAGGAACGATCTCATTCTTGAATTTACCTTCTTTTATAGCTTTCATGGCCTTCATGTGAGAATTGAATGCAAAAGCATCCTGGTCTTCACGGCTCACTTTATATTCATTTGCAACAGCCTCTGCTGTCAAACCCATTCCCCAGTAGTGATCAGGGTGAGCCAGTGCGACTCCTGCATGAGGGACAATTCTCCAGCCGCCCATCGGAATTAAGCTCATGCTTTCAGCACCGCCTGCAACAATACAGTCAGCCATACCAGCATGGATCTTAGCTGCCGCGATAGCGATGGTTTCCAACCCTGAAGCGCAATAACGATTAACAGTCATTCCGGATACTTTATCAGTATTGAATGCCATTAGTGATATCAATCTGGCCATGTTCAAACCTTGTTCTGCTTCAGGCATAGCGTTTCCTACGATGAGATCATCAACCTGGTCGTGTGCAACGTTTGGTACACTTGCCATTAAATGTTTTATAACATCCGATGCAAGATCATCCGGACGAGTAAAACGAAATCCGCCTCTGTTGGCTTTGCCTACTGCGGATCTGAAACCTGCTACTATATATGCGTTCATATTTATGAGTTTTTTAACACAGAGGAGCAGAGATATCAGAGTTGCACAGAGAACTCCGTGGTTCTTTTTTTTCTCTGTTCCTCTGTGTTCAATTTTTAATTTCTTAGAATCTTACCACCAGTAATTATACTTTGTAAACGTTCAAGCGTTTTTCTTTCACCGCATAAACTCAGGAAAGCTTCTCTCTCAAGATCAAGTAAATATTTTTCACTTACAAGAGTTGGCTGTGAAAGATCGCCACCACATAAAACCCATGCTAATTTCTGAGAGATCTTTGTATCGTGCTCACTTATATAATGTCCAACCTGCATTGAGTTAGCACCCAGATAAGCTAGTCCCAATGCTTGTTTTCCAAGGACACGAATATCCTTACGTTCAACAGGTCTTGTATAACCTGCTTCGGCTAATTCAATACAATTCAATTTTGCTTCAGCTAATAATCTGTTGCGAGAAATAACCACAACATCTTTTCCTTTTCTTAAATATCCCAGGTCAAATGCTTCGTATGCTGATGTCCCGACTTTAGCTTGTCCGATCGTTAAGAAACGGTCACGGAAATTATTCAATTCAATATCGCCTTCCTGTAATTCATCAGATAATCGAACTGCGAATTCTTTTGTTCCGCCACCGCCCGGGATAAGTCCTACTCCGAATTCTACAAGTCCCATATAGGTTTCAGCATGTGCAACAACACGGTCGGAGTGTAAACTCATTTCGCATGCCCCGCCTAAAGCAAGATTATGTGGAGCAACAACAACCGGAATGGAAGAATAACGCACACGCATCATTGTATTCTGGAAAGTTTTAATAGCGAAATTAAGTTCATCGTATTCCTGTTCAACCGCCATCATGAAGATCATACCGACATTTGCTCCAGCAGAGAAGTTAGCTCCTTCATTTGAGATCACTAAACCTCTAAAATCTTTTTCTGCGATCTCGATCGACTTATTGATACCTTCAATAACTTCAGCACCAATTGAATTCATTTTCGTGTTCCATTCAAGATTTACAATTCCATCACCAATATCGGTTAGCGTAGCTCCGGAATTCTTCCATACAGTTTTATTTGCACGGATGTTATCAAGAATGATGAATGATTCAGTTCCCGGAATTACTTTGTAAGACTTTGTAGGAATATCATAATATTTTTTTGTGCTATTTTCTACTTTATAAAATGTGGTAGCACCGCTTGCAAGCATATCGTAAATCCATGGTGCAGGTTTATTTCCTGCAGCTTCCATAGCTTTAACTGTTTCTGCAACACCGAGGGCATCCCATGCTTCGAAAGGGCCCAGTTCCCAAGCAAATCCTGCATTCATAGCAGCATCTATCTTGTAAGCTTCATCTGTTATCTCAGGGATGCGATTACTTACATAAGCGAATAAACCATAAAATGAAGTGCGGTAAAATTCACCTGCTTTATCTTTTCCTGCAAGCAACACTTTCATGCGCTCACGTAAGTTGTCAATTGATTTTGTTTGTTCGAGTGTCGCAAATTTAGCTTTTACTGAAGGCTTGTATTCAAGTGTTTTCAGATCCAATGAATGGATCTCGGATTTTCCGTTAGCACCTTTTACTTTTTTGAAAAAGCCTTGTTCTGTTTTACTTCCCAGCCATTTATTCTCAACCATCTTAGAAACGTATCCTGGGATTTTGAATACATCAATTGCTTCGTCTTTCGGACAGCTTGCAGCAACACCATTCGCAACGTGAACGAGAGTATCTAATCCCACAACATCACAAGTTCTGAAAGTTGCAGATTTAGGCCGACCGAGAACAGGTCCGGTCAATTTATCAACTTCATCAATTGTCAATCCCATCTTCTCAACAGTATGGAAAAGACTCATGATCCCGTAAACACCAATTCTGTTGGCGATAAAGGCAGGAGTATCTTTGCAGAGAACTGTGGTTTTTCCTAAATATAATTCACCATAATGCATTAAGAAATTAATAACCTCCGGTGAAGTTTTAGGAGTCGGAATGATTTCGAGTAAACGTAAATATCTTGGGGGATTAAAGAAATGTGATCCGCAGAAATGTTTCTGGAAATCTTCACTGCGTCCTTCATTCATCAGGTTGATGGGAATCCCGGAAGTGTTGGATGTAATCAGAGTTCCGAGTTTACGGTACTTTTCAACGTTTTCAAAAACCTGTTTTTTTATGTCGAGGCGTTCAATAACAACTTCTATGATCCAGTCACAGTTTGCGATATCCTTCATGTTGTCATCGAAATTTCCTGTCACTATCCTTTTAGCGAAAGATTTCCTGTAAATCGGGGAAGGGTTAGATTTCAGGGCAAATGCCAAAGCATCATCCACTATTTTGTTACGTGATTTTTTATCTGCGGCAGCATCCTTTGGAACAATGTCCAATAAAAGTACTTCTACTCCGATGTTTGCAAAATGACAGGCGATACGGCTTCCCATAACACCCGAACCAAGTACTGCAACTTTTTTAATTGATCTGTTCATAATTATAAATATGAATTTAATTTATTACAGAGCTAGTCCCTGTTTTAATATTTTATGTTTTTCTTCGGCAAAATGAATGATCTCGTTTAAAGTCTTCATGAAATCCTCAAGCTTTGCCCGGCCAATTTTATTTTCTAATTCAGAATTAAAATTACGCACAATATTCTTAGCGAGCTCTTTATTTTCTTTACCTTTTTGTGTGAGGATTATTTTCACTCTTCGCTTATCAGTCTTATCACTTTTGCGGATGATCATTTTTTCTTTTTCAAGAGTTTTAATGATCCGAGAAAGAGAGGTGCTTTCCATTCCCAGCATGGGCGCTATCTCTGAGGCATAAGCTCCGTCTTCACTATCAATATTTAAAAGAAAATGTCCTATCGCAATACTTCCTCCATACTGAGCGGCTTGAGAATTATACATCCTGCTTATGATCTGCCAGGATGATTTGATCTTTGAATCAATTGTTTCGGTATGCTTTTTTGCCATGGGGTAACAAATATATAATAATTATTATTACTATGCAAGCATAATAAGTACTTTAAATTATCAGGTTTAATAAATAAAAAAAACGCCTCTGGAATAAGTTCCGGAGGCGTTTTTATTATAATTCTTATACGTTATTGTTCGTACGTCACTAATATTTTAGCCGTTTTGTTTAATACTGCTGCACTGTTTCCTGCTCTGTTCTCCAATACTATATTGCTGCCGCTGATATAAGCATCAACTTCATATCCGGAATAGCTGGAGTTGATTGAAATATATTCAACTCCTGGAATGGTTTCAATCAGAACAGTGAAGGAAATAATTTTTGTCGGATCAAATGGGTAACTAATACCAGACAAGGCTCCCTGGGTTGCCGCAGTAGTTCCGGTAAGCTTCACCATTTGTACTTTCGGTGAAAAGAACCCAAGTTTTGTGTAACCGTTTACATCCAATTTGGTTGTTGGAGCCGCAGTTCCAACCCCAACATTCCCATCGCTGTTAATATACATTCTATTCACTCCGTTAGTGGCAAATTCCAGATTATTTGAACCTAAAGCTGCAATTTGTAATGATGTATTTCCTGAATTTATATAGGCTTTTCCTCCAAGAAGGGTGCCTCCTCCGGTCGTTACATCATTATCAGCAGCAACACCCATAAAAAGCATTTGTGCAGAAGATTCGCGGGAGAATAGAACACTTGTTTCAGTGTTTGCATCTGCGCTGTTTATGTGAAGCATTCTGGTCGGTGAAGTTGCTCCGATACCGATGTTACCTCCATTGTTAAATAAGTTGTTGCTGTTTGTAACCCATGCAGTGCCATTCCAGAATGGTGTATTTCCAGCTGCTGAACCACTTTGCAAGAATCCAGTTGCACCGGTTGCTCCAGTAGCACCAACTGCTCCTGTGGCACCCGTTGCCCCTGTTGCTCCGGTTACACCTGCTATTCCCTGAGGTCCTTGTGCACCAGTTGCTCCGATTGCACCGGTCGCGCCAACATTCCCCTGAAGTCCCTGAGGCCCTTGTGGTCCCTGAAGTCCCTGAGTCCCCTGTATACCTTGAATCCCTTGGGTTCCTGTAGAACCAGTTGCTCCAGCTACTCCGGTTGCCCCTGTCGCACCAGTTGCTCCGTTAGTACCATTTGTGCCTGGCATTCCCATAGGTCCCATTGGACCCATTGGTCCCATAGCTCCCTGAGGTCCGGTTGCACCGGTTGCTCCATCAACACCATCAACACCGTCAACACCATTAACGCCATCAGTTCCGTTAATTCCATCTGCACCTGCAGGTCCTTGTGGTCCTTGAGGACCTTGTGCTCCAACTGGCCCGTTTAAGGAATACAATGCATAAGGAACACTCATCAGCTCGCTTGTCCCCGTGATAGTATAGTTCGTACCACCGGCAGGATCTGTTTCAGTTTTAATAAAGTATGGTCCGTTTGCCCAGTTAATGCCAGCAAAAGTTCCGGAAACTATTGTACCATTTCCTAACTCCAATGATACTAATCCATTTGCATTTGAAGTTGATGAATGAGTTTCAACATATACAGGGGTGCCGGAAGAAGAACCTTGTAAAATGCTAATCTGCATTCCCACAGAAGAGTTGGTTAAAAGCTGGCTGCTTGCATCTCTTACCACTGCCTGGTAACTCATTTTTTGCGGGCTCTGCGCCCATACATTTGCTGTAAATAAAAGTGCAGCGACTATCGTAACTATCTTTTTCATATGTTAGTTTTTAATGATTTTAAATGATTTGATTTCTGTAGTATTCTCAATTATTTTAAAAAAATAGATTGCATCTTGTAAATGGGCCATTGAAATTTTTGTTTCAACATCGCTTATCCGGCTTGACATCAAAAGCTTACCGTTAATATCAAATAATTGATAGGATAGGCTGGAAGCTTTTAGATTTCCAATATAAAGGTTTAGGAGATCAGTGGTAGGATTGGGATAAGTGCTTAACTGAAGATCTATTTCTTTTGCACTTCCTATTTCAGTGATCACTGAGATCTCATAAGGCTGTTGTACTCCTTGTGCTACTGAACCTGTGCTGCCGAAAACTGTCGTGTAAGCAACCTGTCCGATTGAATAACTCAGTGTTCCTCCGCTCCCGGAAGTTTCTCCACCTGATGCCGTACTGGCATTCTGTGCCTGCAGGCCGGTAAGCCCAAGGCCAAGCAGAAGGGTGATTGATTTCGTTTTTTTGTGTTTCATATTATTTAGTTTAATTTTTAGATCAACTTTAAAACAAAATTCGATCATCAGGAATTATTGCACAATACTGTGAATGGGTATATTGAAAAAGTATGGGAAGAAAGGATCTGATAGTAATTCTTTTACTGACTTCAAAAAAACTGCTTATTTTAGACATTATATAATGACACAAAGAGATATCCTTATGAGATTCTTTCGGCTAGTAATAATTTCTATTTTAAACATCAGCTTTCTTTTTGGGCAGGTAGACTCATTAATGATCAAAAGAACAGATGCGTTAATAGAAACATATTACAATCTTACTTATAATGATCCTGATTCAGCTCTTCGTATCCTTGACTCTGCGGAACGACTAGCCAGGGAAATTAACTATCTTAAAGGTGTCAGTTCTGTTCTTCGACAGAAGGGTTTGTTTTATAGTGAACGAAGTGAATACGTTAAATCCATGGAGTTTTTGCTTAAAGCTTTAAAGGAAGATGAGAAATTATCCAACCATGATGGAATAGGTATGGATCTGCTTTTTATTGGGCTGAATTTTTATCATCAGGGTAAAGCGGCTGAATCGTTTTCGTATATGGATCGTGCAAAAAAAACTTATATTCAAATAAATGATGAAGCAGGAGAGGCCATGGTAAATTCCAACCTTGGAATGATTTATCGCAACACTAACCGTTTTGAAGAAGCATTAGATTCTTATCTTAAGGTTAGAGACTTTTACATACGTGATAAAAATGAAAGGAATCTTTCCAGAGTTGAGAACAATATTGGAAATATTTATAAAGATCTTAAGAAATATGATAAGGCTCTTGAGCATTTTTTTGTTGCGCTTGATCTGAAGACAAAATTGAAAGATCTATTCGGATTGGTATTGACATACTCCAATATAGCAGATGTGTATGTTGCTACAAATAACCCTCAGCAAGCTTTTAAATATTATGAAATGGCTCTGAAGCTGGCTAAAGAACAAAAGGCGGTAGGGCGTCAGAAGGATATTCATCTTGATCTTTCAAAAGCTTATGAAAAACAAGGGAATCTTCAAAAGACCCTGGAGAATTATAAATTGTATTCTTTACTTAAGGATTCTATTATCTCAGAAAAATTCAATAAGGATCTTGCTGATATGAAAGTAAAATATGATTCAGATAAAAAAGAATCGGAGAATATCGTATTAAAAAAAGATAATGAACTTCAGCTCACTAAAATTCGCCAGGAGAGAATAATGAAGTTGTTTTTCGCTGCACTTTTTGTTATTGTGTTTTGCGCTGCTTTACTTGTTTTAATTCAATACAGGAACAAACAAAAGCTCAATAAGCAGCTTGAACAGATTAATGCAAAAGTTAATAATCAGAATAGCACACTACGACAGTTGAATGTTGAACTGATAAAATCAGAAGATGAACTTAGAGAAGCTAACAATACAAAGGGTGAGTTGATAAGCATGATCTCTCATGATCTTTATAATCCTGTAACTTCTGTAATCAATTATACTTCAGGGATCATTGATAAAAGTATAGAATTAAGCAGGGATGATCTTTTACGTTCGCTTGAAATGACAGGTAATGCAGTTCTTCCATTAAAAGATCTTTTAGATAATATATTACAGTGGGCCAGAATTCAAAAGAATAGCATTCAACCCAAACGTGAAGAGATAGACGTCATCGCTATCCTAAAAGAAATAGTTACTGTTTATCAGCCAACTGCATCATTTAATAATATAGCCATTGATCTAAAACATGATATTATACATAATGTGCATTCAGACCGACTGATGATATCTTTTATACTTAGAAATATTATTAATAATGCCGTGAAGTTTTCTCCGCCTCATAAAAAAATCGCGGTCGAAATAGAACAATTGAATAACTCAATACAAATTAGCGTTCTTGATGAAGGAAAAGGCTTTTCAGAAGAGATGCTAAACCATCTTAATAGTCTTGACTCTACTTCTATAACTTCTGTTCCTACAGAAGGAAGTGGAATTGGTTTAGCTGTAAGTAAGAAATTCATACGTTTATTGAATGGAAGTCTGAAGTTTTATAACAGGTCAACAGGTGGAGCTGGAGTTTCCCTGATAATCAATCAGGCTTGATAAGATTATGTTTAAGAGCGAATTTTACCAATCCCACCGTATTTGAAATTCCAAGTTTTTGAAGTATGTTCTTCCTGTGTGTATCTACTGTGCCTATGCTTATAAATAGTTCTTTGGCTATCTCTGAGCTACTCATTTCATTGCAGACTCTGATCAGTATTTCCTGCTCTCTCGGAGTTAGGAGTACATTCGGTTCATTCTCATTCACAATAATTGAAGATTTTATATAAAAATCATCTTCTTTTGAAATGTTGTGTATGCCTTCTGTAAAGTATGATTTACCTTCATTAACTGTTTCAATAGCTTCAAGCAATTCTTCTTTATTGACATTTTTCAAAACATAACCGTTGATTCCAAGTTTTTCAAGTTTTGAAAGATAACGGCTGCCTTTCTGATGAGTAAGCATGATTATCTTCTGTTCAGGTTTGAATTTTCGAATCTCCTCCACTGCTTCCAATCCACTCATGTCGGGCATATGAAGATCCAGGAGCAATACATCACAATCCTTGTTTTTAAGGACGCTAATTGCTTCGGATCCTCTGCTGCATTTAGCCTCAATTTTAATACGTCTGGTTTTGTTCAGAAGCATTTCTAAACCTTCAAGGTAAAGGGGATGGTCATCAGCAATGATCAGGCTTATCATGATTCAATTTTTATAATACAAAAGTAATTTATATTTTCTATTAGCCGTTAATACAGTAACTTTATCCCCGATAAATTATGCAAATTCAATACATTCTCGAAGTTGTAGGTACAGGCTTTTTCGCAATCTCAGGGGCTTTGGCGGCTAATGATAAAGCTCAGCCGGACTGGTTCGGAGCGGGCTTTATTGGTTTTATTACTGCGATAGGTGGCGGAAGCCTCCGGGACATTTTACTTGGAAGCTATCCTCTGGTCTGGATAAATGATATAAATTTCATGTACGCTATAATTATCGGTGTGATCCTGGCCAGTATATTTTTTAAGGTTTTGATACGGTTGAGGAAAACATTCTTTTTATTCGATACTGTAGGGATCGCGATGTTTACAATTGTTGGTACGGAAAAGGCATTAAGTCTGGGTGTTCATCCGGTTATTGCAGCTATCATGGGTATGTTTTCAGCTATTATGGGCGGTGTGATCCGTGATGTGCTAACCAATGAAATACCGATCATATTCAAAAAAGAGATCTATGCCACTGCTTGTCTTTCAGGTGCAATGACATATCTTATACTTGATTATTTAAATATAGAGCGTAATTTTAATTTTATACTTTCAGCCTTGTTAGTTATTGCCGTTCGTATAGTTGCGGTTAAAATGAATTTAAGTCTCCCTAAATTCATTAAAGAAGATAAAGCCCCGTAATCTTAAAAGCCTTTCTTTTATATATTCTTCAAAGCTTCCCGACTTTAGAATGTCTAAAAAATCATTATATTTGATTGAACAAATTTCCCTTTCAATGAAGCAATTTTATCTTTATTCCTTGGCTGCGCTATTTTCTGCGGCAGCAGTTACATTTATAGGATCAACAGATTCACAAGGATCATCCTTAATAAAAAATAATCAGGCAGTCGAAGAAGGAATGGTTCATGGTGCAAGTAAGCGTATGCTATGGGAACTCAGCAGACTCGCTGATCCTGCAACCGGGAAAATTCCTGATAACATCCGTCAAAAAGAATTGGCTTTTGCGGCAACGCTACCATCTGATGCGCAAGTTGATCCAGGTAGAGCTTCTCTATTAAATCTGGTAAGTCGCGGACCCTGGAATGTAGGCGGAAGGACCAGAGCTTTAGGAATAGATGTAAGCAATGAGAACAGAATATTAGCAGGAACACCTTCAGGAGGAATGTGGCTGAGTACCGATGGCGGAGAAACCTGGGGACAGACAAACACGGCCTCTCAATTAAAGAATGCAACTTGTCTTACACAGGACAAACGTCCGGGCCATACAAACGTATGGTATTATGGAAGTGGTGAAGCATATGGTGCTTCGGCAAGTCATGGTACCGGTGGATACTATATGGGAGATGGGATCTTTAAATCCATAGACGGTGGTGTAACATGGTCACCTTTGACTCTTACCGCAGGAGGCAGTCCGCAAACATTTTCAACTAACTGGCAGTTGATTTGGAATATGGCAATAGACAATTCTGCGAACGATACAATTAATGAAGTATATGCGGCAACATACGGAGCTGTTTACAGAAGTTTGAATGGGGGTACTAACTGGACTACCGTTAGAAGCGGTGGTTCATATTATACTGATGTAAATGTTTCTTCAACCGGAGTTGTGTATGCAACAATGAGTGATGATGGAACACAAAAAGGAATCTGGAGATCGACAGACGGATTCACTTATGTGAATATTATGCCTGCAGCCTTCGGTACAGCTTATAACAGAATTATTTCCGGAATAAATCCCAGCAATGAAAATGAAGTTTATTTTTTAGCAAATACACCGGGCTTCGGAAAAGTGACTTATAACTATTTAGGTGATCCGGAATGGAACAGTCTATGGAAATACACTTACCTGACAGGTGATGGATCAGGAGCCAATGGTGTCTGGCAGGATCTTTCAATGAATCTTCCTAACACAGGAGGTCAGTTCGACCGCTGGCAGGTGCAGGGTTCCTATGATATGGTTGTTAAAGTAAAACCGAATGATCCGAATACTGTTTTTATTGGTGGAACTAATCTTTACAGATCTACAAGCGCTTTTCAGGATTCAACAAATACAACCTTTATTGGAGGATATGAGCAGTTTTCAGCTCTTCCTGTAATTAATTCTTATCCTAATCATCATCCTGATCAGCACTGTATAGAATTCTTTAACTCAGATCCAAACAAAATGCTGAGTGCTAATGATGGTGGTGTATTCAAAACATTGAATAATACAGATGCATCTGTAACCTGGCAATCGCTTAATAACGGATATCTTACCACCATGTTTTATACTGTTGCAATTGATCATGCAACTCCTGGTAATAATATAATTATAGCCGGTGCCCAGGATAATGGTACCTGGTACACCAATTCAGCAAACCCTACTGATCCCTGGGTGCAGCCACGCAGCGGGGATGGTTCATATTGTGCAATTGCAGATAATCAAACCGATTATTACTTTTCCATTCAGAACGCCAAAATGATGAAAGCAACGCTGGATGCAAATGCGAACATAACCTCTTTTGCCCGCATTGATCCGATCGGATTAAAGGATCCTCAGTTTATTAATCCGTTTACACTTGATCCTAATAATAACAACATCATGTATATGAATGGTGGAAAATATTTATGGAGAAATCATGATCTGGCAGGAATTCCAATGGTAGGAAACTGGGATTCAATAAGCACTAATTGGACACAGTGGGCTGATTCGGTTCCGCTGGCGAACTCACGTATAACTGCAGTTCATGCGGCTAAAGCAACAGCTAACAGGGTTTATTACGGGACAGACAAAAAGAAAGTATACCGGATTGATAACGCAAATGTAGGAACTCCGACTCCTGTTGATATCACACCGGTTTCAGGAGTTCTTTTTCCTGCAAACGGATATGTAAGCTGTATCACCACTGATCCACTAGACAGCGATAAGATCCTTGTGGTATTTTCTAACTACTCCGTTTATAGTTTATATTATTCAGCGGATGGAGGGACTACCTGGGCGAAAGCTGCAGGAAATCTGGAGTCTTCATCCACAGGAAGCGGATCAGGTCCTTCATTGCGTTGGGCAAGTATCATGCATGTAAGCGATGGAACGGTTTATCTTGTTGCAACAAGCACAGGTTTATATGCCACAGATACATTGAACGGATTATCGACTGTATGGGTTCAGCAAGGCTCATCAACCATCGGCAACAGCGTTTGTGATATGATCGATGTGCGTGAATCTGATGGATTGGTTGTGATCGCAACTCATGCAAGCGGGATTTATTCCGCAACTGTTACAAGTGTGAATGACATTACAACCGGGCAAAGTATACTTGCAGCTAATTCAGAAATAGTTCTTAAAAATTATCCTAATCCTGTTTCAACATCAACTACTATAGAGTTTACTACTAAGAAGCTTTCGAAAGTTCAATTGCAGATCTGGGATGAGTGCGGCAGGTTAGTTGAAACCCTTATTAGTGGGACTATGCAGCCAGGTGAACATACTGTAAATTATTCACCCGGAAAGTTGCCTACTGGAATTTATTATTATTCGCTGGTTGCAGATAATAAGCGGAAAACAAACAGGATGCTCATCGTTAAATAAACAACACATTGTTAGTTAAAAGATCCTCCTCTCATCAGGAGGATTTTTTTTGCATGTATTTTTGTGTAAATCTGAATACAATTATGTTACTCTCTTTCTTTGGCAACTTTGATTATTACAGCTGGATCTTACTTCCGTTGATCATATTTTTTTCACGTGTTTGCGATGTGAGTCTTGGAACATTGCGACATGTATTTATTTCAAAGGGCTACAGACAGATCGTTCCTGTTTTGGGCTTTTTTGAAGTGCTTATCTGGATAGTTGTGGTGGCTCAGGTGATGAAGAACCTTAATAATATTGCTTGTTATCTGGCCTGGGCAGGAGGTTTTGCAACCGGTACTTATGTGGGATTAAGAATAGAAGAAAGACTAGCTTTGGGCCTTCAGGTAATCCGGATCATAACTAATCAGAATTCTGATAAGCTTATAAAAGCACTTAAAGAAAAGAATCATGGTGTTACTATTCTTGATGCGCAAGGTGGAGTTGGGCCTGTGAAAATGATCTTCACCATCATCAAAAGAAAGAATGTAAGATCTGTAGAAAAGCTGATCGCAGAAAACAATCCAACAGCGTTCTATTCAATTGAGGATATAAAAAAGTCCAATCAGGGAGTATTTACTCCGGTTCCACCGCAAAATATGGCTTCGATACGCTCAATGTTTCCTGTGCGGAAATCAAAGTGAAATCAGTATTCGTCTGTTGAACTGAATTTTTTCTAAATTAGATGTTGTATATATTTCAAAAATATAATTAACTCATAATGAAAACTAGAATAATACCTGTGCTTTTTTTAGCTGTTGTGATCTGTACTATTTCCAATTCATGTAAAAAGGAAAGAGATCCTGATGACAAAGAAACAATAACTGCACGCGATAACGCCTTGGCAGAAAATTCCTATAATGATGTTGCAATGATTGCAGATCAGGCTGCTCAGGGTGCACTATCTACTTATCTTGCTCCATTAAATTCTCAGATAAGATCCATGTTGAGTGCATGTGCTTCGATAGCTCATGATACATTATCTAATCCGCGATTGCTTGCTATTAATTTCGGAACAACAAATTGCTTATGCAGTGATGGAAGGTATCGGAGAGGAATTATACGTGTATCATATACGGGCGGATATCGTGATTCTGCTTCGGTTCATTCGTTTACATTTTCAAATTATCATGTTGATGATAACATGATCGATGGAACAAAAACTGTTGTTAATAACGGGCTTAATTCTGCAGGAAATCCTACTTACAATATTACTGTTAACGGGCAGATAAATAAAACAAATGGAAGCAGTATAAGCTGGACATCTAATAGGACAAGAGAATGGATTGCCGGTGACAGTACTTTGTCATGGATAGATGATGTTTATCTTATTTCTGGAACAGCAAACGGATCGAGCACTGCTTCGGGATCCTCAACTACAACATTTACTCTGAATATTACTACACCATTGAGAAAAGAAGTTGGATGCAGGCATTTTACAAGCGGTAAATTTGAACTTACACCATCCGGTAGATCAACGCGTTATTTCGACTTTGGAACAGGGACTTGTGATAATGAAGCGCATGTAACAATTAACGGACATTTGTTTATTGTAACTCTTCTGTAAGTTATTCTAAAAAAAGCGGCCATCCTCAATATCAGGATGCCCGCTTTTTTTATTGACATTAATTAAGATCAGGTCTTTAATATTTTAATCTAATGGTTCAATTATAAATAATTAATAAGAGTGTTAAAGTGTACTAACTAAAAAAGCCCGGTTAATTTAACCGGGCTTTAATTATTAATTGATATTTATTTTTTGGATTGTCATTTTTCCATCAACAAGGATTCTTAAGAAGTACATTCCAGGTGAAGGATTATCTAATTGAATAGATCTTGAACTGAAGTTGGTAACATTTTCTTTGTAAACAACACGTCCTTCAATATCTGTCAATTCCAGTGAAACATTTTCAGACAGAACACTGTTCGATAATATGGTAAACTGGCCCTGAGAAGGATTTGGGTATATGCTGAATGTTACAGATTGTGCACTTTCATTAACACCTGTACATAAATCCACAGTCACCATCACAGTATCAGCTGCCTCACAGCCATTTCCATCAGACACTATCACTGAGTATGAATAGTTTCCTGCAGTTAACAAGCTACCATCCACAAATAAAGTCTGGGTTGTTTCATTGTTATTCCATAAATAACCTGTAAAACCTGCTCCTGCGTCTAATGTAGCAGTTTCGTTTTCGCAGATAAGAACATCTGCACCAAGATCAATTAAAGGTAAAGAGTTTACAATTACACTAACTGTATCAGTGTCTTCACAACCGTTATTATCGGTTACCTGAACCGAGTATGTTCCGGCAGTAGTTACAGTTAATGTCTGATCAGATGAATTATCAGACCATAAGTATGTGTTGAAGCCTGTTCCAGCATCAATTACAGCTGAGGAATTCATACAGAAAGATAAATCTGTACCAAGGTTTACCACAGGTAAAGGATTAACTGAAACCGATACTGTATCAGAATTCATACAACCGTTATTATCTGTTACAGACGCATAATAAGTTCCCGCTGCATTCACAGTTAATGTTTGTGCAGTTGAATTATCAGACCACACATAAGCTGTAAAGCCTGAGCCTGCATCAAGTACAAGGTTGTCATTCATACAGAATGAAAGTCCTGTTCCAAGATCAATAGCAGGTAAAGCATTTACTGTAACAGAAACTGAATCAGAGTTTGTACAGCCATTGTTATCTGTTACAATTACAAAATAATTTCCTGCAGTTGAAACATTGATTGTTTGTGATGAAGCATTGTTAGACCAGTTGTAAGATACAAAACCAGCTCCTGCATCAAGCGATGCTGAATCATTCTGGCAGAATGTAACATCTGATCCAAGACTTACAATCGGTAATGGATTTACAGTTACAGCAACAGTGTCAGTGTTCTGGCAGTTGTTTGTATCTGTAACTGATACATAATAATTACCTGCAGTTGCAGCAACGATAGAAGCAGTTGTTTCACCTGTAGACCAGTTATATGAAGAAAAAGTGTTCCCAGGAGTCAATGTTACATTCAGGCCTGCACAAATATCTGTATCGGAACCCAGAGATACTGTAGGGATAGTATTTACAGTTACTGCAACAGTATCAGTATCGGTACAGCCGTTTGCATCAGTTACCATAACACCATAGTTTCCGCTGGCATTAACAGTGATAGTTGATGTAGTAGCAGAGTTCGACCAAGTATAAGATGCGAATGTTCCTGCATTCAAAGTAAGATTTTGATTTGAACAGATTGTTGTATCTGCTCCAAGTGTAACAACAGGATTTGGATTAACAGTTACCTGGATAGAATCAGTTTTAACACATGATGTTGTCTGATCAGTAACAGTTAAATAATACATAGTTGTTGCAGTAGGAGTCGCAACAGGGTTGTTGATCGTTGTTGAAGACAATCCTGCACCGCTCCAGCTGAAATTATTATCAGCATACGAAGAGATCTTTAGATTATCGATCGCCCAGTAATAATCGAAGTTTCCGAAGTAGCTGAACCTGATTTGGAAAGCAGCATTTGCATACGGAGTAACATTGAAGCTTCTGCTGTTTGGTGCAGTCCATGATCCTGTAGTTGCGGTCGGGTTATAGATCTGGATCCATGCTGTTCCATTGTAAACTTCAACTTTCGCAATTGTAGATGATAAGTGACGATAGTACTGATCGAAGCTTAATACGAGTGAATCGTATCCGGTAAGATCCATTATAGGGCTTGTTAATACAGAGTTAACCACTGCAGATGATCCAGGACTATCACTGTCAACAAAAACGAATCCTGTTCCATTTAAGCTGTTTCCTTCAAAATCAGAAACAAATTGCCACTGCAAACCTGCAGGACTACTTGTGTTTGTTATAGTCCATCCGGAAGGAGCAACGTTGAAATTTTCACTTGCAACAATTCCCTGAAGATGTAATGAACGCGCTGTTAACTGCGAACTGTTTCCTAAACAAAAAGCTGTAGGAGCAGCAGTCATTGTTACAGTTGGGATAGCATTTACAGTGATGGTTATAGCCTGGGAGTTTGCACAACCGTTAGCATCTATTGCATTTACAGTATACTGTGTTGTTGTAGTTGGTGTTGCAACAACAGACGCTCCGGTAGATGCACTTAAAGTTGCAGCAGGTGACCATGAGTATGTGTATGGATTAGCGCTGTTAGCAGTGATCGTAGTGTTGTTTCCAATACAGATCGAGTTTGAAGCTGCTGAAACTGACATAGCAGGTGGAGTAGTAACGGTTGCAGTTACTGCTGTTCTTGGGCTTTCGCAACCAGTTGTGATAACCCAGTCGTAGAACCAATAATAAGAAGTGCTTGTTGCAGTTCCGGTAGCACCTGAAGTGATCGATACTGCACCTGAAGGTGATGTATATGGGAACGGCCCACCAGTAGTAGTTCTTATAAGATTAGTAATACCTGTAGAAGTTTTACTCATCTTGTAATTTCCGGGAGCTAAAGCTATTCCAACCGGCACTGCAATTTTTTGTGTACCTGTACCACTAATGTTATATGGCGCAGTAGAATATAATACAGCCTGAGTCACAGGATCAAGGATCTCGATAGAGATGGTTCCTGTGCCGGTAGGATAAACATGAACAGTATCGATCATTACAGGGCTTGTTACAGTGAAGATCACTCCGTATTTTAATGCACTTAGGAAACTCGAAGTACCCTGGTTAGTTTTTCCAACGCGTTCTGTAACTCCTCCTGATATATTACTTACATAGTAAGAGGTAGTAGAAGAAATAACCGGACTGTAATCGTTACCTACATTCACCATATTACCTGCTGTAGCTGCATCGTACCATAATAAAGTACCTGTACCTGATGCGTGAAGGTTAACCTGTCCCGGACCACATCTGATAGTATCAACAGTTGCTGGAGCTACCGGAATAATAACCGTTACGGATACTGTATCTGAAGGGTGCAATCCGCAAACCAAAGCACGGTATTGCATGTTAGTTGTTGGAGAAACAATATAACCTGTTCCACTATTTCCGGTTCCTGTCTCATTTGTCCAAACTAAACCGTCAGGAGAACTTTGCCATTGAAGAGTACCATTCTGGCCACTCAAAGAAAGGATAGTTGATCCACCGGTACAGATGCTGGTTAAAGAAGCGCTTGCATTTCCTGCAGTTATATTTACGGAAGAGAATGCTGAATCATTAGCAATGTTAGCATCTCCGGAAAGGATAGTTGCTGCACTGAAATTGTAAATGCCGGCAGCCGTCATGTTGTAATTAACTGTGATAGTAGTATCAAGTGTTGCACCGGCTGCTAAAGTCCCGCTGTAAATATCAACAGGAGTGAAGGTAAACGGATTCGGTCCGCTAGCCTGCACATTCACTGTGATAGGGTTGGAGCTGAAATCAATTGTCGCACCACCGTAGTTTTTAATTCTCACTTTGATGGTTTCGTTTGCTCCGTAACAACCGCTTGCAGCAGGGCTTACAATTACTGTAGCACCCATGTCAAGAGAAACCGGAATACCGTCAAATTCATCAGCTCCGATATCAGGACTTGTTCCTCCGCCATTTACGGAACTAACAGGTCCCGGCCTTACATCACCATCGAAATCGGTAGTGATCCCAACAGCAGATGCTGATGATTCAAGAGAAGATGGGCTGCTGTTATCGATATGAAGATTTGTAGCAGAAATAAACATTGGATTTACATTTCTTGAACTGATATCAATTCCTGTCCCTACTTTCCAGTCGCTCAACAGCAGATATTCTGTTGTTCCTACTATACCCATTATTGCTGATGGATAATAATAGTTATTGTTTGCTGCTGTAACAGTTGTAGTTACATTCAGGTTTATAGCATAATGTTTACCGGAACCGGTTGAATTAGTTCTTGAATTCACAAAGATGTTATTCTTTATATCGGTAACACCGGTCGAAGTACGTATAAAAGCCTGTGTATTTGCGGTGCCGGTGGTCACACCAGATCCCGTTATATTTACCGAGTTGAAATAGATATTATTTGCGGCAGTAGTTCCAAGGCGGATCCCGTTGAAGGATAGAGATCCTGAAGTGATGCTTGCACCTGCTGCATCAAGCCCAAGTGCGATCATATTATTAGAGAAGATTGAAGATCCTCCACCAATATTTATTCCATTGATCACTCCAAGTCCTGAAGTAGCTGCATTTAAATTTCTAATTGAATTTGCATTCACCAGGTTTGTACCTGTTGTAGCACCGGAATAATAAATACCGTTCACTGAAACTGCAGCTGTAGGAGCCAGGTTCAATAAATTGAAAATTGTATTATTTGTTACTGATTGGTCAACCGCAGTTCCTGATTTTTGAAGACCGATAACACTTGCAGTTGTGGTTGTACCAGTTCCGCTTGCTGCTGATGTTAGATAACTTATAGTGTTATTGGAAATAACAGAAGTTCCGGAAGTAGTTGATAAACCTCTCACCTGGCCGGTTGTTCCCGATCCATACGAAGAAATATTAGTTACGGTGTTGTTTGAAATTGTATGTGTTCCTGAAGCGGCATTCTCAATTCCGGTGACATCCGTTGAAGCTGTTGTGGTTCCTAAGATACCAGCACGGATATTATCTGCCATTACTGCACTACCTATCTCATTCATAGAAATTGTATAATCTCCCGATCCTGCTGTGTTAATACCTCTTACGGTATTAGCCATTGCTGCAGTACCTGATGCAGAAAGCCCACCAATTTTGTTGTTTACAATATTCATTGTTCCTGCTGAAGTGCTATAAATACCAACAACCGCTCCTGCTGATGCAGTGGATGTGATCGAAATAACATCATTCTCCGTTACTGAACCAATAATGTTGGGAGCAGTTGTTCCAATGTTAACTGATCCGCCTAATACAGCGATCCCTGCAAATACTCCTTCTCCTGTTGAAGTAGTGCTTGCTGTAGTTAAAGAGAAGTTTCTGATCAGGTTACCCTGGATGTTGCTGGCAGTTACTATTCCGGTTGTTAATGCAATTGCACTGAAACGTGTTGTAACAGTTCCCGTCATTGTATATACTCCTGATGAAAGACTTGAAGTGTAACCGATTATATTATTATTAATAGTAAAGTTATTGCCATTAGCAGCAACTATCCTTATACCATAATGCTGTGCACCGGTAGTGTAAGTTCTGGTGGTTTCCTGATAGATCTTGTTATTAGAAACAGACCATTGACTATTATTCGCAGCAAGATAAACTGCTGCACTTGATGACGCGGCATTAAAGAAATTGAATAGATTGTTGTTTGTAACAGTATTACCAGTATTAAGTGCTGAAGCAGATCCTGAAGAGTAGATCAGATTATTAGGAGTGCCTGCACCATCAGAGATATTATTGTTTTGAATAGTATTGAAACTGTTCCCAGATAAGCTTGTCGATCCAAGGAAAGTTATAACTCCGCTTGTTGCAGAACTGTTAATCCCTTTAATAGTAAGATCGTGAAAAGAATTATATGACGCATCATTAATAAAAGAAATAGCTGAACCTGTCGTTGAAGTATTCTCAATAGTTAATTGAGAAGCACCAGCTCCACCAGCACGGCCATCGAAGATCACTCCTTTAACACCATTCATGTTTAATGTTTGTGCAGCGCTGCTGATTATGGAAAGATTTGTTGCTCCTGCTTCAGGCCTAACAGTTAATGTAACTGAAGGATTATTTCCAAGACTTGGAACATTCAGCGGGAAGGTTTCAACTGTACTTACATAAGCAGTTTGCAGCTCAAGAATACTTGAACAGGAAAGTCCGTTCAAAGCAATATCTGCGAATGCATTCGTAAGTGATAAGTAATCACCTGTAGGCCCTACTGTTCTGTTTGCGCAAAAAGTTGCAGGAAGGGTAGTGGCACTTCCATTGATCATTGGAGAGACCCATCCTTCGTTAAATGCAACGATATTATAATAATAGGTTGTGTTGGCTATTAAACCTGTTTGATTCAAAGAATAAATTGTACCTGTTGTAGCAACTGAAGTGCTTGCAACTGTACCTGCCAAAGAAAAATTAACATTGTCGGTAGAACGGTAAACCAAGAATCCGCTCTCTGTTGAAGAATTGTCTGTCCATGAAATATTCATCGAAGTGATGGTAATTGCATTTGCAGAAAATATTGTTGGTGCTGCAGGTGCTGCCGGAGGAGTAAAAGTATACCTCTGTCCCGTAGCCGGCTTTGTACTTATACCTGTTGTTTCTGCTGTCGAGCTAACAGTAGGCGTTGCTCCGGAATTATTGAGAGAAAGGTAATTCCCTGCCCCGGTTCCTGGGCCGGTAATACCGATTGAAGCAGTTCCGGTAGTAATCGTACCGGCTTCCTGTCTGTAAATAAATTGAACAGCTCCGGTAGCTTCGTATAATTTCACCTGGAAGGAAATTACAGGGGCTGTAGCAGAAAATCTCCATTTAACATCCAGCCATTCAATAGTTAAGACCTGACTTCCGGCTGTTCCAGATGTTTGATAAGTAAGAGTTCCTGATGGGATCTCATGGTCATCCCATAACGGTGCTATAACAGGTCGTGTGCCGCCAGTAGCTAGTGCATTTGCATTCGCTGGAGCTGTGATCGGTTGACCCAAAGTCATCCATCCGTTTGTGCTGGCAGAAAAGTTATTATAAGTAACTCCCATGTAAGTGAAATTAAACCCGATCGGAAGTGTGTTATAATAACCATCGTCAATCGTTCCACCGGAAAGAGGAACCACCGTTCCGCCTGAAATAGCAGTATATGTCCCGGTCGATGGAACAAATGAATAATTAGTAATGTTTTGGGCTTTAACAATAAAAGCATTCATTGTTAAAATCAACATTAGCAATGGAAATCTGAAATTAAATTTCAGTGGCTTGTAGTTTGATTTCATTTTGGTTTATTTAAATTAATTATTCTTGGATTTTATTTTTCGTTTTACCTTATAATATTAACGTGACCTAAATACTCACGTTCATATCCCTTAATATCTTTGATTATCACCCGATAAACAAATGTGTCGATCCCATTACCCTCTTCTCCTTTACCATCCCAACCTGCCAAAGGGTCATTGGAAAAATAAAGCTGATTACCCCAGCGGTTAAATATTCTCATTTCAAAATATTCTATTTCCGCACCTGACATAATAACTTTGAATATTTCATTGTGCGAATCTCCATCCGGTGTAAATGAGTTAGGAATATAAACAGTCATTTCCGGCTCTACTCTCAGACATTTGTAAGATGAGTCATTACAACCCTGCATGTTTGAAGCATGCAGGGTAACGCAATAAATACCTGTGTCAGAGTATGTATGTATAGGATTTTGATCAGAAGACAAAATACTTCCATCACCGAAGTTCCAGGTCCATGTATCAGAATAAAGCGAAGTGTTTTGAAAAGTCACTATTGGTTCAATATCTGTTGGGTTTTCAGGTGTGTAAGTGAAATTTACTTCAGGTACCGCTCCTGATGTAACAGCATTATTAATTGTAAGCGTAGAGCTGCATCCATTGTTTGATGTAACATTCAGGCTAACATCAAAAGTTCCTGCTTCAGGAAAACATTTCTGGATCTGTGTCCCTGTATCTGAAGATCCATCACTAAAAGTCCAGTTATAAGTATTTACAGATCCTGGCTGAACTACCGATGCATCTGTAAAAATTATACATTCATTAGCACATACAAAAGCTGTATCAGTAGTGAAATTTACTGTTGGCGCAGGTACAACGTACAATGTGAAAATGTGACTAACCGAAGGAGTTGCGCATCCATCTGTAACTGTTAAAGTATATGTTGTGCTGAGTGATGGAGTTACCGTAATTTGAGAACCGGTATAAGAACCCGGCTGCCAGGAAAAGTTATATTGACCATCTCCTCCGATAGCATTTGCACTTAATACGGCTGAGGAACCAGAACAAATTTCTATCGGATGATTTTCAAAAACTTTTATCGAATCTCTTACGTTTACATCAGCAAAAACTAAAGCAGAAGTACATCCATTAGCATCAGAAATATTCAGGGAATATTGCGTATTAATTACAGGCGAAACATTAGTAGAAGATAAGGTTGAACCGTTAGACCATTGATAGGTATATGGAGCGATTCCTCCTGAAGCACTTGAATTAAGTGTCGTTGATGATCCAATACACATTAATGTATCTGATGGTGAAACAAACGCATTTAGCTGAGTTGGCTGATAGATAACTGTATCCGTATTGACTGCGCAATTATTGTCATCTGTTATTGTTAAAGTAACATTTCCGCTGCAAAGATGATCTGCTAAAGTTCCTGTATCACCATTTTGCCATAAATAATTATAAGGGGGCGTGCCTCCGTTTACTATAACATTTGCACTTCCATCACATGCACCAAAACAACTTGTTGAGTCGACCGTAAAACTGTGATTAAGTTCTGATGGTTCATTGATAGTCACTGATAGAGAATCAACGCAGCCTAGTGAGTCAGTCACGATAACGTCATATACTCCTGAACAAAGATTAAATGCCGATGATGTGCTCGAAACATTATTAGTCCAGAAGTAATTAAGTTGTCCGATTCCCCCGGAAGCACTCACATTAATTTCGCCAGTGCAAAAGCCTTTACACAGGATGTGAGTTTCAGAACTTGAAAGAATTATTGCCGGAATAACATTCACAACAACTGTATCCAAACCAGAACAAGCACCTGATGATCCGGTTAAGTAATAAGGAGTGGTAACTAAAGGGCTAACCGAGATTGAAGAGTTTGTTGAGCCATTTGACCACACATAATTATTTGCTCCTGTGGCACTGAGGAGAACGGAATCTCCGGGACAAATTGATACATCGTTTCCTGCAGAAACACCGGATAAAAAGTTTACAGTAACTGTAGCTGTTGTAGTCGTTGGACAACCATTTAAAGTATAAGTAACGCTATATGTTGAGGTAGTTAAAGGAGAAACATTAATGGTTGATGTAGTTTCATTTCCCGGCTGCCATAAAAATGACCCTCCTGAAATGTCAGGATTTGCAGTAAGTGTTACAGATTGACCAAGACATATAGTCGCATTGTTTACAGTAACCTGAGGAATAGCATTTACTGTCACCAATGCTGTTTCTGTTGAACTCGTACATCCGTTAACTGTGTAGGTTGCAGAGTAAGTTGTTGTAAGGCTCGGACTGACAATTATACTATTTGCAGTTGATAAATTGTTCCACAAAAATGTACCTCCGGAAATATCGGGAACTGCAGTAAGAGTTGCTGATTGTCCTTCACAAATAGTTTGGTCTGCAATTGTGATCACCGGATAATCATTAACAGTTACAGTTACATCTTCAGGAATAGCGTTGCAGCCATTAACGGAATAAGAAAGTGTATATGTTGTAGTTGTAAGCGGGGAAACAGTTAACGAAGAGGATGATGAACCGGATGGAGTCCAGGAGTAGTTCCCTCCGGGTATCGACACACTGCTATTTAATGTAATTGTATTTCCAGTACAAATTGATGTGTCAGAAATTGAAATTACAGGAATTGGTTTAACGGCTACAGCAACAAATGATGTATCGCTGGTGCAACCATTTAAAGTATTTAAAGCGTAGTAAGTTGTATTTGAAACAGGACTAACACTTATTGAGGTACCTGCCTGTCCTGTAGACCAGACAGTATTTCCTCCAGCAGGATTAGATGTAGATTGCAATACTGTGGTTTCTCCTGCACAGATAGTAGCCGGAGGAATTGAAACTATTGGCTTAGGCTTCACCGTTACAGTTGAAGTTGCCGGATCACTTGCACATCCGTTTAGTGTATAAATTACCGAATAATTGGTGGTGACAGAAGGTGTTACTAAGATGCTTTGCGTTGTCGCTGAATTAGACCATGCATAAGATCCACTACCTGCAGAAGGAGTTGCGGTTATTGTTGCAGTCTGGCCTTCACAAACAGATGCATTATTTACAGTAACTGTTGGTTTAGGTATTACCTGAACAACCAATGTGTTTGAGAATACAGATCCTCCGCAAGTTCCTGTAACAAGTACCCTTACAAATGTTGTAGCACTTAAAGGACCAAGTGTGAATGTTGGTGTATTAGCTCCGGGGGCATTGGTCCATGGACCTACAGGGCCGGGAGCCGTTTGCCATTGGATATTACCATTATATGAAGATAGTGTAATTGTTGTGCTGCCCCCTGCGCAGACTGATGAAGGCGATGCTACAGCCATACCGCCATTCGGAGCCTGGCCCACTGTTACAGTAACAGGTACTGTTTGAGAAAACCCGGAACATTGATCTGTAACTGTTACATTGTATGTTGTGGTTACAGTTGGTGAAACAGTTACAGAGCTTCCAGAACCTAGTCCGCTGTCCCAGGAATAAACATATCCGCTTCCGCAACCGCCAGAGGCATTTGCCGTTAATGTTGATGAGTTAGGTATGCAAATAGCAGCCGGGCTGGCAGTTGCACTTAAAGTTATAGGTGTTATGATACCGGGTGTTGTGAAAGTGAAAATTACAGACCATGGTCCGTAAGGATCATCAGGGGTAACTCCCATAACATGTTCACGGGCTCTCCATTTATATGTTGTGCCTGGACATAAAGAGCCTACAGGAATTATCAATGTCGGATAAGGTTCCTGGTTACAGCCTGACTTAACCATTGAAGCAGAAAAATGAGTTGCTGAACCTGTAAAAGCAGAGCTTATACATGTTAATTCAATTTCAAAACTGTATGGATCACATCCACACGTAGCTGCATCAGATTCTGCATTAATAATAAGATTACCGCCTGAAAGCACTCCGTTGATATTTACAAGATCAGTTCCATGGCAAGCCTCGGCTTTATTGAAAAAAGCCATCGTTGCCAATAATACAAGAAATGATATTTTATAAATTCTAAACATTATCTGAGAAGATTCACGTATCCTGTAAGTGTTTTTAATTCGCCTGAATCAACTTTGAATTCAATTGTATAATAGTAAACTCCGTCAGGTTGATTTTCTCCGTTCCATCCACCTTTAGGATCATTCCATTCATATATTTTTTTACCCCAACGATTAAAGATGGCTCCGTTAAAATTTTTCATTCCTCCTCCGTTCAATGTGAAAATGTCATTTTTTTGGTCACCATTAGGAGTAAAAACATTCGGAAGAATATATTCAAGTTCCTCCTCAACAACTATTGTATATTCAGCTGTATCAAGACAAGTAGCATTCGAAGCGATCAGGACAACAGTATAAGATCCTGAGCCTGTAAAAACATGTGAAGGTTCAAATGCGGAAGAAGTTTGTGAATCCCCGAATGACCAGCTATAATTATTTGCTCCATTTGAATTGTTGGTAAAGAAGACATTCAGTGGCGAAATACCTTCGGTAACTGATGGAGAAAAAGATGCACTCAGGTTATCAATACTGTAAATAACCACTGTGTCAGTTTTTGTACAATTAAATGCATCGCTTACTGTAACTACATAGACTCCCGGCAGAAGATTTACTGCTGATTGTGTATTCTGAACAGGCATTGTATTCCATGAATACGTATAAGTAGAAGGTCCTGTTACATTAGCAATTGCAACACCATTAGCATCACCGCAGGTTGCATTCACTGCTCCTGTATGAGGAGCAAAATCGGGTGGTTGATTGATCGTTACAACTGATGTATCTTTGCAGGAAGTAATAACATCCACGATGCTGATAGTATACGTTCCTGCACCAAGGTTATTCACGTTTGCTGCGTTATATCCTCCGGGAAACCATGAATAATCATACGTTCCGCTTCCTCCTGCAACTGTTAATGATGCACTTCCATTGTCGCTGCCAAAACAGCTTGAATTCACAATGTTTGAAGTTGTATTTAAGGTTGAATTATATACTGTGACTACCACAGTATCTTTATCTGTACATCCATTTGCAGAAGTTGCGGTTACTATGTAGTTAGTAGTTATCAGCGGATTTGCAACCGGGGAAGGAATTGTGGTAGATGATAATCCTGCAGCAGGAAACCACACAAGAGTAGGGGATCCTGTTGCGTTCAATGTAACCGAAGTTCCCTGACAAATGGAAACATCATTACCGGCATTTATTATCGGAAGCGGGTTAATATTTATCGTTACTGCATCCGAAGCAGAACATCCATTGACATCAGTTCCGGTAACAGTATAAGCCATTGTATTAACTGGTGAAGCGATCGGATTTGATATTGAGGAATTATTTAATCCCGCTGAAGGTATCCAGCTATATGAAGATGCACCTGATGCTGATAACACAACGCTGTCGCCAAAACATATAGTTGCATCAATTCCTGCAATAATTACCGGCAACTGATTCACTGTAATAACAATTGAATCCACAGCAGAACATTGTCCAGCCACTGCAGTTACGGTATAAGTTGTGGTAGTAGAAGGTGAAGCATCGGGATCGGACACTGTATCCGAGGATAAGCCCGTGACAGGCAGCCAGCTATAATATGTTCCGCCTGATGCGTTTAATGAGGCAACACTTCCTGCACATATGATTGTATCATTTCCTGCATAGGCTGAAACAAAATTAACATTTACTAATATACTGTCTGTACTTACGCAGCCTGAATTATTACTTGTTACAGTATAAGTCATTGATGTTGCTGGTGAAGCTTTTGGATTAGCAATAGAGCTGCTACTCAGGCCGGTCACAGGTAACCAGTTATATGTCACTCCTCCTGTGGCAATAAGCTGAATAGAATCTCCAGCACATATATTCTTATCTGTTCCTGCATTCAAAACAGGATATGTATTTACCATGATTGTTACAGAATCATAATTAACACAGCCCGCTGCACTTGTTCCTTTTAAATAATATGTTGTAGTTGAAGAAGGACTCGCAACAGGATTCGAAAGAGTCGAATCATTTAGACCAAGAGAAGGGGACCAACTGTAGTTAACTCCGCCTGAGCCATTCAATGTAACATTGCTTCCTGCACAAATAGTATCGTCTGCTCCAGCGTTGATCACCGGTAAAGGATTTACAGTAACAAGTACTGAATCGGTTTTGCTGCACCCTTTTGAATTGGTACCTGTTAAATAATAAGTTGTAGTGGCTGATGGAAATGCAATTGGATTATTAATGTTTGTTGCTGAAAGTCCTGATGAAGGAGTCCAGATATTATTCATTGCTGTATCGTTAACCGGATTATTGATAGTCATACTCCAGCTTTCTATTGATCCTATGTTGCTGGAAGCGTCATCATAAACAGCTAACTGCCAGGTTCCATTAGCAGAACATCCTGTCAATGCAGTAAATCCTGCATTACTTTCTGGCTGAAAATTTCCGGTGAACGGAGCCGACATTCCTGTGATCTGCTGTGAAGCAGTTGATGTGAAGCATGTGGATATATAATTATCCCCTGTACCACCATTATCAGTGCTTAATTCAAGGGCTGTTCCATTTGGACATATCAAAAAGATATCAAGATCTGCATCACTTGGATGAGTTAAATTGATACATACTGAAACAATTGATCCGGCACTCACCGGACCTGAAATTCCTGATATCACCAAAGGTGAATACGTAGTATCTATATTATTGATCGGATACCTGATCGGATTATCAAAACTCAAGGGTATATTGTAAGTTAAATTGGATAATGTTACAGCTGATAAATTTGCGGAATCACCAGCACAAATAGAAGCAGAAGCTCCTGCATCTACACTTGGCAAAGCATTCACAAAGACCATTACACTGTCTTTTTTCGAGCAGGTATCATTTGCAACGTCAACAATATATTTAGTAGTTGAAGATGGACTTACAGTGATCGATTGAGTGGTAAAGTTACCCGGAGTCCACAAATAGGAAATTCCTCCGCTTGCTGTAAGAGTTGTGCTGTCACCCGCACAGATTTCAACATCAGCACCAGCGTTAGGAACAACAGGGCAGCAAGTGCCAACACCAATAGCAGAATTAATTGTGTATGTACAAATATCACCGGCATATCCATCAATCATTAAATAGTATTGTTGCCCAGGTGTTAAACCTGAAGCTGTTATAACTGCGCTGGTCGCAACTGAATTTGCGCAGTTCGAAACAATATTGAATGTATTGCAATCTGTTGTTTGTAGCACAACCATTTGAATACCATTGTTGTTACTGCAAGTCCCAACTGTTGCTGTAAAAGAAACAGTTGACTGAATTGCAATGAATGATATAAATGAATTATTTTCTATATTAAAACTGCAGAGAGTGGTAGGTGCGCCAGCAGTATATCCAGAAGTTGTTCCGCAATATCCATTAAGATCACAAATATAAGGAGCATTAATACAAAGGTCTGATGCAGGAGTAGATCCGCACTGGCCATACGTCACCAATGACTTGTGAAAAAACAGTATTGCTGTTAAAGAAAGTATAGATATAAATTTCTTCATTTTTATTTTTTGGTTCACTATTGATTGTCCTTTAAATAAAATAATACATAATGACTGATGATTGGGACCTTATGAGCATCGAATGCGGGACCCAGAATGTATGAAGCGTCTTTCATCTCACTTTTATTTACCCAAATAATAATAGCATCATCTTCAGAATTTACTGTTGAAACGTGATTGTTTTTTTTGATCTCAGCAAAAAGGTTTTCACGGCTTTTACCACTGATCTTGTTAATCTTGTAAACATGTTTTTCAAGGATGCCATCAAACGGACGAAGTCGTTTTTGCTGGTTCTCATAAACAGTTCTTTCCATGGTAGGTGGATCAAGAATAAGTTTTTGTGCTTGGGCTTTTTCTGATGAAAATGCCATGGCTGCAATAACTAACGCACACTTAATTACAGCTTTTAAATTTTTCATTTTTGAAGTATTATCTTTTTATTAACGATCGTTCTCTCGTTAGAGATCTGCATGAAATATATTCCTGAGGATAATTCTGTAAGGTCGAATGAAGCAGAGACTGCTGAAGTATCGCTAAAGTTTTTCTCATCGATAAGACGGCCGTCAGGTGTAATTAACTTTATGGAAATCGTGGAGAATAAACCTGCCGAGATCTCCGCATTTAATATTCCTGATGTTGGAACAGGGAATAGCTTCACTGAATTAGAAAGCAGTTCTTCTTCTTCAGTGCCTACAACACTGAGCACATAAGTTGCAGTATCAGTACCGCAGCTATTACTTGTTATCAGACTGATCACATAAGTTCCATTCGACATATAAGTGTGTGATGGAGCAAAAGAGGTATTAAATGCAGAACCGTCACCGAAATCCCAGACAACTGAATTTGCATTAAGTGAATTATTATTCGTAGTAATTGATGTGCCTGCTGCAAAAACACTAAAAACAGAAGTGGGACCTTCATTTACAAAAACATTCAGCTGGTCGGTCCCTGTACATCCATTTATATCAGTTACAACTACTGTGAAGATAGTATCACTAACAGGTGTTACAGTTATATTCGCTCCCGATAATGTGTTATTCCACAAATAATTTGTTCCACCGCTTGCTGAAAGCTGAACAGAATTTCCGCTGCAAACCGAAAGGTCCGGGCCGGCATTGGCAGCCACTGTTGGATTGATAGTAACCAATATAGAATCGGCAACAGTACAGCCGCCTGATGCTGTTACGTTAACAAAATAAGTTCCGCTCGTTATCACCGTTAATGTTTGTCCTGTTGCACCTGTATTCCATAAGAACATGGATCCGCTGTTTCCGGCATCGAGTATTATTGATGAGCTGCATGATTGAATATCTGCTCCAAGATTAACGAAAGGAGGATTAGAAATAATTACACTGATCGTATCGGATACAACACAGCCATTCAGATCAACCGAAACAGAATATGTTCCTGAGGTATTCACTGTTATTCCAGATGTCGTAGCTCCTGTATTCCAGATATAGTTGCCGGATGCAGATGTTGTTAAGTTTACAGATGATGAGCACGATTGAATATCAGCTCCGAGATCAACAACAGGATTTGGATTTATTGTTACCTGAATAGTATCTGTATCGGAACATCCTGATGAGTTTGTAACTGCTGTGTAATAAGTTCCTGAGGAATTTACTACGATAGTCTGGCTGACAGATCCATTGCTCCAGTTATATGAAGAACCAGGATTACCAGCATTTAAAGTTACATTTCCACCGCACTGATTGATATCACTTCCAAGATTAACAGTCACGGCAGGAGAAATTGAAACTATGATAGTATCTGAAGAGATACATCCATTTATTGATGTTGCTTCAACAAAATATTGTCCGCCAGAACTAACATTAATTGAAGGTGTTGTAGCACCATTACTCCAGTTATATGTGTTAGAAGCTGAACCTCCGTTAAGAACCAGAGAACCTCCGCATAAGGTTGTATCAGCTCCCAGATCAACGATGGGATTTTGATTTACATATACTATTATAGAATCGGTAGCAGTGCATCCATTTGTGCCGAAAGCCGTTACAGTATAAATGGAATCTGAAAGAGGATTAACAATTACAGAGCTTGTAGTTTCTGATGTATTCCATAAATATGAGAAACCGCCTGTTGCAGAAAGTATAGTGTTATCACCTTCGCAAATTGTCTGATCCGGACTTGCATTCAAAACTACAGGTGTCTTAAATGTTATGTTGATCGTGTCTCTTGTCTGACAGAAAAATTGAGACGTTCCCACAATATAATATTGTCCTGATGTAGTTGCAAGAAGCGTTTGAGCGCTGCTTCCATCATTCCACTGAAAGCTTGTTCCTGCATTTTGCGGACCTGCATCCAGCAAATAATTGTTTGCACATATAACAGTATCAGAACCAAGTGCGATCTGAGGTGCCGGTAATACATCAACCTGGATAGATGCAGAGCTGTCCGTTGCAACACAAACACTATTAATGCTTGTTATCACTCTGAAATAGGTTGTATCGGATATGGCAGGTGAAGTAAGAGTATCAAGAGTTGCTCCCGCGATATTATAGAATGTGATATTATCTGCAGATTGCTGCCACTGAATATTACCTGAATATGAATAAAGATTCAGGAATGTATTCATTCCACCACAAAGAAGGTTCGCTGATGAACTAATGAATCCTGAAACAGGCTGAGGCGTTTCTGAAATAGTTACAGCATCAAGAAAAATGTTGGATCCGAATGCGCTCTTAGCGATGAAACCTATCTTGATTCCCGGCATTCCTGCATATTGATCAAGGCACACTGAGAACTTTTTCCAGCCCGGTGTTGAATAAGTCGAGTTGTATCGGGATACAGATAAAAGGCTCTGGCTCCATGTAAGTCCCGCATCTGTTGAAACAACAACGAATAAACTGTCTTTGTTAAATTGATATGAATTATTCTGTGATAAATAAAATTCAAGTCGCGGTGAATTAAGGTTCGACAAATTAAGACAAGATGTTGTAAGACGTGAAACTGCCCCTGCAAATGTATTTGCATTCGAATTAAAAAAAGCCATCTTTGATCCGTTGAATGGAGAAAGCGTAGGATTTGTTCCTCCTCCGCTGAGATAACTCCATTGACCGGTACCTGCCAGCTGCGATACTGACCAGCCGGCTACAGTTGTTTCAAAACTTTCGGTATAAGGAAAATTTGAAACTGTTGTTGCTATATAATTAACAGGGGAAATGAATGAGTTATTTGAATTGTTTCCATCGCCAGCAATAGAAACAGTTGCATTAATAACATGTGTACCGCTGTTAGTGAAATTAGCAGAAGTGGTAGCAATTGCGTTGAAAACTGAATCAGGATAAATGATACCTGAATTAACTACAGTGTTAAAGCTTTGAGAACTTGAACCTGAAATTGTAACACCAAGATTTAAAGAAGTAATACTCAGATCAATTGTGTCAGTACCAAAATTCTTTATACCGATAACTATCGTTTCAGAATTATCTGTACACGCATTTGGAACAGGAGAAACAAGAACTCTTGCACCAAGGTCGATAGGAAGAAAATCGCGGATCTCAATATTATCCAGATGGAAATCATATGTTTCTGCATTATCAACAGGACCATCAGTTGCGAGAAATGCCACCATGATCTCTGAACCCGCATACATTCCCAGGTTAACGCTGAAAGGCTGAAGAGTGGTTGAAAGATTGCTAGAAGCATTCAATGCGAAGGATGGGAACCATGATACCCCGCAATTGGTTGAGATCATCACAGTTACAGCATCATCTGAGCCCATAATATCGCCAACAGTTGTAGAACCTCCGTTAGTTACTGCAGCAAAAAACTTTAATTGAGTTGATGATGTGGGAACAAATTTTTTACTTACAAGCCATTCTCTTTTAGTTGTTCCTAAAAGATTTACGCGTGCTGTAATATTTCCCGGAGAATTTAATCCTGTCTGAGAAAGCCATGAAGATGTCGATCCTGTTGGTGTTGTGCCTGTTGCTTCTTCCCAGTTTGGAAATGCCGAAGAAAGGTTAGCTCCTGTAAATCCTGTAAAATCAACGTAGTCAGGCAATGTCATCGGAAATGAATTCGTACGGATCTGCGGAACCATAGCATTGTTGGTTGAGTCATAATCAGGAATAATAGTTGAATATGCTGCTATACTGTATGTTCCAGGAGTTGAAAGGTTAAGTGATGAAGTAACAACCACTGTCATACTTGACCATGGCGCCATAGTTCCAGAGTTAAGTGTTTTTGTAAACACCTGATTCAATGGGCCGTTCACGTTAGCCGTAATAGTTGCATTATCCGAAGCGAAATTGATTGTTTCCGGTCCGAAGTTTCTGAGCGTAACTTTTATTGTATCGTTGCTGCTGTAACACCCTGTTGTTAAGGGATTCAGTAATGCTGTAACACCAAGGTCAAATCCATTTATATTATCGGATATGATAACATTATCAATATGGAAATCATAATCTTCAATATTGTCAACTGTACCATCAGTAGCATAAAAGGCAACAAGAATGCGTTGTCCTGAATACATATCAAGAGGTACTACCTGCGATGTTAACTGAAGAGGTAAATTTGAAAGATTATTCATAGTGTAAACAGGAAACCACGATTGACCGCAATCGGTAGATAACATTACCTGAACAGCATCATCAGATCCCATAGTTGCTCCTGTAACAACAGAGTTTTTGGCGGTAACAGCAGCAGAGAATCTTAATTTTGTGGTTGGACCAGCCTGAAATTTAGGGCCTACGATCCATTCTCTTTTTCCAGTAGAATAAAGATTGATCCTTGCAGAAGTATTCCCTGCTGCGTTCATGTTAGCCTGTGAGGTCCACAAAGAAGTATTGCCTGTTGGAGTTAATCCGGATGATTCCATCCAGTCAGGAAAAACAGTATTGAGATTTAATCCGGAATAACCGCTGAAACTTACGGACGTAGGAAGTGTAACAATTTGTGTCAAGCTGATTGAGACAGGCGGTAAAGAATCATTATTGATATAAGAGTCGCCCGCAACTACTGAGTTAGCATAAAATGTATAAGTTCCGCTGGCCGACATATTGTATGAACCTGAAACAGTAATTGTCATACTTGCTCCGCCTGCCAGGGTACCCGAATTAAGAATAACAGGAGAAAAAGTAAGTGCGTTCGGACCGGTCACTGAAGAGCTGATCGTAATGTTATCAGTTGAAAGATTTATTGCCTGTCCAAAGTTGGTCAGGGTAAATTGTACAAGCTGAGATGAGCCAGGGCATGATAATGGAGAAGGAGCTGCAAGAGCAGTTATTCCAACATCTTTTATATATGGTACACCATCAAATTCGTCTGCTCCGATATCAGGCGCGAATGCCCCTCCGTTAACAGATCCTGCAGGTCCCGGTCTAACATCGTTTTCGAAATCCGTAGTATATCCTGCAATGATTCTGCCTCGCGATTCAAGGTTTGATGCTGCAGACGCAAATGTTGGATTGATCTTTAAATTTCCGGCAGCAGGATTAATGAATACAGAAGAAGGTATTGCAGCAGAGTTAGAATAATATGAAAACACATCTGATTGAGATTCGGTTTTCCAGTTTATAAATGATACGCTTAAATTATTCCAGTTGTTAACAACTGAAGACTGGGCTGTGACAAAAAAATTGTTGTTTGAAGCATCAGCCGGCCATCCATTAGCCGGATTAGCTGCAGTATTCCCGAGTGCAAAATTCATTGTGCCGGTGCGGGAATTATAAAGAAAATTATTTTTAATATTTACTGATGTGTTCCCGCTTCTTAATAAAGCATAGGTACTGTTAGTAGTATTTCCTGATCCGGAAATATAAATAGTGTTGTAATAATAATTATCGCCCCCTGAAGGGTTATTATCCCAGATACCTTTTACTGAAACATCATTCGCAAACGAATTGGAAATGGAGATCATATTGTTTACTAAATCCCAGTTACCGGTACCAATATAAATTCCTATTACGGCTGCGCTGGTTCCTGTGGAAGAATTTGAAATATCGAAGATCCTGTTAGAAAGCAATAAGCCGCTTCCATTATTGATAGTTATTGCAGGCACATTTGTATTTGCAGTTCCATTTAATGATCGTAAACCGCTTACGGAATTAAATGAATAGATCTGTGATGCAGCAGCACTGTTAATGTATATCCCTGATAAAGCTGCTGTAGTATTGCTTATTGAAGATGATGATCCGGAAAGTTGTGTGATAGTATTTGAACTTACAGTAGAAGAACCTGTACCTGAACTTACTATGCCTCTTAATTGTGCACCCGTGCTTAGTCCCGAAGAAAGCAGATTGCCAATGTAATTATTTTGAACAACTGCAGTTCCTGCTGTGGAAATATTAATACCTGTAACAGTGGATGAACCACTTGATGAAATACCATCTGAGGAGGTTGAAGATCCGATTGTATTATCAAGTATGTTTACTGATCCCGCGGTGCATGAAATTCCGGTAAAAGCTGCAATACTTGTACTGGTTAAATTGATATTCTTAACCACGTTATTAGAAATAACAGTAGAAGTGGAAATTCCCGTGTTAACAATTATTCCGTTAAAAGCTGCAGCGGATGAATTTATCCATGGTGATCCTGATGCACCTGCAGTTTGACCTCCAATGATATTAGATGTGATAAAATTGGAAAATGATGAGGCTCCTGCAAGGAATTGAATAGAAGTTTGGGAGCTGGTGTTTGCACTTAATGTATTATAAAAATTATTGTTGCTGATGGTCCAGCCTTCACCATTACCGGTCGGAGTTATGTTGATGCCAAAATTACTCCAGTTATAAATGTGATTATTATCTATAGTGTTGTTTTTATTTCTTGCCGTTACAGAACCTGCAGAATAGATCCCAATGCCAAGGGGGGCCGCCACATCAGTTCTGTCATGAATAGTATTAAAATTAATTGAGTTGTTGCTGTTACCTGTTGTTCCGGTACTTGTTGAAAAAAGAATAAGTCCGGTACTTGCCGGACTTTGTCCTTCTATCGAAAGATATTTAAGAGTATTAAAGGTTGCATCATTAATAAGCGAAATAGCAGGACCAACGACTGAAAGTGTTCGTGTGTTTCTTATGGTCCACTCCGAGCTTCCTATCCCACCGGCACGTCCATCAAGAATAAGATTATCAATTCCATTAAATTGAATAAGAGGTAAGCCTGAACCCGGGTCTCCGGAGGTTATGCGACCCGTGACTCCTGCTGCAGGTCTGATAGTAACTGTCCATGAGCCTCCTGAAACATTATACTGACGGAATGATATGGGAAAAATTTCCCCAGTTGAGCCGTCATAGTCTGCTTGTAACTCAAATATCACATTACCGGTTACAGTAGAATTAAAAAGAGAGTCGGCTACCTGGCTAAGCTTGGTATATAATGGCGCAGAGTTTCCTACCTGATAAACACCTGTAAACACTGCCGAGCTGGAGGTCAGGGTAATCAGGATGAAAAATAAAGTAAGGGTTTGTTTTACTGACTTGTATGGATTTGTCATTATTTTAATTAATAAATTCGAAAAAAAATATGCCAACAGAATCACTTTTTTAGAGATTATTGGCGTAGTATTGTTTAAGTATCAGAGTTTAATTTCTTCTAAAGTTACCCGTAAAATGTGGTCAAATTTTCACCATTTCATTAGTGAGTTGTTTTAAGAATAAGTGAGTAGATTATTGAATAGGCGAGTGGGTGGTTGTGGCAAAAAGTCCTACATTACCTATAACTTCATTGATTGAATCAATAAAAAATCTAAATATGTTTTTTTAATTTCTTTACTTTGGTGCAAATTTTTTAACGCCTGCCTATAAAATGCCCTTCTACCGAGCGTACTTATTTATCGTCTTTTTTATTTTTATCTCCCTTTGTGGAAAAGGGCAAATACCGCTTATTTCTGATAAGAGTTTACAGGTTAATGCCAATTATGTGGTGGAAACCTGGAACTCCGAAAACGGACTTCCTCAGAATACCATAATGCGGATCTTTCAGGCCAAAGATGGATTTTTATGGATAGCAACTTTTAATGGTTTGCTTAGATATGACGGACAAGAATTTAAGCTTTACAATACTTCCAACACTCCCGGGATTGCTAATAATAGTGTTAAGTACATTCTGCAGGATAATAAAGGAGTTTTGTGGTTCTCAACTATTAACGGAAAACTTTTTAAGTATGAAAATGAAACGTTTGAAACTTTAAATATAAATAACAATGAAAAGAAAATAATTAAAACTATTGAGCTTAATGAGGAAGGTTCTTTAATGGTTGGAACTGAAGATAATGAGATATTCTATTTAAAGAATAAAACATTCGTTAATCAATTTAAATTACCTGCGGGCAAAACATTAAATAAGATAATATTTTCTGCGAAAGATTCCTCATTGTTAATCGGAACATCAGAAGGCCTTTATAAATATAAAAACAGATCCTTTAGTTTAATACCCGGTGTTGAAGGAAAAATTTTGCTTACAAGAAAAAGTAAGGATCAGGAGGTATGGATCTATACTGATAAAGGTATTTACTTGAAAAAGAATGGTGTTTTTCAACAATATGCTGTTCCTTCTTCAGTATTCAAAGAAAGTGCTCTTACAGATTTTTTTCCTGTCAATGAAAATGAGATCTGGGTCACGACAAAGCGAGGGTTAACACATCTAAAAGGCTCGAATAGCAAGCATTACAGTACTGCAACGGGTTTGTCATCGAATAATCTCTCAATTGTTTATAAGGATCTTGAAGGTAATATATGGGTTGGTACATCGGATGTAGGTATCTGTAAAATGCAAGCTAAAACCTTTTACAGTTATTCTTCCTCTGAAGGGTTGCTGTCAGATGTAGTTGGAGCTATATTAAAGACGAGTGACAAACGGATTCTCATTACTAATTTTTGTCAGGGGATTACTCAATTCAAGGATAATAAATTTTCCGAGTTTGATAAAACAACAGGATGTGTCTGGTCTCTCATGGAGGACAAAGATAATTATCTGTGGATAGGAACTTACGGCAACTTTCTATATCGATATAAGAACGGTGTATTTGAACATTTCCCGGTGCATGCAAATCCTGCTTTTAATATTGTATTCAGTATTTTTCAAAGTAATGACGGAAATATATGGGCAGGGACGGATGCCGGTTTAATGCTTTACAAAAATGGAAAGTTCAATCCTTACGGTAATAAAGAAATTGGGACGATCAAACAGATCATTCAGGATAAACAAGGAAGGATATGGTTCTGTTCAAAGAACGGGCTTGGTATGATCGAGAATGGAAATACCCGGATCTATACAATTGAAGACGGCCTCTCGCATAATGATATACGATACATATATGAAGATGATGAAGGTACAATGTGGATAGCTACTTATGGAGGCGGCTTAAGCAGATTCGCAGATAATAAATTCTTCGCATTCAATGCATCGAAAAATTTTATGGATGAATTTATATCCTGTATTGTGGAAGATAATTACGGTACATTTTGGATCAGTACTGATCATGGGATCTATTCAGTTAAACGAAATGATCTTAACCGATACGCTGATGGTGAAACTGTATTCCTGAACACACATCATTTCGGAAAAGAAAATGGATTGAAAAATTCAGAATGTACGGGTGGGTTTCATCCGGCAGGAATGAAGGATGAAAAAGGCCGTATTTGGTTCCCAACCTTAGCGGGTGTTGCAATCGTTGATCCTGCAGCACTTTTAAAAAATTCTTACATTCCTGAATTGAAAATTGAAAATATTATTGTTGATGAAACAAAATATTTCAAAACCGATTCACTGGAAATTCCCCGTAATATTAAAAAGATAGAGTTTCATTTCACAGCACCTTTTTTTACAGAATCCAAGAACATTCTCTTTCAATACAAGCTTGATGGTAAGGATCAGGAATGGAGTGATCCAACTGCATTAAGAGTAGCAAGTTATCTTGGTCTTCCTCCGGGTCGTTATAAATTTCATGTCAGGATTTATGGCAGTGTGAATGTAAATATGAATAAAGAAGTAACGGTATCTTTTGGTATACCGTTTCCATTCTGGAAATCACTTCCGTTTTATATTGCTATAGGTGTATTTCTTACTGCTGCACTGCTTCTTTTTAATTATTATCGTATTAAAAGTATCAGAAAAAAAGAAGAAGAAAAAACGGAGATCAACAGAAATTATGCAGCCCTTGAACTTAAAGCGCTGCAGGGACAAATGAATCCTCATTTTATTTTCAACTGCTTGAATTCGATAAAATTATTTATTGCCACTGATGAAAAAGAAGAAGCAAGTAAATATCTAGGAAAGTTTTCTAAACTGATCAGGCTTTCACTTGAACATTCTACCTCGAGTTTTATGCCTTTAACAGATGCAATAAATTTAATTACCTCTTATGTGGAGCTGGAGCAATTAAGAGTTGATCACAATTTTAGTTTCCATATGTTTATCGATCCGGAGCTTGATACCGATCAAATCGATATTCCGACAATGCTACTTCAGCCTTTTGTGGAGAATGCCATTCAGCATGGTTTGTGGCCAAAAGAAAAAGGTGGAAACCTGGATCTGAGATTTAAACTAGTAACATCTATGCTGTTGATCGAAGTTGAAGATAATGGTATTGGTAGAAACCGTTCTTATGAAATGAAGAAACATTCTTCTGAAAAAAGAGTATCAATGGGTATTAGTAATACAGAAGAGAGAGTAAAAATCATTAATTATTTAAAGAATACAAACATTGAAGTGAAGTATACCGATAAAACTGATCAGGAGAATAAGTCGGAAGGAACTTTGGTTACGATCTCAATACCCTTAACAGATAATAAATAGGATATGATAAATGCAATAATTGTTGATGATGAAAAGAATGGAAGGATACTGCTTCAACTATTGCTGAAACAATATTGTCCGAATGTGAACGTCATCGAAACAGCAAGTTCTGTAGAACAGGCGTTAGAGCTTATTAATAAACTAAATCCTGACCTCCTGTTTCTTGATATTGAATTAACCAACGGGTCCGGATTTGATATTCTGAATGAAATTGAAAATCCTGATTTCTCAGTGATTTTTGTTACTGCTTATGATAAATATGCTGTTAAGGCATTTAAATTTTCAGCCATCGACTATCTTCTTAAACCTGTGGATGAGGAAGAATTGATCAGAGCTGTAAAACAGGCGGAAAAGCACAAAAAGGAAAATCAATATCCAAGCATAGAAGCATTAAGCAAAAATTATAATACTTTAAAATATGATAGCGGTAAGCTTGCTTTGACTACTCAAACAGGACTTGTATTTATCGAAATAAAGGATCTGATAAGATGTGAAGCTGATGGGAAATACACCAACTGTTATCTTGTAAATGGAAGTAAAATAGTTGTAAGCAGAAATTTGAAAGAATTTGAAGATTTTTTAAGCGAGCATAATTTTATCAGGATACATAATTCACATTTAGTTAATATGGGATTCATCAAGCAATATTATAGTGGAAGAGGAGGTTATGTTCTGATGAGTGACGGAAGTACTGTAGATGTCTCTCAACGGAAAAAAGAAGAATTCCTTAAGCGACTTAATAAGATATGATCTAATTCGAATTTTTTAAAAATAAAACCGGCATCCTGGATAACAGATGCCGGTTTTATTTTATACAATAATAATTAAAGTTTAAAGCTGAAACCTACAGTTCCATAAGAGATTCCATATCCAAGTTCGGCAAATACGCCAATGTTTTCAACAAAGTACCAGCGGGCACCTGCAAATAAAGAGATAGCAGGATATGCACGTCCCTGGTCTAGTTTATAAGAATCGTTTTTAGGATCCGGATTATTGGTAGAGTAATTATAGGTTTGTATACGCAGTCCGGCTATCACACCAGCATAAACTTCAGCTCGTCTCCAGTTAAGGAAATCAAAATGGTAAGCGCCTCTTGCAGCAATGAAATATGATCGCCATTTGTGCTCGTAATAGTAGTAGTTGCCGCTGTAATAAGCTCTGTCGAAGCGGGAAGTAGCACTTTGATAACCAAAATAAGCTCCAAGGCCTAAATATCCAGGACCTAATTTTTTGGGTAATGCATGTTCATAACTGATACTGAAAGCAGGAGAATTTTTGTAAGTATATCCGGCACCTCTGTAAGCGCTGTAATATCCGCTTCCCATTCCGATACCGGTATTTAGCACTCTTGAATTTTCATCGAAGCAATGCTCGCCCGAATTGTCTTGCAGAAAGGATTTGTTCTTAAGTTCAAATCCGGTTCTTGCACTTGCACTGTTGAAAGCATATGCTGTGATCAACAGAAAACAAAATATAATCTTTTTCATAATTGAGTTTTTTTAATGAAATATTAATATGGTTTTAAAAATATTCTCATAAACTTCTCAAAAAAAATGCCTTTTTCTCAAAAGGCATTTTAAAGTGATCAGCGATCCCGTTAGCTAAATTTGTTTATTGGATCACTAATTTCCTCGTTAGTAGGTTGTTATCGGTCTTCAGATTAACAAAGTAAATTCCCTTTGGAAGATATGAAAGGTCAGCTTCTATGCTTTCGACAGCAAGGTTTTTAAAGGTATAATCGTATACTTTTTTCCCCATAAGATCGCTGATCTCTATTTTTCCATTTTCTTTTTCTGTAAGATCAATATTAATATAAACATGACCATCACCAGGACTTGGAAATACATTCAGGGAATTATTTTTAGCGAAAATTTCATCAATTCCCGTGGTTGAATTAACAGTGAATTGATAATATACTTTTCCACCGAAATCGGAACCGAAGTTTTTCAATATCACAGCTGGTGTTAGTTTTTTGAAACGTATATATCCGCTTCCTTGCGCTGAGTTTGCCCAGAATGATAATCCATCTTCACCGGAATCAGTTAATTCAAATTCGTAGCAGCCATCTGCAAGACTAACAGTGTCCCTGTAAATTGTATTTGCATTTAGGGTCGTACCATCTCTTGATCTCAGGATCGTCCCGCCTGCGTCTTTTAGAGTCCATTGATTTTCGTAAGGATAATTGTTGGTTCTCAGTTCAATAACGAACTGTGGTATTATAATAGGTGGATAAGTATAGTGTGAAGTTTTGCTGTTATTATTAGCATACTGATCAGCACCTCCATTCGGGGAACTAAGGGTTACAGTAAAGTCGGTTGCAGATGGTGTCCATGCAAATGTGCCGAGTGTTACTTCTTGTGTTTGCATGAAAGGTAAATTCCCGGTCCAGTTATATACTGATTGTGTTCCTCCGCTCAGTCCGTAAGTAATGGTTAAGGATGTTAAATTAGCAGATCCGGTATTTTTTATTCTTATGATTGGGCTTGTACAAACAGGATTATAACGTGTCCACATCTGATCGGAGCTTGGTGATAAAATATCCTCGATGGCTGCATCCAGCGTAAAATTAGGAGCGCTGTAACTTACTAACTGATCTTCTATCTGATAGTAATCCCAACCTCCGGTATTTACGTAAGGTTGAACATCGTGATCAAGTACTGCAGTATTTCCCGGTGTTATAAAAGGTGTAAGCTCAAAATCGTATGTCCAGACTTCCGCACCCGGACACCAGTTTGCTCTGTCATAAACCCATGTTCCTCCCTGAGGATAAAGCGGATTTACATCACAGTTGTCTCTCCATACAAGCTTTGAAAATCGTTGCGTCCCGTTAACTTTAAAATAGTGATTCTTTGCACAGAACTCAGCGCAGTTTTCCGGAGTATCCATTCCATGTCCGGTGATGCGCGACTTCCAACGTGTTGTTGCTGCATTCGAAGGAATGTTGATAGTAAGCGGCTGCAGATGGCTTTCAATTGGATCAGCGGGTTGTCCGTAATTGAATCCGCCATTCCATAAATTCTGAATATCGAGAACATCACGGGGAGGAGTTCCTTTTATCATTAAGAATTTCATGTTTAACAATTCCTGCCAGTTGCCTGCTGCTAGATGAACACTGTCAGCAAGAAGTGTACGGTAATCGCTTACATCAAACGTCCAGGTCCAGCCAGTTCCAAGGCTCAGGCCATTTCCGTATGGAGTAATATATCTTGCTAATTCATAACGGTCTACTTCCGGAAATTTTTTGTACCAATTATAATACGCCAGTGTTAATGTGCTGTCCGGGGTTACGAGTGCAGAATCAATTGCATTGCCTTGCGCATCATATAAATAGTTGTTATAATATGCCGGCCATACATTCATTGTATCAATTGCTGCTCCGGGATTGTTGATGGAGTCAGTGTAAGTAATAATCTGAATAGGCGCATTTACTGTTGAATCAACCACTAACACAGAATCTAAATGAGATGTGAATACTCCTTGCTCAAATGTAATATTCGGCCGCAATGTTGTTTTTGAAAAATTAGTTGTAAGCTCTGAAGCATCACGCAAAGGATTATCTACAGAAATGAAAGTTGCCGGGGAATGCCCGCCAGGAGCAGCATCAACAGCTGTGGTATAATTGCCGTCATCAAAATGGTAATACAAGGCAAGATTGTTATAATTAGGATGGGAAGTATCGATTTGTTTGTTCATGTATGATTGTATTGTAGCAAGGCTTAACTCCGCGTTGAAAACAGCGAACTCATCAATTTTTCCTTCATAGGTCTGAGAGCCATTCCAATTACCCTTGCCTATGCGAAAGGTGCGAATGCCTGACATTCGTTTTGTTCTTCCTGAATTACTGAGCCATAAAGCTCCATTCAGGTATATCCTCATGAAACCTGTCTGTACATTTTTTGTGAACACCCAGTAGTTCCATTTACCCTCTATTTCAGCAGTGGTTGCGGTTTTACTTGAGCGGTCGTAAGATGTGCCTCCGAATCCGGCATCCCAGTATACTTTACTGTCGGACCAGGGCATGTGTGAATTTAATATTCTGTTCCCTGCCGAATCGATCGCTTCAAAAGCTGTCCCATCCTGCGGCTGATAAGCAGTAGTTCCATATGCCCAATAAGCTACAGTAACAAATGAATCCAGTGCAGTGAGTTTGTTATTCATGGGGACATCAATGTATCCATAGTTGTGAAAAGAAGCCGAGCGATCGTTTCCTGCATTTATCAATCCTGAGCTGCTGGTTGTGTTTGTTGCAGCAACAATATTATCTACAGATGGAACCATGTTATCATAAGTGAGGTCGATAAGCACATTGGATGTTCCATCCCAATTGAACGGAGCAGTTAATTGTAAGCTGTTCCATCCCGTTGAACTGAATTGAGTGTTCTGAGAATATACCGTGATGAAACCGGTGTTATTAAAGGTGCTTTGTGAAAGAGAATCAAGTATTGTAGATTTTAAACGAATGGTCATGTGACCTAATTGCCCTCCTAAGGATTGAAGAAAAAATTGTAATCCGGTAATATTTCCTGCAGCCATTCCTGACGATGTCAATTCAGCAGCTTTCCACAAATACTGACACCTGGAAACAGGATTGGAAGAACCGAATGGGTTATTATTCTGAATGCTTCCTGTTCCGATTAAATGCGTGCTAAGTGAAGTTGTATCTGTATGAACCGTGTTGTATTGCCAGGATGGTGAATATGAATACGATGGAGTATTCATATATGATATCGTGGCGGGTGTTACACCATTTACGGTATATGTAGGCTGGTTTACAAGCGTGCTGTCCAGTAATCCGGTGTTCTTATATAAATACGTGTATGTAAGATAATCCCACTCTCCACATGCAGGATTTTGTGCCGGATTACATTTCAGAGTGTATTGCATCAGGATCTTTTCGAAACGGACTGTATCTGAAGGAAAAACAAACCATGCATCCTGTGGTGATCCGAAATTAAAAGTCTGCACAACTACTGTATCACCTGGATTTGCAAATGATCGTAAGCAACCTAAAAATAAAAGTGTGAATGTTAAAAGAGCTAATTTTTTCATTGGAACAATTGGTTGTTAATTTTCACGAAAATAATACGAATGTTCCTTGCATGTAGAATATAAATGCCGGATTATTAGCAATTCATCAGCATTTTCAATAAGTGGAGGAATACAGGAATAAGTGGGTGTAAATGCAAAGAGAGAAACCTTTTTATCTTTAGGTTTCTCTCTTTGAGACATTAGCTTTTTTAATATTTCATTCCAAGATTGTAAAAAACAAAACTCCAGATGTCTGCATATTCTTCAATTTGTTTAGAAGTAGGTTTTCCGGCACCATGACCTGCATTTGTATCAATGCGCACTAAAACAGGATTTGAGCCTTTTTGTTTTTCCTGAAGTGTAGCAATAAATTTAAATGAGTGGGCAGGTACAACTCTGTCATCATGATCTCCTGTGGTAACTAATGTTGCCGGGTATTCTGCTTCGTTTAGATTGTGTAAAGGAGAGTATTTGATCAAACAATCAAACTCTTCCTTTTTCTCACTTGTACCATAATCGGTAGCCCATGCCCATCCAATAGTAAATTTATGATAACGAAGCATGTCAAGAACACCCACTGTAGGGATGGCTACTTTAGCGAGATCAGGGCGTTGTGTCATAACTGCACCCACCAATAAACCTCCGTTAGAACGTCCGTGAATTGCAAGTTTTTCTGAAGATGTATATTTTTCTTTTATCAGGTATTCTGCAGCTGCGATAAAGTCATCAAACACATTTTGTTTCTTGCAGATAATCCCTGCTTTATGCCAGTCTTCGCCATAATCCCCACCGCCACGTAATCCGGGAATTGCATAAATACCGCCATTTTCAAGGAATACTGCACGGTCAATACGGAACTCAGGAGAATAATAAGAATTGAAACCCCCATATCCAAAAAGGAAACAAGGATTTGTTCCATCCAGTTTAATCCCTTTTTTGTGAGTGATGAACATCGGAACTTTTGTTCCATCCTTACTTGTATAGAAGATCTGTTTTGTTTCGTAATCATCCGATTTAAAATCTATCTCCGGTTTGAACCAGATGCTCATCTGATCTGTCACGATATTGTATTTATAGATCGATGCAGGAGCTGTAAATGTATTGTAAGAGAAAAATGCGAGGCTATCGTCCTTATCGCTGTCAAATCCATCTACTTTACAGATTCCTGGTAACTTGATTTCTTTTTCCTGCTTACCTGTCATATCGTATATGAACATACGTGTAGTAACATCCTTCAGATATTTCGCAACAAATTTACCGTTGCACAGGGAAATACTTTCCAAAAGATCTGAAGATTCAGGAATGATCTTCTTCCAGTTCTCATAATCAGGTTTACCGTGAATATCAATTTCAAGAAGCTGATATTTCGGAGCACCTTTGTCGGTTACTACATAGATCTTATTTCCTTCATTATGAACAACTCCGTAATTGTTTTCAAAATTCTTCACCAGCCAGGTAAATTCAGATGAAGGTTTATCAAGTTCTTTCACAGCAAGTGAAGTTCCGCTGGTAGATTCAGATCCATAAAGGAACAACAGCTTTTCATCTTCTGACACAGATGCAGCAAAATTCCGAAGCGGACTGCTTTTATCCTCATATACTAACTGATCCTTCCTTTGTTCTTCGCCTATTTTATGGTAATAGACTTTATGAAATTCATTTTTATCGGACAGCTCGCTTCCGCCTTTTGGTGCATCATAAGCGCTGTAATAAAAGCCATTCCCTTTCCAGGCGATGTCTGAAAATTTTACCCATTTAATTTCGTCAGTCAGCTTTTTGCCGCTTTCAATTTCCATTGTATATATTTCACTCCAGTCGCTTCCCGCTCTGTTAATGCTGTATGCCAGATACTTTCCGTCTTTACTCACACCAAGTCCGCCAAGTGATGCTGTACCGTCAGCTGCCAGGGTATTAGGATCAAGAAGAAGTTTTGGTTTTCCATTAAGTCCATCCTGAACGTATAGAACACTTTGATTCTGAATACCGTCATTCTTATAAAAGAAATAGCGTTTACCTTTTTTGAAAGGAGCACTTACTTTTTCAAAATTCCAGATCTTTGTTAAACGATCTTTTATTTCATCACGAAAAGGAATTGTTGCCAGATAATCGAAGGTTACTTTATTCTGAGCTTTAACCCATTCGCCTGTTTCTGCTGATTTATCGTCTTCCAGCCAACGGTAAGGATCAGAGATCTTTGTTCCGAAGTAGGTATCTGCTGAATCTGTTTTTCTTGTTACCGGATAATTCATTTTCGCTGTTTCAGATTTTTTTTCATTGTTTGAGCAGGATGCCAAAACAGAAATTAAAATTAATGGACATAGTGTTTTTAACATAACAGGATTATTTTTGGATGCTCTAAAGTAGGAAAATTAAGGAAACTGCATGTTTAATTTTATTAGCGGTTGCTGGCAGGGATGGACGGCTTGCGCAAGTTTAGGTTATGTTTTTTTAATAAAAAAAGCTATATTTAACGAGGTAAATTTCACTATAGAATTATGGAAGTATCTGCTGCTTTAAGATTGTTCACCAGACTAAAAACTGATCGTTTCAGTCTCGCGTATATGGGTCAGTTCGATGACGATCTTACTTATGCTGTGATGAAAGCAAATGAGTCAAGCATTCAGGAACCTCAGTTCTTTAAGAAAAGATTGTCGTTTTTAATTGCTGAATGTTTTCAGAATATAATACGACATGAAGACAAACCGGATATTATTACAAGAACGAATAATAAACCTAAGGTCTTTATTGTAAGAAATGTAGGAACACGTCATTATATCAGCTCTTCCAATCTTGTAACTCATCCTAAGAAGGAAGAGTTGATCATTAAATTGAAAAACATCAACATCTTATCTGAGGAGATGTTGAAGAGTGCTTACATGGATGCTTTTGAAAATAATGAATTGTCTGAAAAGGGTGGCGCAGGACTCGGACTTCTTGAAATGGCCAGAAAAACAGGAGCACAGCTTGAATATTCTTTTGAATTCGTAAATTATTTTTTCGCGATCTTCTTTTTTCAGATATGTCTGGAACCCAAAAAAACAGAAGAGGTTTCCGAAACTCAACAGTGTTTGGTACATATCAATGAATCAAAAGAGCTTTACGATCTGATGAATACAGAAAATATTCAGATGTTCAGAAAAGGGGATTTTTCACAGGAATCTGTTCTTCCTCTTATTGAATTGATTGAAGGTAATTTAAAGTTGCAGAAGAATTTTGAAGGCAGTAAAAAGAAAATGATCTACATGCTTATCGAACTGCTTCAAAATCTCAGTAAGCACGCCATGGTTGTTAACGGTGAGCGCCAGGGGATTTTTATTATTTCCGTTAAAAATAATAAGTATGTTCTTACTTCTGGAAATTATATTGATCTTAAAAGCGTTGAACCTCTCAAGGAAAAACTAAAGGAGATTTCTGATCTCAATCAGGAAGAATTGATGAAGGCTTACAAAAAAACATTAAAGGAAGAAAGCTCTAACGGCAACGCTGGTATTGGCTTAATAGAATTATGTAAATATAGTTCGGAGAAAATAATATTTCATTTTAAACCTGTTGATGAAACAATGTCATTTTTTTCCCTTAGTATTACGGTTTAATTATGGAAAACAGTTTAAGAATAAAAGCTACTGAAGATACTCCTGAAGTGAATTTTAACAAAGATTCAGGTGAATTTTCCCTTTCGGGAAGGTCTCTTCCGGAAGATGCATTGGAATTCTATCGTCCTGTAAAGGCATGGCTGAAAAATTATATAACTCAGCCCAATAATAATTCTGATTTAAAGATCAGCCTGGATTATTTCAATTCTAGTTCAGTTAAACAGCTGCTGGAGATGATCCTGTTGTTTGAGGAAATTGCCGCATCTGGAAAAAAAGCGTCAATAATCTGGTGCTTTGCGGATGGTGATGATCTGATGGAAATTAAAGGTCGTGAGTTTGAGTCTATGGTGGAAAATATACCTTTTGAATTCAGAATGATCAGTTAAATCGTATTCCGATTACCAGCATATCATCAATTTGTTTTTGACTTCCCTGCCATTGCTCAATGGTTTTTTCAACTTTTTCTTTTTGTGCTGCCATATCACTGGATTGAATTTCCAATAACAGCTTTTTAAAGTTTGGTAAATTATATTTTTTATTATCAGGCCCACCGAACTGATCCATATATCCATCAGTGAACATATAAAGAGACATGTTCTTTTCAATTGTAATTTTTTGATTTGTAAACTCGGTTGTTTTACCAGGTTTGAAATCACCTCCAATACTTTTAACATCCGGTTTAAGAACAATGATGTTATCGCCTTTTATAATGAATAAGGGATTCATAGCCCCTGCAAATTCAACTTCTTTTTTTGAGTAGTCAATAACACAAATGGACATTTCCATCCCATCTTTGCTCTGAGTTCTTTCTGAGTCCTGGTGCAATGCTTTAATTACTTCGACATGTAATTGTTTTAAGATAAGAGCCGGATCAAGAATGTGTTTTTCATTAACGATCTCGTTAAGGAGTGTATTGCCTATTAAGGACATAAATGCTCCCGGAACACCATGTCCTGTGCAATCAATACAAGCAATGATGGTTTTTTCATTCACCTTGGAAAGCCAGTAAAAATCTCCGCTGACTATATCTCTTGGTTTGAAAAAAATAAATGAATCAGGTAAAAGCTGTTTAATGTCCTCATTTGACGGAAGAATAGATTCCTGGATTCTTGAAGCGTAGTTGATACTATCCGTGATTTTTTTGTTTTTATCTTTCAGAATTAAATAAGTCATCTTCTTTTGTTTGTTAAATCTGAAGATCATAAATAAGAAAGCTGTTAGTAATGCAATGCATATTATAGTTAATAGAAGTAATTGTTTTTGAGTCGAGATCTCTTTCTTCTGCAGTTCAATTACTTTTTTGGCTTCCAGGAGCTGCAACTCCAGAGCAGTAAGGATGAATTCCCTTTTTCTTATCGCTGATAAATCCTCTTTGGATGTGGCCGTTAGCTTGTCCTTTTCTAATTGCAGTCTGGCTACTTTTATTTTATCTTCCAGGTTATTTATATCAGATTCGTTTATAGGTAGCTCATTATTATTAATTTTTGAGCTGAACACAAATAAAGATTCATCAATTGTATCGTACTTATTGATGGTGGTTATTTCAGTGTTATTTTCAGTTTTTTTATTTTCCTTTTTTAGCTCCTTTTCCACAGAAGGAGATGTTTCCTCAATACTAGTGACGTTATTTAAGTTCTTTTGAACAGATCGTTTCATCAGCGAAACGGAATTGTCGATTGATTCCCGCTGCTTCTTTGATAAGAATTTAGCTATTTCAAAATCGAGCTGTTTCTTTTCTTTGTTATAATACAATTTTCCAAAAGGGTATTTTTCCTGTGATGTGTTTTTGGTCGGAGAATTATGAAGAATAAATTCCGATCCGTTGAATACAATGTTTTTTCCGGAAGGAACTCCGGTAAGGTCAATAATAAGCAAAACATTCGTATAGCTTTTTTTTGAAAATTCGATCGTATAAATTTTCCCTGTTTTGATTTTAAGAGAAAACAATCCGTTTGTGCTTGTTTTAGTGCTGGTAAGGATCTTTCCGTTTTCAAGCAGATCAATATTGACCTTATCTAAAACTCCTTCAACTTTGATCTGTTTTTCTTTTCTTAATAATTTTTTTGAAGATTCGAAGCTGTAACCGTAAACAAGGCCGTCAATAGAAAAATTACCGGGCTTTTCAGATTGGGAAAAACAAGGTTGAATAAATCCGGAAAGAATTATTAATAAAAGCAGAACAATCTGATTTGTATGTTTCATGTTTCCAAATATAATCATTCCAGTGCCTTAAAAAATTAAGATTTATAGATCGACTTTTTAAAGTGTTGTAAAATTGTCGTTTTGGACTTTTTGCAAAAGGCCTCCTGGTGTTTTAATACGGCAGTTTAAGGGTAGGTTGAGCCGGAACTGCAATAGAGTCTTCAAAAAAGCTTTAAGTTTTTATATAATAAAAGAAGAATCTTGTAACTGATTGTTTTTTACCTTTACTGCCCATAAGATCCCAGATGAAAAAAATAATTTTACCACTTTTTATTATGGTCCTCGCTTCATGCGGAGACCCAAAGGTTAACTCAGAAAATAAGAATTCCTCCACGCAGCGGGACGGACAATTCGATAATTATAAAAATAATTTTGTTGAACAATTATGGAAGATCTATCCGGGTTGGGCCAGTTCACAGGGTTATCACAACTATGATAGCGTACTTATAATTCCTGATGAATCCTCAAGGACAAAGGAAATTGCTTTCGCAAAAGCTAACCTTGATTCATTAAAGAATTACGAACTTTCTGCTTTATCTGATAATAATAAAACAGATCATCATATGATCAAGAATCAGCTGGAGTCAATAATATGGAATACGACAGAATTTCGGTCCTACGAATGGAATCCTTCAGAGTATAATGTTTCAGGTGCTTTCGCAGAAATGTTAAATGGTAATTATGATTCACTTGATGTTCGTCTCCGTAACTTTTATCTTAAAATGGCAAATATTCCTGCCTTTTATGAAGCTGCAAAAAAGAACATTAAAAATCCTACATTAGAACATACTCAGCTTGCTATCGATCAGAACCTTGGCGGGATATCGGTTTTTGAAAAAGATTTTCATGATGCTCTTAATAAAACAAGATTCGGGGAACATGAAAAGCAATCAATGGAAGCTACTGCTAAAATGGCCGTTACTGCTATCAAAGATTATACTGATTGGTTGAAAAAGCTTGATAATAAATCTCCGCGTAGTTTCAGGTTAGGTAAAGAACTTTATTCGAAAAAGTTTGAATTTGATATACAATCAGGCTACTCTGCTGATCAGATCTATACTAAAGCACTGGAGCATAAAAAGGATCTTCATCAAAAAATGTTTGTTCTTGCTGATAAGTTATGGAAAAAATATTTGCCTGAAAAAAGCAAGCCCACAGATACTCTTCTTTTGATCCGACAGATGATAGACAAGTTATCAGAAAAGCATGTTGCCGCGGATTCATTCCAATCTGCTATTTCACAGCAAATTCCGATGTTGGTTGATTTTATTAAGAAGAAGGATCTGATCTATATAGATCCCTCCAAGCCTCTTGTTGTGCGCAAGGAACCTGATTATATGGCCGGGGTGGCCGGAGCATCAATTTCTGCACCTGGTCCCTATGACAAGAATGGCAACACTTACTATAATGTTGGAAGTTTGTCCGGATGGGATAAAGCAACTGCTGAAAGCTACTTAAGGGAGTACAATCATTATATACTTCAGATCCTTAATATTCATGAAGCTATTCCTGGACATTATACTCAGCTGGTTTACAGCAATCAATCTCCAAGCCTTATCAAATCACTGTTTGGTAACAGCACTATGATTGAAGGATGGGCTGTTTACACAGAAAGAATGATGCTTGAAAATGGTTATGGAAATAATACAGGTTCTGAAGAAGCATCAGATGAAATGTGGCTAATGTATTATAAATGGAATTTAAGAAGCACCTGCAACACAATTCTCGATTATAGCGTTCATACAAAAGATATGAGTAAAGAGGAAGCCATGAAGCTTTTGATAGATCAGGCATTTCAGCAAAAGACAGAAGCTGAGAACAAATGGAGGCGTGTATCTGTTACTCAGGTACAATTATGCTGTTATTTTACAGGATACACTGAAATATATGATTTTCGTGAGGAGCTGAAGAAAAAAATGGGCAATGAGTTTAATCTTAAGAAATTTCACGAAAAGTTCTTAAGCTACGGAAGTGCTCCGGTTAAATATATAAGAGAGTTGATGCTTGCTGAAATGAACAAGAAATAATAGGATCACAAATTATGCTCATTTCCTGTAATAAGATACCGAATAAGAAGAAGTCTGCTATACTTAAAAAAAATTCGGACTTTTCTTTTGCTTTAGTTGATTCCATCTTCAAGATCAATGCTGAACACTGGAATTCAATCGTTGCCTGTGGAAGCGAATTTCTGGAATTGTCTTTTCTTAATGTTCTGGAAAAAGAATCTCCCGAGAACATGCATTTTCATTATGCTATCATTTACAGGTCGGATAAACCTGTAGCCATAACCTATTTTCAGGTTATCGATTTTTCTTCAGAAAGCTTTGGTAGTTTGAAAGATGAAGAGAATAAAGAATTCACATGTGTTATAACGGATTATCTCAAAAAATATCTCACCAATCATCTTAAAAGAAGTGCTGATAAAATTAACATGCGTTTACTTATCTGCGGAAATGCTTATGTAAGCGGTGAACATGGATTCACATGTTTGCCGGAGATCAATAAAACAGACGTAGTTGATGCTTTGGCTGATGTCATCTATCTCATAGGAAGAGCAGAAAAATTAAGAGGAAATATTTCCGCTGTCTTAATAAAAGATTTTTACGCAGACTCCCTCGCACATGCAGCGGAACTTGAAGAATATAAGTACCATGATTTTCTTGTTGAGCCCAATATGATAGTTGATATTCAATGGTCGACATTTGAGGAATATCTCAATGCAATGAGCAAAAAGTACAGGAATCGTGCGAAGACCATTATGAAGAAAGGACTTGCAATAGAAAGAAAGGTATTTGATGCTGTTGATATTGATAAGAACTCAAAAAAGATCCTTCAGCTTTTTAATAATGTTCATCTTAAAGCAAAGTTCAGATTGGCTTCCCTTACCCCTGGTTATTTCGCAGAATTAAAAAGGACAATGGGTGATAAGTTTAATTTCATTGCTTATTACCATTCGAATGAGCTCATTGGTTTTCGTTCTACATTTATGCTGAAAAACGCAGTAGAAGCTCATTTTATAGGCTTAGATTATAAGGTGAATAAAGAAATGGAACTTTATCAGAATATATTGTATGATTATATCCAGGAAGCAATTGATAATAAAAAGCAGCAGGTATTTCTTGGACGTACAGCATCCGAAATAAAGAGTACAGTGGGTGCAGAAGCTTATCAGCTTACATGTTATATTCGTCATCGTAATTCCCTTTCCAATCGTATTATAAAACCTTTCGTGGATTATCTGAAGCCTAGCGAATGGGTCCCACGCAACCCTTTCAAGGAAATAAGCGTCTGATATTGAGCATGTAACTGTGTTGGAAAAACCAATTTTAACAGTTACTTTGGCAATCGTTTTTTAATCGTTTAATTTCTTTTGAATGAATATCTCTAAATGCCTTTTTGCAGGCCTTTTACTATTGTCTTCTTTTGCTGTTGCACAAAGAGGTAAAGAAGGTAATGTTACTGTTAATACAGCCGGTCGCATAGTTAATGAATATACTACGCTGACTGCTAATGCGACTGCCGGTGCAACTACCATTACTGTTGCAGCCAGTTCTTTGAATGCTAACTCGCGATTTTCATCAGGACTTGCTGCAGGTGATCTTATCATGATCATTCAGATGCAAGGTGCAACTATACTTGGACAGCCGGATGCATTTACACCAACTATTGGTAATCCCAATAATGCTAGTTGGGGAGATGTAACAAACTATAATAATTGCGGAAAATATGAATACGCACAGGTTTTCTCCGTACCCAACTCTACAAGCATTAATCTAGACTGTGCCCTTACAAATGATTACACTTCTTCGGGCAAAGTTCAGATAGTTCGGGTGCCTCGGTATAATACTCTTACTATTTCTGCAGGAGGAATATTAAGCTGCCAGATTTGGAATGGAACAACCGGGGGAATTCTTGCTGTTGAAGTGTTTGGGAATACGACATTCACCACAGGCGGGAAGATCAATACTACAGGAACAGGATTTCGTGGTGGGGTGGTTTTCACCACTACTGGCCGAACCACTACAACTTTGTATTCATCTATAAGTCTTGATGTTGGTACCAACAAAGGAGAAGGTATTGCAGGTTATGATACTGATTATAATTCTTATGGTGGTAAATATTGTCGTGCAGCTGCCGCCAATGCAGGTGGCGGTGGAAATGTATGGAACTGTGGTGGTGGTGGTGGTGGAAATGCAGGAAATACTTCGGCCTGGACTGGACAAGGAAATCCTAACAATTCCGGAACTAACTGGAATACTGCATGGAACTTGGAATCTGCTGGGTTTGCTTCATCAACATCTTCAGGTGGGGGAAGAGGAGGATATTCTTTTTCAAGCTCCAACCAAAACGCTATAACATTGGGACCGGGAACACCAGGATTTACTAATGCATGGGGAGGAACATACAGATATAATCTAGGCGGTTTAGGAGGAAGGCCACTTGATTATTCAACAGGCAGGATTTATCTCGGGGGGGGAGGAGGAGCTGGAGAACAGGATAATAATCAAGCTGGGGCCGGTGGAAAAGGGGGGGGGATTATTTATTTTGTCACATACGGAAATATTACTGGCTCAGGAAATGATTCAATTATATCTGATGGTGCAGTAGGTGGAAGCACTGTTATTTCAGGAAGCAATTCTGGTAAAGATGCCGGAGGAGGAGCTGGAGCCGGTGGTACTATTATTTTAAATTCAACAGGAACTATTTCCGGTGTTGCAATTAGAGCAAATGGTGGCATTGGTGGTCATCAGCTTCAAAATACATCAGGTTTTTTTCCTCTTACTGAAGCCGAAGGTCCTGGTGGGGGAGGAGGAGGGGGATACATTGCTGTTTCTAATGGATCGCCCGTTCAATTGGCAAATGGTGGGGCAAATGGTATTACTCAGTCTCCGCATCTTACCGAATTTCTTCCTAATGGGGCTACAATGGGCGGTGCAGGTTTAACTTCTCAAACCATCACAAACTTTACAATTACTGCTGCAGGTGCTACAATCTGTTCCGGCAACACTGCATCAATTACTGCTTCATTAACCGGTACTGTTCCTGCAGGAACAACGATCCATTGGTATACCGCTCAAACAGGCGGAACACCTATTGGATCCGGATCTCCTTTTACAACCCCGGTTTTGTCAGGTACAACAACATTTTATGTAGGAACATGCCCGGGAACTTATAGAACACCGGTGGTAGTAACAGTTAATCCGGGACCAAACGTATCAGTTAACTCTGCAGCTGTATGCGGCACAGTAACTACCACGCTTACTGCTTCAGGCGCTACAACTTATACGTGGTCTGCAGGAGCAACTTCAACAGGAGTTACCACCGCCACAGTAAGCCCTTCATCAACTTCTACTTATACTGTTACAGGTACGACAGGAAGTTGTTCAGGAACTGCAGTGTCAACAATAACAGTGACTACACCGCCTGCAGCAACATTCAGTTATACAGGAACTCCGTATTGTAAGAATGAAGCTAATCCTTCGCCAACTTTCAGTGGAGGAGGAACTGCAGGT